>NZ_JBITRU010000007.1:0-130074 GCF_044540255.1 Streptomyces sp. NPDC086080
GGATACAGCTGAGGCGGGGACGCGTCGGAGCGGATACAGCTGAGGCGGGGACGCGTCGGAGCGGATACAGCTGAGGCGGGGACGCGTCGGAGCGGATACAGCTGAGGCGGGGACGCGTCGGAGCGGTTACAGCTGGGGCTGGGCCGGGGCCGGGCCCAGGGTGGTGGTGCCCGGGGCCGTACGGTGGCCCAGTCCGGTGCGGTAGGCGTCCAGGGCCGCCTCGACGCGGCCGGTGCGGCGGAGCAGGTCGCCGAGGAGGCGGCACAGGTCGGCCAGGTCACCGGCGGCTCCCGCACGCTCCAGCAGGCTCAGCGCGCGAACGTAGTGCTCCTCCGCCTCCTCGGGCCGGCGGGCGTCCTCGGCGATGATGCCGAGCAACCGGTGGGCGGCCGCCGCGTGCACCGCGCCACGCTCGGGGGACAGCCCTCCGAGCACGTCCCGCAGCAGGTCCGCCGCCTCCCCCGAACTGCCGCGCCGGTGCAGCACATCGGCCAGCTCGACCGTCAGCTGGCTGCTGTAGAGGGCCGCGCGGGTCGCGGACAGCATGGCCAGCGCCTCGCGCATCTCCGTCTCCGCGCGCTCCAGTTCACCGTTCTGCGCGTACACGTACCCGCGCATCCAGTGGCAGTTGGCCAGCTCGGTGCGCAGTCGCAGCCCCCGGTACAGTTCCGCCGCCCTGGCCAGCGAGGCGTCCGCCTCGGCCAGCCGGCCCTCGGCGAGCAGGGTGCGGGCGACGGAGCGGTGCATGCGCGCCACCAGCGCCGGGTCGCCGGACTGCGGCGCGAGCGCCAGCGCGAACTCCGCCGCCTGCGCGGCACGCGCGTGCGCGCCCATGTCCATGTACGGCCCGATCACGCTGGCGTAGAGCAGCAGCAGCGCGTCCGGATCGTGCAGGCCGCCCCGGTTCAGCTCGTCGAGCGTGGACTCCAGCAGATAGACCGCGTACCGCAGTTCCCCCGCCAGGTAGTGCGCCACCGCCCGCCCGCGCAGCGCCGGGACCCGGGCGGTCAGGGGCGCGTCGGCGAGCCGGGCCTCGGCCCGTTCGAAGTACTGGCGGCCCTCGTCCAGTTCACCGGTCTCCAGCGCGCACTCCCCGAGCCCGAGCAGCGCGGCGGCCTGCTCCTCGGCCAGGCCGTGCGTCTCCGCCTCGGCGAGCAGCCCGCCATACTGCTCGACCGCGGACCCGGCCTCACCGGCGGCGAGCGTGCGCTGCGCCTCGGTCAGCCGCAGCCGCAGTTCGGTCACCAGACGGGCCGGGCGCCCGGTCGTCAGTTCGTCGAACTCGACTCCCAGACGGTCGGCGAGATACCGCAGCGCGTCGTCGGAGGGGCGCACCCGGCCGGCCTCCAGGGTGGAGATGTACGCGGGCGTGTACACCGGCTCGGCCAGCTGTTTCTGGGTCATTCCGCGCTGTACGCGCAACTGCTGCACGCGGCGTCCGATGGTCCCCTGCTCGTCCCGCTCCCCCATGCCAACTCCCCTGGCTCCCCTTGCCGTTCGCGTGCGGCAGCCTCTAGGTTAAACCGTGAATTAAACGTGCTTAACCCATCGCTGTTGCGAGGTCGCCGTGCTGGAACGCACACGTACCACCGAGCGTTACGCCCGAGGCTTCGCCGCGGCCGTCGCCGCGATCGCGGCGCTGGTCCTGGCGGCGAACGCGGGCCCGGCCAAGGCCGCAGGACCCGAGCCGGACCGGCAGACCACGGTGCCCGTGGAAGCGGCGGCGCGGTAGCGGCGTCCCGGTAGCGGCGGCGCGACGGCGGGCCGTCAGCCGGGCAGGGCCTTGCGCAGCGCCTCGTCCAGCCGCTCCGCCAGTACCTCCGGCTCCTCGTCGTCCGACCGGTCGTCCCCGACGAGCGGTCCGAGCCGGGTGATGAGGGTCTGGGTGAACGCCCCGTACAGCGGCGTCCTCGGCCGGTGCACCGCGTCGCGCAGGGCCTCCTGCAGCACGGTCGCGGCGTAGAGCGGACGGCCGCCCTTGTCGCGCGGCACCGGGTCCGCGCCCTCCCCCGTCGCCGACCCGGACGGCGCGGCGGTGACCGCCGTACACCGCTCGTCGTCCTCGTAGGCCGAGGTCCGGGTGGCCGCGAAACCGGCCTCCAGCAGGCACCGCTCGCTCTGTCGCCCGGTGAGGAACCGGATCAGGTCGGCCGCCTTCCCGGGCCGCGGCGACGCGTCGGCCACCCCGAGGTTCTGTCCGCCGAGCACCGCCCTCCCGGGCAGCGGCGCCACCCCGAGCTGCTCCTCGGTGAACGTCCGGAAGAGTGCCGGATAGACGTACGGCCAGTGCCGCAGGAACGCCGTACGCCCTTCGGTGAAGTCGTTCAGCGACTCCGCCTCGTCGGAGCGGGCGGCGTCCTGGAGGGTGTACGCCGGCTCGGTGCGCCGGCGCAGCTCCGCGATCCCCGCGGTCAGGTCCTCGACGGTCCCCGTGTAGCGGCCGTCCTCGTCCACCAGCGCGAAGTCCTCCACCGCGGACGCGAACGCCTCCACCGCGTTGACGGTACGTCCCTCGTACGCGGCCAGCTGGGTGGTCCAGCCCTTGCTGTAGGCCCTCCGGTCGAGACGGGCGTCGAGGTCGTCGACGAGGTCCCGCAGCTGCTCCCAGGTGAGACCGTCGCGCGGGTCGGGCCGCTCGACATCGGCCCGGTCCAGATAGTCGCGCCGGTAGTACAGCAGGCCGACATCGCTGTTGAACGGCGCCGCGTACACCGTGCCGTCCCACCGGGCCGTGCCGGCCACGGACGGGATGACGTCACGGTCGACCAGGTCCTCCGGCAGCTCCCTGATCAGCCCGGCCGCGGCGAACTCCGGCACCCAGGTGACGTCGAGGTTGACCACGTCGTAGTCGGCGCTGCGGGACTGCAGCGCGCCCAGCAGCTGGCTGCGCTGCTCGTCGGCGCTGCCCGGGAGCTCCACCAGCCGGGCCCGGAACAGCGAGCCGGCCCGCTGCTCACGCAGGTTCCAGGCGTCGATGAGCTGCCGGCGTATGCCGTTCGTGCCGGTGACGTCCCGGCCGCTGGCGACGACGATCGTCCCGGGCACGTCCCGCGCGGCCGCCGAGGCCGGCCCACCGTCCCCGTCCCCGCTCCCGCCCCCGGTGCAGGCGACCGGCACCAGCAGCAGCGACAGCAGCAGCACGGCGAGCCGCCGGACCACCGGCCCTCCCCTCGCTCCGGCCATCAGCCCTCCCCCGTTCCGGCGCGGGCGACCTCGTCCTGCAGGTCCGCGCCCAGGTCGTCGCCGGCGTCCAGGCAGCGCCCGCCGCTCACGTCGGCGATCCGGTGGTCGGCACGGTCCGGGTCGCAGCCGCCGTTCTGCAGGGACACCACGGTCACCGGGACACGGGACGTCCGCGCCCGGTCCAGGACCTCGTCCAGACGCTCCCCGGTCAGTCGGTCGTTGTCCTCGTCGTCGGTAATGTGCACGATCAGCTGAGGGCGCCCGTCGCCGCCCCCGCGGCTCTTCATCTCGTCGAGGGCGGCGAGCAGCGCCGCGTACGGATCGGCCTCGGCGTCCCGGACCCGGGCGCCCGTGCCGACCGCGCGGTCGGCGTCGGCCCGCCGGTGCGGGGCGAGGTCCAGCAGCGTCTCGTGGGCCCGGCCGCCGATGTCCGCCACCGCCCACACCCCGTACTCGTCCCGACCGCCCAGTCCGCCCAGCGACTGCCGCAGCAGACCGGGTGCGCCGCTCGGTCCTTCCCACCGGTCGTCCATCGAACCGGAGCTGTCCAGCAGGAACAGCACCCGTCCGGGGCCACCGGCGTCCTGGTAGGCGCGCAGCGCCCGCGCCATCGCGTCCCGGCCGGCCGACTCGTCGAGCGGAGTGGGCGCGCTCAGCATGCCGTGCTCGGTGACCTCGTCCGGGTCCAGCGGTTCCCGGCTGTCCGCGGCGCGGAAACCCTGCCGGGCGAACACCGCCCGGCCTCCCTCACCGGTCAGCCACGCGCGGAACCCGTCCACCGACGCGTCCCGGTCCTGCTCGTCGCGGTCCGCGTTCCGCCAGCGGACCCGCACGAACACCGGCTCCACGCCGGGCACGTCCTCGGGGTACTGGGCGAGCCGCGGACTGCGCGCCGTGCGTGCGCAGCCGACACCGCTGCGCAGCAGGAACTCCGGAACGAGGGCGGCGGTGCGGTCGTCCACGGCGTCGTTCCCGGGCAGCGTGCACAGCAGGTCGGCGGCCGTGGGGGAGGGCGACCCGAACTGCTCGACCAGGCGTTCCCCGCGGGAGACGTCGCGCGCCTCGGCGCCGTACAGGCCGACCGTGGCGAGCAGTCCCACGTCCGTGTACTCCGGGTCGGGACGGCGCACGGCGGCGTTCCCGTGCCGCGCGGTGAGGTCGTCGATCATCTCGGTCAGGGTGCGTCCGGTGCGGTCGTTCAGGGCCTCGGAGCCGATGGCGTGCGGGACGGCGAGCACGACGGGGGAGTAGGCGAGGGGTTCCTCGTCGGGTTCCAGGGTGGCGACGGCGTCCGTGTCCCGGCCGTCCTCGGCCCGGTCGGCGTCGGCGCGGGAGGCGGGGATCCAGATGTCCGGCTGGGGGCCGATGTCCCGCTGCGGGTTGACGTCCTCGTCGTGGGGTTCGTGCCAGGCGCCCGTCCGGCTGCGCAGGGCTCCGACCACGTCGGAGGAACCCGCGCTGTAGACGGTGACACCGGTGCGTCGGCAGCCGTCGCCGGTGGTGTTCTCGTCGGAGGTGACATAGGCGTCGGCGGCGGCGCGGACGGTCTCCTCCAGATCCGGGTCGGTCAGCAGCCGCAGCTCCAGCGCCGGGGCGCAGGGGGCGCTGTCGGCGCCGATGAACCCGTGGAGGCCGTAACCGCCGAGGCCGAGGAGCCCGGCGACGAACACGGCGGGGAGGACGACGCGCAGCGCGCTCCTCCGGCCGGAGGAGCGGCCGGACCCTCCGGCCGGGCGTCCGCCCGAGCCCCGGCCCGAGGTTCCGCCCCGGGTCCCGTCCTCCGTCCCGCCCCGGTCCGTCGGCCGGCCCGTCGGCCGGGCGTTGCCCGTACGGGAGACGACGGCACGTAACCGGCCGAGCAGCGCGGCGAGAAGGCCCAGGGGCCAGGGGCGCGTCCGGGCACCCGACGGTCCGCCCGGGGGTCCCCCGCCGGAGCCGCCAGGAGGCGGAGGAGGCGGAGGGGGCGGAGGGGGCGTCACGACGGGCGTGGTGGTGGTCACGGGACCGCCTCCGGATCCGGACCCGTCCGGACCGGCCCCCGAACGTACCGGGCCCCCGCCAGGACCGGTCCCCCGAACGTACCGGATCCTCATCCGGCCCCACCACGGCATCGGCCCGTACCGCTTCCGCGTCAGCAGCACGTCCACCGAGTTCTCCGCCTTCAGCAGCGGCACCCACGGTTCGCCGCGCATCGTGCGGTGGCCGCGCGCGGCCATGCGGTCCCGCAGCCGCTCGGCGAGCTCCGACAGCCGCACCCCGTCGTTCGTCTCCTCGCCCAGGAGCGCCACGAGTTCGGCGGTGAACGGTGTCGGCGTCCGGCCGTCGCCCGCGTCGATGCGGTTGTTGGCCTGCACGCTCATCAGCAGCAGCACCCGCGATCTCTCACGGAAGGTCTCCAGGACCCAGGCCGCGTTGCCCGCGAAGCAACAGTCGAGGATCACCACGATCCGCCGGGCCCGGCTGGTCGTCAGCACCGTCAGGACGGTGGTGAGCGTCTCCGCGCCGGGAAACACGGTCCGTTCCTCCGCGACCACTCGGGCGTTCCGCAGCTGCAGATGCAGCTCGTCGGCCGCGCTGGGGATGGCGCCGTGCCCGGCGAAGTAGAGCAGCAGCAGCCCCTCCGCCTCCTGCGCCGCCCGGTGCAGCGCCCCGCCGAAGTCGTCCTGGGACGGCGAGTGGGCGACCCTGATCTCACCCTCGTCGAAAACGCCGCCGCGCTCCAGCACCTCACGCATCCGGATCACGTTGTGCTTGACCGCGGGGAGGTCGCCGGGCACACCGTGCGGCGGCCCGGTGAAGTCGTACTCCGACATGCCGACCAGCAACGCCCGGTTCACCCGCCCGCGCGGGTCGTAGGGGGCCACCGGCCTACCTGTCGTCGACGTTCACCGGTTCGACTTCCGCGGCCGGCGGATCGCCGGTCTCGACGGCTCCCCGATTGGCAAGCCAGGCCGACACCGCCCGCTTGACCTGGCCCAGCAGTTCCTCGAAGAACACGGCCGCGCCGGCCCCGGTGACGACGAGCAGGATGTCCATGCCGACACCCATCGGGGCGCCGGTGCCGTCCGTCCCGGGCCGCTCGTACATCCGTAACTCGCCCGCGCGCACCCGTTCGTCGAGCGGTTGCTCCCGCTCCAGCCACTTGCGCAGCGCCCCGATGTCCCGCTCGGTCGCCGTCCCGCCCAGACGTACCCGGATACCCTGGTTGGCCACACCGTCCCCCTCAGCCATAACTCACCATCATGGCACCGCGGTCGCCCGCTGGGGAGGGTTCGTACGTCACTCAGCTCTGGGTCTGCAACTGCCGTAGCTGCCGCCGCACATGGTCCAGCGCGCCCTCCTGCCTGCCCGGCACACGGCCGCGCAACTCCGCCAGCACCGGTCCGAGTTCACGGGCACGGGCCGGGTCCTCGATCCGGCCCCACTGGTGGTGCGCCCGGTCCACCGCGGCCTCGACGGCGGGCGCGTCCACCGGCTGGCCCGCGGCCAGCCGCGCCGTGGCCACCGACAGCCAGGTACGGCAGCTGCGCGCGGCGTCCCCGGCCAGCATCGCCAGATCCGCCCGGACCTCGCTCCAGTGCATCGCCTCCTCGGAGACGGGCCCGTGGGCGAGCCGGGCCGTCTGTTCCAGCCGCGCGGCGAGCGCGTCGGCGTCCGCGTGCCGGCCGGAGCGCACGGCGGCGGTGACGGCGGCGTGCGGGTCGCCCGGGACCGGGCCGGGCTGCGCCAGCACCCAGTCGGTGCCCGCGCTCTCCGGCGCGATCCGCGCCAGCGCCTGCTCGTGCAGCTCCGCGACCGCCGGCCGCCGTCCACTGCGCAGAATCGTCGCGACCGCCCGCATGTACGCCGGTGCCGCGACCGCGCGACGGGGCGGCGGCGGTGCGACGCGGCCGTAGACGGCGTTGTCGCGCCCGCAGTCCAGCGGGGGCGGGCCCGGTGGCCGCGACGCGCACAGTGACCGCCAGCTCTCCGGATCGGCGTGCAGATCGAGGATCAGGGTCGTTGCGCCCGCCGGACGCAGCCGCAGTTCCTCCCGGAACCAGTGCCAGGGCAGCGCCGTGTACCGCACGGTGGACGGGGTCGTCCGGGCGAGCGCCAGGTGCGGCAGCCGCTGCCGGCGGTCGAGCTGGAGCTGGCCGCTGACGTACACGGTCAGCGGCCCCGGCGCGGCGGCGGCCGCCCGCAGCCGGGTCAGCACGGCCTGCGGCTCCAGCGGGTCGGCGAGTTCGACGACGTTCGCGGTGTCCGTGCCGGACAGCACGGCGGGCGGCACCGCGGCGAGGACCGGGAGCACGGACGCCGCGTCCACCAGCCGCCCGCGGCCCAGCGGCGCGGCAGCCAGCAGCAGCACGGTTCCGGGCATGGTCCCCTCCCCTGTCGATCAGTTACGGAACAGCACGGTAACCGCTGCGGCCGCGAGGGACGGGGTCAGTTCGGTGAACGTCCCCCTTCGTGCCCTTCGCTCCCCGCCGCGAGGGTCCGCCGTACCGCGAAGGCGGTGGTGTCGTCGGCCAGATGTCCGCGGCAGTGCCGCAGCGTGCCGTCCCGTACGAGGGCGACCAGCCGGGCCGGGGCGGCGATCCGCGGGTCGGCCGACAGCGCACGGGCCACATGCTCGGCGAGCCGGTAGAACCGTCCGTCGGCGTCCCGGGCCTCGGTCACCCCGTCCGTGACCATCAGCAGCGTCTCGTCCGGGGCCAGCGGCACCCGGTGCGTCCGCGGCGTCCCGGGGGAGAGGTCACGGAAGCCGAGCGGAAGCCCTCCCCGGAGCGGCAGGATCCGTACGCCGCCGGGGCCGACGGCCAGCGGGGGCTCATGACCGAAGACGACGGCGTCCACGACATCGTCACGGTCCGCCGGGAACCCGAGCAGGACGGCGGTGGCGAACCGGTCGCCGTCGGCCCGGCCGAGCGCCGTGGTGTACTCGCGGTGGCGCACCATCCGGGCCTCCAGCCGGTCGGCGAGGACCGTCAGATCGGCCTCGTGGAAACCCGCCTCCCGGAACGTGCCGAGCAGCACCGACGCCGTCTCCACCGCCCCCAGCCCCTTGCCCTGCACATCACCGACGAGCACCCTGGTGCCGTGCGGGCTCGGCTGGATGTCGTAGAAGTCACCGCCGACCCGCGCCTGGGCGTCCGCGGTGAGATAGATCCCGGCGTGCTCCAGGCCACCCCAGTCCTTCGGCAGAGGACGCAGCACGGTGCTGCGGACGGTGTCGGTGACGTCCCGCATGTGCAGCGCGCGGCGTTCCCCGCGCACCCGCACCGCACAGGCCAGCGTGGAGAGGATGCCGCCGGTGGTGACGAGGATGAAGTCCGGCAGCCCCGCCTGGAGTTCGTGCGGCCAGGCGTTGTCCACGAAGGTGTAGGCGCCGATGGAGAGCACGGCGTACAGGGCCGTGGTCCACACTCCGCAGATCGCGGCGGCGATGCCCGGCACCAGCACGATCCAGGAGATGATGCGGAACTCGCCGGTGGTGTTGTAGTCGGTCACCGTGATGGCGACGAGCAGCAGCAGCGGCGGCACCCAGGTGACGCTGCGGCCCCCGACCCGGAGCATCTGCTCCAAGTACACGACGTCCCGGCGGTCGGCCCGCGGGTACCGGCCGTGCAGGCCTTGTCCCCCGCTGCCCGGACTCACCGCCCCAGCGAAACACGGGGCCGCACCGCCCGCATCCGTTCTCCGGGCCGACTTGCCGTCGGACCCCGGCGGGTGTGCTCTGGTAGGCGGGGGCGATCAGAGAGGAGCGCTCTCATGGCGCACGCGGCACCCCGGCCCCGGCGAGCGATCGAGCGGGGCGGCACCACGGACCTCTTGAGCGAGCGGGCCCACCGCGCGGCGCTGGTCGTGCTGCCCGTCCTGCTCGGGCTCGTGTACGGCTACTGGGCGGCGGCCAACCGGCGCTACGGCGGGCCCATCACCGGCTGGAACCTGCTGTTCGGCTTCCTCACCGCGCTGGTGTTCGCCGTGGTCCTCATGACGCTCATGGCGCTGGCCCCGAAACTCCGGCGCGAAGTGCACGCGGTGGCGTGGGCCGCCTTCTGCGGCATCGCGGTCGGCTTCCTCTTCAGCCAGTCCGGCGGCAGCGTCCTGCGCTCCACCGCCCTGGCCCTGGCGGTCACGGCAGGCGTCTTCGGCATCATGTTCTACCGCTTCTACACCCGCGAGGACGCCCAGGGCCACCGCGTCGACCGACCATAACCACAGACACCCGCACCACCCACCCGCCCGGCGCCCCAGCCGCAGACACCCGCACCACCCGCCCGCCCGGCGCCCGCGCTCCGCGACCCACCCCAGCCGCGGACAACCGTGCCCCACGGCCACCCAGCCACAACCGTGCCCCACGGCGCCCCAGCCGCAGGCACCCGCACCACCCAGCCGCACGGCGCCCGCGCTTCGCGACCCGCCCCAGCCGCGGACAACCGTGCCCCACGGCTCCCCAGCCGCGGACAACCGTGCCCCACGGCGCCCCAGCCGCAGGCACCCGCACCACCCAGCCGCACGGCGCCCGCGCTTCGCGACCCGCCCCAGCCGCGGACAACCGTGCCCCACGGCTCCCCAGCCGCGGACAACCGTGCCCCACGGCTCCCCAGCCGCGGACAACCGTGCCCCACGGCTCCCCAGCCGCGGGCAATCGTGCCGCAGGGCGATGGGGTCCCCCCGCTCGAGCGAAGCCGAGAGTGGGGGAGGGTGGGCGCGGCGGCACCCCGTAGGCGCCGGGGTGCGCAACACCTCCCGCCCAGCACCCAACCGGGGCCAACCGCCCACCCCGGCCCACCGCCCGTTCGGGCCCCACGGTGCCCCGTACGCACCCCCACCACTCGCCCACCCCGCATCCACCCCGTTGCCTGAAGACGTGCACCTCCGCAACGCCCTGTCCGCGTCCCTCCTCACCCTCGCCTGCCTCCTCACCCCCTGCGCCACCCTGGCCGCCTGGGCGGCCTTCGGCCTCGCCGACACCAGCCGCTACGTCGGCGCCATGGCCCCCCTGGCCACCGACCCCGCGGTACGGGACGCGGTCGCCGACGCCGTCGGGGACGAGGCCGTACGGAAGCTGGCCCCCGAGCCCGGAACCCCGGCGGACGCCGCCCTCGCCCCATTCGTCCGCGACGCGGTCCGCTCCTTCACCCGCACCGACGCGTTCCGCACCGCATGGGACGCGGGGAACAGAGCCGTCCACGACGCCGTCCTGCACGCCCTGCGCGACGACACGACCCCACGGGGCCCGGTCACCGTCGACCTCGCGCGCGTCACCACACAGGTGAAACAGCGGCTCGCCGCCGACCGCATGCCCTACGCCCACCGCATCCCCATCACCCATACGGAGGTCGCGGTGGTGCCCGCCGAGGAGGTGGCCGGACTCCGCAGGGGATACCACCTGCTGGACGCCGCCGCGCTCTGGCTGCCGCCGGCGGCCGTCGTCCTCGCCGTCACCGGGATCGCCGTCGCCACCCGCCGCCGCCGCGCGCTCACCGCCACCGGTCTGGGCACGGCGCTGGGCGGCGCGCTGCTGCTCCTCGCGATCCCCCTCGGCCGCCGGCTCACCCTCGCCGATCTGCCCGCCCACCCGCACCGCCCGGCCGCGGCAGCGGTCTACGACGCCCTCACCGACTCCCTGCGCACCGCGTCCTGGCTGCTGCTCGCGCTGGGCCTGACCGTGGCCCTGTGCTCCTGGCTGACCGGCCGCCGCGGAATCCGCCCCGAACCGCCGTCCACGGCGTCAGCCGCGTCAGCCGTGTCAGCCGCCTCCGACGGCCGTCCCCGGCAACCGCCCGCCACGCTCTCCCGTCCTTGAGGGAGGATGCGGGGGCACAGCATCCGAGGACGGAAGGCCTGAACGTTGGACACTGCGACCGCCGACCCGACGGTCACCGGGTACGGGAGCGGACGGCGGCCCGGGGGAGGGCGACGGTTCCGTACCTGGTGCGCGGCGCTGCTGTTCGCCGGGGTGAGTGTGGTCGTCGGCTGCCGCACCGCCGACACCGACGGCATCACCCCTGTTCCCCAACTGCTCGCCTTCCTGCCCTGGCTGCTGGTCCCCACGGCCGCCGGGCTGCTGTTCACCCTGCTCGCCCGCTGGTGGACCGGCGCGGTGTGGGGTGTGGTCCTGCTCGGCCTGCTGGCCTGGTTCATCGAGCCGTACGGGAAGACCGGCGATCCGGTGGGACGCCCCGTCGCCGAGCTGCGGGTGCTGACCGCCAACGTGGAGTTCGGACAGGCCACCGGCGCGCTGATCGACGCCGTGCGCCGCGAGAAACCGGACGTCGTGTTCGTCCAGGAGTGCGACTACGGCTGCGACGCGGCCCTGAAGCGGGAGCTCACGGACAGCCATCCCCACCGGCAAGCGGTGGAGGGCGGCGGTTCCGAGGGCTCGGTCATCCTCAGTCGCTTCCCGCTCAAGGCCACCGACGGTGTCCCCGGCACCATGGGCATGCCCGGCGCGGTGGCCGACGTCGGCGGACACACCATACGGCTCCAGCTCGCCCATCCCATGCCGCCGCTGCCCGAACAGGTCCGCCTGTGGCAGCGGGAGCTCGACCGGCTGCGCGACACGGCCGCCGCCGCGTCCGCGGACGGCCCGACCGTGCTGGCCGGGGACTTCAACGCCTCCCAGGACCACGCGGCGTTCCGTCGCATCCTCGACACCGGCCTGCGCGACGCGGCCCGGCTCGACGGCGCCGACCGGACCCCGACCTGGCCGTCCCGCACCACCCCGGCGTTCGGCGCGCAGATCGACCACGTCCTGGTGTCCGAGGAGTTCGCCGCGGCCGGCGCCCGCTTCCTCACCCTCCCGGACACCGACCACCGCGCCCTGCTGGTCGACCTGACGCTGCACAGGGCGTAGCCCTGGGTGCAGGGCCCGGCGTACCGGGAAGGGCTGGAGGACCGGTGCCGGGCCTCCAGCCACCCCCCGGAGCGCGGGCGTCAGACGCCGATGTCCCGCCCGTCCGCGCGCCACACCGCGACCACGGCCGGACGGACGTAGCTGCCGGGCCCGTCGGGCCAGGTGCTGGCGGGCCGGTCGACCGTCGCCCCGTCGACCTCGCCCGGGTGCTGCACGGCGACCAGCACCCGACGGTCCTGGATGATCGGACCGCAGGTCTCCGCGCCCTTCGGCACGGTCAGGAACTGCTTCAGCTCACCGCGCCGGTCACCGCGCGTGGCGACACCGAAGAGGCCGTCGTGGGAGCCGAGGGCGCTGCCGTCGGTGGAGATCCACAGGTTGCCGTGGTCGTCGAAGGCGACGTTGTCCGGGCAGGAGATCGGGCTGACGGAGTCCTTCGGGAACCCGGCGAAGTACGTCGCCGGGTCCTCCGGGTCGCCCGCGACCAGGAACAGCGACCAGGCGAAGCGGGTGCTCTCCGGCCGGTTCCAGCGCTCGGTCAGCTCCAGGACGTGGCCGTGCTTGTTGGCGTTGCGCGGATTGGCTTCGTCCGCCTTGGGGTTGGCGTCCACACCGCGCCGCGAGTTGTTGGTGAGGGCGACGTACACCTTGCCGGTGACCGGGTTGGGCTCGATGTCCTCGGGCCGGTCCATCTTGGTGGCGCCCACCTTGTCCCCGGCGAGGCGCGTGAAGACGAAGACCTCCTCGGCGGTCATGCCCGCGACATGCGAGACGGCGCCGTCGGCGGTGGCGGTGGCCAGCGGGATCCACTCACCGCTGCCGTCGAACTCGCCGTCCTTCGGCAGCTTGCCCGTCCCGTCGATCTCCATGGCGGGCGAGTCGCCCGTCAGCCTGGCGACGTACAGCGTGCCCTCGTCGAGCAGCGAGAGGTTGTGCTCGCGCGCCGAACGGCTGTTGCCGTGCCGCATCCGCTTGCTGCCGACGAACTTGTAGAAGTAGTCGAACCGCTCGTCGTCCCCGCTGTAGACGACCGGCCGCCCGTCGTGCGTCAGCCGCACGGTGGCCGCCTCGTGCTTGAACCGGCCGAGCGCGGTGTGCTTGCGCGGGACGGAGTCGGGGTCGTACGGGTCGAGCTCGACGACGTAGCCGAAGCGGTGTGCCTCGTTCGGCTCCTGGGCGAGGTCGAACCGCTTGTCGAACCGCTCCCACTTGCGCTCGGTGCCGCCGGTGCCGATCCCGTACCGCTTGTCGGTGGCGCTGCTGCCGTGGGCGAAGTACTGGTTGAAGTTCTCCTCGCCGTGCAGGGTCGTGCCCCACGGGGTGGTGCCGCCGGCGCAGTTGTTGAGGGTGCCGAGCACCTTGGTGCCGCTGGGGTCGGCGGACGTCTTCACCAGGTCGGAACCGGCGGCAGGACCGGTCAGCCGGAACTCGGAGGTGGCGGTGAGCCGCCGGTTGAGGTGGTGCCGGGTGAGGGGCGTCAGCCTGCCGCTCCCGCGCTCCTCCTCGACGGCGACCACGGCGAGCCCGTGCGCGGCCCAGGCGATCTCCACCTGCTCGCGGGTGGGGTTGGCCGCGTCGTAGTCGCGGAACATCAGGATCTCGTCGGTGTACTCGTGGTTGGCGACGAGGAGCTGCCGACCGCGCTCACCGTGCAGCGGCAGCAGCGCGAGGAAGTCACAGTTGTACCCGAACTGTCCGGCCTGCGCCCTGGCGCTCTGCCGCTCCGGGTCGAAGGCGGGCGCACCCCGCAGGATGGGCTCGCCCCAGCGGATCACGACGTTCTGCCGGTAACCCTCCGGCACGGTGACGGCGTCGGCGGTGTTGGGCGCGACCGGCGTGAACCGCAGACCGCGGGCGCTCTTGGGCTTGTGGTGGTGGCGGCCCTTCGCGGCAGGCGCCGCCTGAGCCTCGGGGGCGGTCGCGACACCGACCGCCCCCGCGCCGGCCGCGGCGACGGTCACGACGGCGGCGGCGCGCATCATGGAGCGGCGGCTGAGGGCGCCGGCGATGACGTCACCGACGTACTCGTTGGAGCTGGTGTTGGGCACCTCGTGGAAGCAGGCGTCACCACACCGGAAACGACAAGTCATGGCGGACCGTCCGCCGGGGTGCGAACCGGACGGCGTTCCGATCAGCGGCAGCAGCTTTCGCACGTGTTCTCTCCTTGGATGCCCGGGGTGTCAGCGTGACCGTAGGAGCACATATGTGCGGCAGCCGGGCGCACGGGTGAACGGCGAGTGAACCTGCGGCAGCATGAAGGGAGTTGCGCCGGGCGGGCGGGGGCCGTCCGCAGCGGGCCGGATCGTGCCCTTGACACATAGGATTCCGCTAACCCAACCCTGCCCAAGATCGCCCTTGCGGGCCGCTAACCTTACGTGTCCGTCCTGGCCAGGGATTACGGGTATCAACTCACGCGAAGGGTTGCGCACATGGGCATTCTCACTCTCCTGCGGAACGCGTTCGGCCGGTCACGCAAAGCGACGCCCGCCGAAGCGGAGGGTACGGCGCAGGCCGCCGAGCCAAAGGAAACGGCCGCTCCGACATCGCCCGAGCCGGCCGCGAGCACACACCCGACCATTCCGTCCCCGTCCCGCGAACCGGCACCGGCCACGCCCTCGGTTCCGGAACCCCGGGAAGAGCACGACCTCGTCAGTGCCGCGTTCGACAAGATCACGGTCCCCGAGCCCACCCGCTCCCCCGACACCCCGCCCCGCACGGCGGAGCCGAGCACCACCCCCGCCTCGACGGCACCGGCGGACCCCACCCCGACGAACGAGCCCGAGCCCGAGGCGGACCCCGCCCCGGCGAACGAGCCCGAGGCCGCCCAGACCGCGCCCGAGCCGGAACCGACCCCCGAGCCGGAACCGACCCCCGAGCCGGAACCGAAGCCGGAGCCCACGGCAGAAGCCGCACCGAAGGCCGAGCCGGACCCCACCGCAGACGCCGACGCGGAAGCGAAGCCGGAGGCCGAAGCGAAGTCCGAGGCGAAGCCGGAGCCCGAGGCAAAGGCCGAGCCCGACGTGACGCCCGAGCCCGAGCCGGAAGCTGAGCCCGAGCCCACGGCAGAAGCGGAAGCGAAGCCCGAGCCCGAGGCGAAGCCCGAGCCCGAGCCCGAGGCCGAGATGACGCCCGAGCCGGAAGCAAAGGCAGAGCCGACGGCCGAGCCGGAGCCGGAGGCAACCCCCGAGCCCGCCGCCCTCCCCGCCGAGGACTCAGCCGCACCGGCACCCGCCAACGGCGAGGACGCCCCACAGGGGCCACCCGCACCCGACGACGAGACCCGCACGGGCGGTGCGGGTGGGAACGACTCCCCGGCCGAAGGCGAAGCCGAGGCCGAGGCCGACGTAAAACCCGAGCCGGAGGCAGAAGCCGAGCCGGAGCCGGAGGCCAAGGCCGGAGCGAACACCCCCGCCACCCCCGCCACCAAGCTCCGCAACACCGCCCTCGCCCCCGCGTACAAAGCCGCGACCGCCACCCTCGACAAGCACGACCTCACCGGCACCCGTGCCAAGGTCTACCTCGTGCTCGACCGCTCCGCGTCCATGCGCCCGTACTACAAGGACGGCTCCGCCCAGGCACTCGGCGAGCAGACCCTCGCCCTCGCCGCCCACCTCGACGCCGAGGCCACCGTCCACGTCGTCTTCTTCTCCACCGAACTCGACGGCACCGGCGAGCTGACCCTCACCGACCACGAGAACAAGATCGACGAGCTGCATGCCGGCCTCGGCCGCATGGGCCGTACGAGCTACCACGCCGCCGTCGAGGCGGTCCTCGCCCGGCACGCCGAGGAAGCGGCCGGCACCCCGGCCCTGGTGGTCTTCCAGACGGACGGCGCCCCCGACGCCAAGACCCCCGCCACCCAGGCCCTCACCGAGGCCGCGAAGAGCCACCCCCAGGTGTTCTTCTCCTTCGTCGCCTTCGGCGAGCACGACAACAAGGCGTTCGACTACCTCCGCAAGCTGAAGACGGAGAACACCTCCTTCTTCCACGCGGGCCCCACCCCCCGCGAACTCACGGACACGGAGCTGTACGAAGGCGTACTGGCCTCCTGGCGCCCGTAGCCCCCGCCCTCACCCCCCTCCCTGTCCCCTACCTGTCCCTTCCCTCTTCCCCATGCCCTTGCCCTGCCTCCGGGGGGCGGACGGACCTCCCGTCCGCCCCCCGAAACGCGTGTGAGCCGACCCCTGCCCGCCCAGTAGGATTTCGACCATGGCGGCCACTGGATCAGAGAAGCAGGGGACGAAGGCGTACTACGTCTCGACCCCCATCTACTACGTCAACGACGCTCCTCACCTGGGCCACGCCTACACGACCGTCGCAGGCGACGTGCTCACCCGCTGGCACCGCCAGCGCGGCGAGAAGGTGTGGTACCTCACCGGCACGGACGAGCACGGTCAGAAGATCATGCGCACGGCCGAGGCGAACGGGGTCACCCCGCAGGCCTGGGCCGACAAGCTCGTCACGGAGGCCTGGAAGCCCCTGTGGGAGCATCTCGAGATCGCGAACGACGACTTCATCCGCACCACGCAGAAGCGGCACACCGACCGCGTCCAGGAGTTCGTGCAGGACCTGTACGACAAGGGCGAGATCTACAAGGGCGGCTACGAGGGCCCGTACTGCGTGGGCTGCGAGGAGTACAAGCTCCCCGGCGAGCTGCTCGACGGCGAGGGCGACTACGCGGGCCAGAAACTGTGCCCGATCCACAAGAAGCCGGTGGAGATCCTCAGCGAGGAGAACTACTTCTTCAAGCTGAGCGAGTACAGCGAGAAGCTGCTCGCCCACTACGAGGCCAACCCGGGCTTCATCCAGCCCGAGTCCGCGCGCAACGAGGTCGTGAACTTCGTCCGCCAGGGTCTGCAGGACCTCTCCATCTCCCGCTCGACGTTCGACTGGGGCGTGCCGGTCCCGTGGGACGAGAAGCACGTCATCTACGTGTGGGTCGACGCGCTGCTGAACTACGCCACCGCCGTCGGCTACAACGAGAACCCGGAGAAGTTCGAGTCGACCTTCCCCGCCGACGTACACCTCGTCGGCAAGGACATCCTCCGCTTCCACGCGATCATCTGGCCGGCGATGCTCATGGCACAGGGCCTCCCCCTCCCCGGGAAGATCGCCGCGAACGGCTGGCTGATGGTCGGCGGCGAGAAGATGTCGAAATCCAACCTGACCGGCATCAAGCCGCAGGACCTGACCTCGCACTTCGGCGTGGACGCGTACCGCTGGTACTTCCTGCGCGCGATCGCCTTCGGCCAGGACGGTAGCTTCTCCTGGGAGGACTTCTCCGCCCGCTACACCAGCGAGCTGGCGAACGACTACGGCAACCTGGCGTCCCGCGTGGCCGCGATGGTCGGCAAGTACTTCGGCGGCGAGCTGCCGGCGTCGACCGCCGACGGCGAGGCCGAGCAGGCGATCCACGACGGCCTGACGACGGCCGTCACGGAGGCGGACCGCAAGATCGGCGAGGAGCTGGACTTCCAGGGCGGCATCCTGGCCGTCTTCGACTTCGTGAAGCAGGTCAACGGCTACATCACGGAGCAGGAGCCCTGGAAGGTCGCCAAGGACGACTCGCCCGAGGGCAAGGCCCGCCTCGCGACGATCCTCTACACGGCCGCGGAGTCGCTCCGCGCGGTGGCGGTCCTCCTCAACCCGGTCATGCCGGAGACCTCCCAGAAGCTCTGGGACTCCCTCGGCGCGGACGCGTCCCTCGGCGCACTCGCCGACCAGAAGGTCCAGGAGGCCGCCGACTGGGGCCGACTGCCCGCCGGCTCGACGGTCACCAAGGGCGCGGTCCTCTTCCCCCGCCTTGAGGAGAAGCCGACCGCATAGGTCGTACGACGCACGCCCAGAGGCCCGGAAACCGCTTGTTTCCGGGCCTCCGCGCCGACGCTTTGTTCTGAGCCGCACACCAACATGCCCCGCCTCCAGTACAACCAGGCGCGGGGCCATGCGTAGTTGAAGGGTCAGCTTCCCGACGCGTGTGTCACGAAGTCCGACCACGCGTGGCGCGTAAGCACGAGCTGAGGACCACCTATGTCCTTGGAGTCCCGGACGTGCACCACATCACGGGCCGTGGCGACCTCGATGCAGTCGTTGCCGTCGCCGCTGCTGCTGTAGCTGCTCTTGAACCAGATCAGCGTAGAAGCGTCGTGGCTGGTAGAGGTGTCGATCATGTCTCTCCAAGCATCTGCTCGATGAGGGCGCGCGACTCGCGGGGCGTGAGAGCCTGCGCCCGGATCATGCCATAGCGCAGTTCAAGGATCCTGAGCTGCTTCGGCTCGGACACAGGGCGGCCACTGAAGGCACCCTCGGAGCGCCCCACCGCCGTACCGTCCGGAAACTTGAGCACCTCGATCAGCCCGCCCGTGCCGAAGTGATCCTCACAGTCAGTCGGCATCACCTGAATCGAGACGTTCCGCAACTGCCCGAGTTCCAGCAGACGTTCGAGTTGCCGTCGCCAAACCATTCTGCCCCCGACCGGGCGCCGCAGCGTCACCTCTTCCTGGACAAAACTCAGCGTCGGCGCCGGTGACCGCTCGAAGATCGAACGACGGGCCATCCGCGCGGCCACCATGCGTTCCGTTTCCTCATCCGAGTAGGCAGGTAGCCACGCGTCGAAGAGGGCCCGCATGTGCTCCTCGGTCTGCAACAGACCGTGGATGTTGTGGTTGCTGTACAGCGCAGCCTCGACCGCCTGAGCCTCCAACTTTCCCAGTTCCCGGACCCTCTTCGGATACCGGACTCTCTTCACGTCCTCCCAGGCCGCCGCGATGAGTCCGCCTGCGTCCAGCACCTCGTCGGCCCTGTCCAAGTACTCCTGCCGGGGAATCCGCTTGCCGCCCTCGACCTTGTAGACGAGGTCGTCCCCGTACCTGACCGCCGACGCGAAGTCGGCGACCCGCATGCCCACGGCCTCCCGCCGCAGCCTCAACTGACGCCCCACCGTGGTGAGAACGGCCACCCCCCACTCGTCGTCCGGGTCCACCTCCCACCCCGGCTCGTCCTCCTCCGTCTCGGTCCGGAGCCGTACCGCCTCGCCGTCCACCGACATACCGCACTCCTCTTTCGTACCGCCGTGCCGTAACGCCTCCGCCCGCAGGCCGGTTTCCGACGGTTCGGACAGCGGCCGACAAGCCCCGACAGTCACCCTACGTATCGGCGCTGTCACTATTAACGGTAAGCACGTCCCGCCACTCTCGGTCACGTGAACAGCGAAAAGTCCACCCAACTTCTGTCACCCACCGACCACTTCAGCGTGCTCCTGTCACCCACGCCCCGAGGCGCCCGCCTCGCCCGGCTGCTCGCCGCGGACTGGATGCGTGACCGGGACCTGCCCCACCCCGCCGCCGAGGCCGCCGAACACCTCGTCGCCGAACTCAGCCTGAACGCGGCCACCCACGGCCGGCTCGCCGGACGCGACTTCCGCCTCGCACTCCTGGACCGCGACGGAACCCTCCGCATCGAGGTCACGGACACCCGCGGTGACGACCTCCCGAGCCGCCGCGTGCCCGCCCCCGACGCCGAGTCCGGACGCGGCCTGCTCCTCGTCGAGGCCCTCGCCGACCGCTGGGGTGTGCGGCTCGGACCGGTCCCCCGCAAGACCGTATGGGCGGAACTTGATCTTCCGGACTCCTGACCTGCGGAAACGATACCGGCACCGGAACCCACCCGGTCGGGTTCCGGTGCCGTCGGCCGTCTTTCCCAAGGACCACGGGAGAGAAAGAAACCCCACCAAGCCCCACCCCTCCCGCCCACGGCGCACGCTCACTCGCGCGGGTGAACATCACCAACTGGAGTGGATATGCCACAGGTTGCCTGCCCTACGCTCAGCGCAGCACGGCACACAGCCCCACACACGTAAACGGCCCCCGCCGGGACTGAACCTCCCAGTGCGAGGGCCTACCCACCAAGGAAGACGAGACCTTCCGATGGACACCCAAAACACTAGCGTGCCCCCGCACGCCCAGTCCCGTAACGACGGGAAAAACCACCCCTCCAACCCCTCCCACCACACCCGCACGAAGCGGCACCCCGGCGGAGTCACCCACGACAACGCCCGCCACACCACCCGCTTCACGGTGATCGGCAACCACCTCGCCCAGCACCCGGACCTCTCCCTGCTGGCGATCGGACTGGCGTGCCACATCCAGTCACTCCCCACCGGCGCCCCCATCGGCATCAAGAGCCTCGCCGCCCGCTTCCCCGAGGGCCCGACCCGGATCGCCGCCGCCCTGCGCGAGTTGGAGACCCACGGCTACCTGCGCCGCACCCGCGAACGCACCCCGGCCGGCCGCATCGTCACCCGCACCGTCTCCTGCAACCAGCCCGGCCGACGCGACGCCCCGTCCGAACCAGGCGGGACGCCCAGCCCTCCGGCCCGCCCCCCTGCCCGCCGCGCGGCCACCGCCCCGCAGCAGGAACCCGCACGCCGCCGCGCCCTCCCCGCCGTGCCGAAGCCCGGCTACACCTCCCCCGACCTCCTCCAGACGGCCACCGAGGTCCTCGCCGGCCTGCGCCGCGAGGACCCCCGCCTGCTGCTATCCGCCACCGACGCCCAACACCTCGCGCCCGGTGTCGTCGCCTGGCTGGAGCGCGACCTGACCCCCACCGCCGTACGCAAGGCCCTGGCCGACGACCTGCCGAGGGAGCCCTTGATCCGGCCCGCCGCCTTCCTGGCCCACCGCCTGACGGCCAAACTCCCGCCCCTCCCGCCCTATCGCGCCCCCGAGCAGCCCCCGCCCGTCCGGCACCCCCTCCGCAACTGCGACACCTGCGACCACGCCTACCGCGGCCCCGACCCCCACCACTGCCAGGGCTGCCTCTCACTCTGCCAACCGTCACTCACACCCGCCTGACGAGTCACCCGTCCCTCCGTCCCACAGGAATCCCTATGGTCAGCTCGCCCCACGAGGCGATGCACCGCATCTTCCAGCAGTACCCGGACCTCTTCTCCGGAGTGTCCGAGGTGCTCGGCATCGACTTCCCCAGGCCCGCCTCAATCACCGTCCTGCCCAACGACCTCACCGAGACCAGCCCCGTCGAACGCCGCGTGGACACCCTTCTGCGGCTGGACCCGGAGGACGGCGAGCCGCTGCTCCTCGCGGTCGAGGCCCAGAGCGGGAAGAACCCCGACAAGCCCGCCAGCTGGGCGTACTACGCCTCCTACATCCTCAACAAGTACCGGCTCCAGCCGCTGCTGCTGGTCGTCTGCCAGGACCGCGCCACCGCGGAATGGGCCGCGCGTGAGGTCAGCTTCGGCCCCCGCCAGTGGCCCCTGCTGACGCTGCGGCCGCTGGTCGCGGGCCCGCACAACATGCCGGTGATCACCGACCCGGCCGAAGTCCGCAAGGACCTCGCCCTCGCCACACTGTCGGCGATCACCCACGCCACGCATCCGGACGCCGGGGCCATACTGAAATCCATGACGACCGTTCTGCGGGACACTCCGCAGAACATCGCCGACCCGATCATCGAACTCATCGCACAAGGCCTGGGCAAGCACCCGGCCGCACACCTGTGGAGGAAACTGGTGACCGTGGACCTCTCCTTTTACAAGTCTGACCTCTCCGAGGAAATCCGCGACGAGGGTCGAGCCCAGGGCCGGGCCGAGGACGTCCTGCACATCCTCAAAGTGCGCGGCATGGACATCCCGGAAGCAGTGCGGGAACGCGTCACCGACTGCGACGACCTCGAGATCCTGAGCCACTGGCTCGAGCGTGCCGTCACAGCCCCGACGGCCGAAGACATCTTCGAGGACGAGTAGCCCGGAACCTTGACAGGGTTGGCCCGGTACACGGGCCGACCCCTGCAGGCAGCGCCCGGCCGGTGCGACGACGAGACAGGGCGCGGTCTTCTTCCCGCGTCCCGGGGAGAAGCCGACCGCGTAACACGTCCGCCACAGCAGGGGCCCGGGAGAGGGCCGAACCTGCTCCCGGGCCCCTCCCTTTGCGAAGATCGCGTGAGGACGGCCGGCGCCCGGCCGCCGTCACCACACCCGTGGGGGGACCCGTTCCATGGCACTCTTCGGCAACGCACACACCATCGACCCGGCCCAGGCACAGCAGGACTACGCCCGTCTGATGGGCCAGGGCGAGCAGGTGCACGCCGCGTTCCTGCTGATCCGCGACACCATCCTGTTCACCGACCGCCGCCTGATCATGGTCGACAAGCAGGGCATCACCGGCAAGAAGACGGAGTACCACTCCATCCCGTACCGCAGCATCACCCACTTCGCGGTGGAGACCGCCGGCACCTTCGACCTGGACGCCGAACTGAAGATCTGGCTCTCGGGCTCCGCGACCCCGATCCAGAAGACCTTCACCAAGGGCGTCGACATCTACGAGGTCCAGGCCATCCTCACCCAGTTCGTGGCCCGCTGACCCGATCGGGTGAATGTGCCACATATGCCCTTCGCATAGGCCATGGGCGCATCAGGCTTGCGCTCATGGTCACAGCAACACACGAGGCCTCCCACCAGCTCTTCCGGAAGCACCCGGAGGCCCTCACGCCCGTCTTCGAAGCACTGGGCCTTCCGCCGCCCGTGAAGACGGACTTTCACGAGCTCTCCGCCGACGTCACCGAGATCCGCCCGATGGAGCGCCGCGCGGACACGGTCCTCATGTTCGAGCCCGACATGGGTGAGCACTTCGTCCTGGCCATCGAGGCCCAGACGAAGAAGGACCCGGACAAGGCGAACAGCTGGGCGTAACTGGAAACGGTCGCCCGCGGGCTCGCGTCCTTCGACCGGGACACCACGAAGTACTGGTTCGAGGTGGTAGAGGTAGGTCTGGAGTCCACTCCGACCAGGAAGAACTGGAGGAAACTGATGGAGAACGCCGCCACCTACTTCCCGGGGCACGGAACGCTCTTCGAGGAGACGTACCTGGAGGGCAAGGCCGAAGGCGAAGCCCGGGGCGAGGCCAGGGGCGAGGCCCGGGGGGAGGCCAGGGGCGAGGCCAGGGGCGAGGCCAGGGGGATCCTGCGCGTCCTGGAGGTACGCGGTCTCCCCCTCTCCGACGACGTCCGTCAGCGCATCCTCACCTGCACCGACCTCGACCGCCTCAACGACTGGCTCGACCGCTCCGGCACGGTGGAGCGCGCGGAGGACCTGTTCACCCGGGAGCCGGGCTCCTCCGGACCGGCATGAAGAAGTACCTCGTGGAACTTGAGCCGGAGTTCAGGGCGGAGCTCTGGGACGTCTGCACCGCCCTGATCACGGCCGTGGTGGTCGCGGGCCTCCCCGTGAGCAGCGCCCTGTCGGCGTTCCGGGAGAAGTTCTCGGACATCGGTGCACGCGCGAGCCTGTCCGACGCGGAGATCGACCTCGTGTGCTACGGGTTCAAGTGCTGGCTCCTGACGCACCAGGACACCTGCGCCGAGGAGTGGACCGAGTGGAAGCGTAGGGACCTCGTACACCCGGCGTAAACGCCGGCGAAGGGGCCCGGAACCGCCGAGACGGCGGTTCCGGGCCCCTTCGCAGATGCCGTCGGGCTACTTCGGCTGCGGCTTGCGCACCGTCAGGTGGAGTTCCTTGAGGCGGGCCTCCTCCAGCTCCGTCGGCGCGCCCATCATCAGGTCCTGGGCGTTGCCGTTGAGCGGGAAGGCGATCGTCTCGCGGATGTTGGGCTCGTCGGCGAGGAGCATGACGATACGGTCGACGCCGGGCGCGATGCCGCCGTGCGGCGGGGCGCCGAAGCGGAACGCGCGGAGCATGCCGGCGAACTTCTCCTCGACCGTCTCACGGTCGTAGCCCGCGATCTCGAACGCCTTGAGCATGATCTCCGGCTCATGGTTCCGGATCGCTCCGGAGGACAGCTCGACACCGTTGCAGACGATGTCGTACTGCCAGCCCAGGATGTCCAGCGGGTCCTGGGTCTCCAGCGCCTCCAGGCCGCCCTGCGGCATCGAGAAGGGGTTGTGGGAGAAGTCGATCGCGCCGGTGTCCTCGTCCTTCTCGTACATCGGGAAGTCGACGATCCAGCAGAAGCGGAAGACGTTCTCCTCGAAGTGACCGGCACGCTTGGCGGCCTCGACCCGCACCGCGCCCATGATCTTGGAAACCTCGTCGAACTCGCCCGCACCGAAGAACACCGCGTGGCCGGGCGCCAGGGAGAGCCGCTTGGTCAGCTCCGCGACGTTCTCCTCGGTGAGGAACTTCGCGATCGGGCCGCTCAGCGCGCCCTCCTCGCCGACGCGCACCCAGGCCAGGCCCTTCGCACCCTGGGACACGGCGTAGTCGCCGAGCTGGTCGAAGAACTTTCGGGGCTGGGCCGAGACGTCCGGCACCGGCAGCGCGCGCACATGCTTGCCGGCGAACGCCTTGAACTCCGAGCCCTCGAAGATGTCGGTGATGTCGACGAGCTCCAGCTGGGCCCGCAGGTCCGGCTTGTCGGAGCCGTACTTCAGCATCGCCTCGCGGAACGGGACGCGCGGGAACGGCGACGTCACATGACGGCCGTTGCCGAACTCCTCGAACAGTTCCGTCATCAGCTGCTCGATCGGCTGGAAGACGTCCTCCTGCTCGACGAAGCTCATCTCCACGTCGAGCTGGTAGAACTCGCCCGGCGAGCGGTCCGCGCGGGCGTCCTCGTCACGGAAGCAGGGCGCGATCTGGAAGTAGCGGTCGAAGCCGGAGATCATCAGCAGCTGCTTGAACTGCTGCGGAGCCTGCGGCAGCGCGTAGAACTTGCCGGGGTTCAGCCGGGAGGGGACGACGAAGTCGCGGGCGCCCTCGGGAGAGGTGGCGCTCAGGATCGGCGTCGCCATCTCGTTGAAGCCCAACGCCGTCATCTTGTGGCGGATCGCCGAGATGACCGACGTACGCAGCAGGATGTTGCGGTGCATGCGCTCGCGGCGCAGGTCCAGGAAGCGGTACTCCAGGCGCCGCTCCTCGTTGACCCCGTCCTCGGCGTTGATGGTGAAGGGGAGCGGAGCCGCCGCGCCCAGTACCTCCACCACGCCCACCTCGACCTCGACCTCACCGGTCGGAAGGTCGGCGTTGACGTTCTCCGTGCCGCGGGAGACGACCTTGCCGTCGACGCGGACCACGGTCTCCTTGGACAGCTTGTCCAGCGCCTCGTACGCCTCGGTGCCCGGACGCGCCACGAGCTGGGTGATGCCGTAGTGATCGCGCAGATCGATGAAGAGGATGCCGCCCAGGTCGCGCCGATTGTGCAGCCAGCCACTCAGCCGGACGTCGGTGCCGACGTCAGAGGCGCGGAGCTCGCCGCAGGTGTGGGACCTGTACCGATGCATCGTCGTTCATCCAGCCTTCGCGGATCGGGGGCGTTGTTTCACGTGAAACTCCCCCAAGCCTACCGGCCGGACCAAGATCGCTTCCCTGGCATGACGAGTCGGGCGCAGTGGAACTTTTCCGCACCATCTCCATAAAGTGGGGTAATGCGCCCTGGTGAGCCCCTGCCTGCCCTGGGGGATGTCCTCGCCGCACTCGACACCGGTGTGTGGCACTGGGACACCGCCGCCGGGCTGGTCACCGTCGACGCCGTGGCGGCACGGCTGCTCGGGCTGCCCGCCCAGGGGGTCACCCTCACCGAGGCCCAGATCCGGGCCCGTCTGCACCCCGTCGACTGGAACGAGATCACCGGAGTGGTCCAGCTCGCCGTCGCCGAGGGCACCCTCGCCGAGGTGCGCATCCGGATCATGGACGACCAGAATCGGGTCGTACGCGTCCTGCGCAGCCGTTCCAAGCCCTCCTTCGACCGCGGTCGCAAGGGATACGTCCTGACCGGCTCCCTCCAGGAGGTCGCCGAGCCGACACCGGGAACACCCGCCGGGCGCAGCGCGGTCACCGGTGACTGGCGGCGCTCACGGGAGGCGTTCCTGCTGGACGCGGGCCGCGCGCTGGCGGAGGCGCGGTCGACGCAGGAGGTGCTGCGGGTCGCGGCCAATCTGGCGATGCCCGGATTCTCGCCGGAGGGACTGGCCGTGTTCGGGGTGGAGGGCAGCCAGCTGACGATCATCGGCCACCACGGACACGAACCCGGCGCCGACAGCGCGTTCTACATGCCGCTGGACACGGATTACCCCGCCGCCGAGGTGGTGCGCACGGGCCGCGCGGTCTATCTGTCCTCCCCGGAGGAGTACCGGACCCGTTACCCCCTCACCTGGCCGCTCGCCCAGCGCTTCGGACGCCGGTCCTGGGCGTTCCTGCCGCTGACCGAGTCCGGCCGCACGATGGGCGCCTGGCTGGCCGCCTTCGCCTATCCGGTCGCGTTCACCCCCGACGAGCGTTCCGTGCTGACCACGGTGGCCCGGATGCTGGGCCAGGCGCTGACCCGCGCGGGCACGGCCGAGAGCGAGCGCGCGCTGACCGACGGTCTGCAGCGCTCGATGATGCCGATACTCGGTCCGGGCATCCCGGGCATGAGCGTCACCGCCCGCTACGTCCCCACCGGCGGAGGCCTCCAGGTCGGCGGCGACTGGTACGACGTGATCCCGTTGCCCGGGGGCACCTCCCCGACGAGGTCCGGAGGAGGCCGGTTCGCGCTGGTCATCGGAGACGTCCAGGGCCACGACGTACGGGCCGCGGGGCTGATGGGCCAGCTGCGGACGGCCCTGCGGGCGTACGCCTCCGAGGGCCACCGGCCCGATGCGGTGCTCTCCCGCGCCTCCCGCTTCCTGCACGGCATCGGCGAGGGGGACCCGGCCGAGCCGCGCTTCGCGACCTGCCTGTACGCCGAGGTCGACCCCGAGAGCGGGGTGCTGGAGGTCGCCCGTGCCGGGCACCCCGAACCGGTGATCCGCATGGCCGACGCGACGGTGCTGACCCGGCCGACGGCGGGCGGGCTTCCCCTGGGCATCGACCCGGACCCCGACTACCCCACCACCCGGCTGGTCCTGGAGCCCGGCGAGACGATGATGGTCTGCACGGACGGGCTGATCGAGACCGGCGGGCACGACCTGGACACCGGCTGGCGGCGCCTGCGCACCATCCTCGAGGAGCACAAGGGAAACCAGGAGGAACTGGCCGACGCCCTGGTCCAGGCGGTGCACGGCCCCTCCTCGCACCACACCACGGGCCCGCTGATCGACCGGCGCGAGGACGACATCGCCGTGCTGCTGCTGACCCGGGAGGGCGAGAGCCGTGACCGCGGGGCGCGGAGCGCGGTGCGGCCGCCGGTGCGCAGGACGATGCTGACGGTGGCGCAGGACGAGCCCGAGCGGGTCGGCGTGGCCCGGCACCAGCTGCGGGAGCTGCTGCACGACTGGTCCTCGACGGACCAGGTGGACTCGGCGGAGCTGCTGCTGTCGGAGGTGCTCACCAACGTCCTCGTGCACACCGACACCGACGCCCTGCTGCTCGCCGAGGTCACCGACGGGGGAGACGGCCGCCGGATCCGCGTCGAGGTCACCGACGCGGGTGACGATCTGCCGCATCTGCGCAGCCCGGGTGAGCTGGCGTCCTCCGGCCGCGGCCTGGTCCTGGTCGAGTTCCTCGCCCACACCTGGGGCGTCGACCCACGCGGCCAGGGCAAGAGCATGTGGTTCGAGCTGTACGAGAAGAACCGCACCGGACACGGCTGAGCGGGCCGGCGGCCGCGCACCCGTCGCCCGGCCGCCGGCCCCCGCGGCGCACCGCCCCCGCGTCTCACGCGGCCGGACCGCCACCGCCCCGCGTCTCACCGGCCGGGGGAACAGCCCGTCGCGGTCGGCGGCCTCGGACACCGCACCCCGTTCCGCGCCATGCCCGCACGGACCTCCGGGCCGGGGCAACGTCACAGGCCCGCCGTCGGGGCCGTCCGGCAGCCGTCCGGCCGCGGACCCGGACGTCATCACGTCCGGCCGCGGCCGGGACCGCTGCAAGGTTCCGGGCACTTCCCGGGCACCGCCGCCGTCGGTGGCGAGGGCGCCCGCGGCCCGCCGGTCAGGCCGTCCGCGGGCCGTTCTCCGACATGCCGTGCACGGCGGGGACCGTGCCGAGGCGGCCCTTCTGGAAGTCCTCGAAGGCCTGCATCAGCTCGTCCTTGGTGTTCATCACGAACGGGCCGTAGTGCGCCATGGGCTCACGGATGGGCTGCCCGCCGAGGAGGACGACCTCCAGGTCCGGGGTGTGCGCGTCCTGCTTCTCGTCCGCGCGGACGGTCAGCGAGGAGCCCGCGCCGAAGACCGCGGTCTGACCCAGGTGGACCGGACGCCGCTCGGCGCCGACCGACCCGCGCCCGGCCATGACGTACGCCAGGCCGTTGAAGTCCTCACGCCAGGGCAGGGTGATCTCGGCGCCCGGCGCCAGCGTCGCGTGGACCATCGTGATCGGCGTGTGCGTAATGCCCGGGCCCTCGTGACCGTCCAGCTCACCGGCGATGACGCGCAGGAGCGCGCCCCCGTCGGGGGAGGTGAGCAGCTGGACGCTGCCGCCTCGGATGTCCTGGTAGCGGGGGGCCATCATCTTGTCCTTGGCGGGCAGGTTCACCCACAGCTGGAGGCCGTGGAAGAGCCCGCCGGACATGACCAGCTGCTCCGGCGGCGCCTCGATGTGCAGCAGGCCGGAGCCCGCCGTCATCCACTGGGTGTCGCCGTTGGTGATGGTGCCGCCACCGCCGTTGGAGTCCTGGTGGTCGAAGATGCCGTCGATGATGTAGGTGACGGTCTCGAAGCCGCGGTGCGGATGCCAGGGCGTGCCCTTCGGCTCGCCCGGCGCGTACTCCACCTCGCCCATCTGGTCCATCATGATGAACGGGTCCAGGTGACGGTAGTGGATTCCCGCGAACGCGCGGCGCACCGGGAAGCCCTCGCCCTCGAATCCGCCGGGCGCGGTCGTGACGGTGAGCACGGGACGTGCCACGGCATCGGCGGACGCGGTCACACGGGGCAGCGTCAACGGGTTCTCGACGGTCACTGCAGGCATGTCGGTACCTCCTCGGGTACGCCCACTTTAGTTGAGCGTTGAACTTCCTGCCACCCGGAACAGAGAAAGCCCGGAGGGAATTCCCTCCGGGCTCCGCATCGGGCGACAAGGGTCAGCCGTACATCCGGCGCATGGCGAACTCGACCATCTGCTCCACGGCCTTGGCGTCGAACACCATCCGGTGCTCACCCTCCATGTCGAGCACGCAGCCGTAGCCGGTCGGCAGCAGGTCGATCACCTCGGCGCCGGTGATGACGAAGTACTTGGACTCCTTGCCCGCGTACCGCCGCAACTCCTTCAACGAGGTGAACATCGGGATCACCGGCTGCTGGGTGTTGTGCAGGGCGAGGAATCCGGGGTTGTCGCCGCGCGGGCAGTACACCTTGGACGTGGCGAAGACCTGCTGGAAGTCCTCGGCCGCCATCTGCCCCGTGGTGAACGCGCGCACGGCGTCGGCGAGCGACGGCGCGGACGGCTCCGGATACAGCGGCGCCTGCTGCCCGTACCCGCCCGGCATCTGCTGCTGCGGCGGAACGTAACCCTGCTGCGTCCCCGCGCTCTGGTCGTAGCCGTACATGCAGCACAGACTAACCACCCGGCGGGAGGGCTGGGTCACAGATGTCCGGATCGGGGTTGCTTCTTATTACCGACGGGTAGCATCATGCGTAGCTACTTGTTGGTACGTGACACAGGTGCGAGGAGTCAGTGCCTCGCCGATCTCTCTCTTACGGAGCCGTCGCCATGGGGCACTACAAGTCGAATCTCCGCGACATCGAATTCAATCTCTTCGAGGTACTCGGCCGCGACAAGCTGTACGGCACGGGCCCGTTCGAGGAGATGGACGTCGAGACCGCGAAGAGCATCCTCGACGAGCTCACCCGGCTCGCGGAGAACGAGCTCGCCGAGTCCTTCACCGATGCCGACCGCAACCCTCCGGTCTTCGACCCGGAGACCAACACCGCACCGGTCCCCGCGTCCTTCAAGAAGAGCTACCAGGCCTTCATGGACTCCGAGTACTGGCGCCTCGGCCTGCCCGAGGGCGTCGGCGGCACCACCGCTCCCCCGTCCCTGGTCTGGGCGTACGGCGAGCTGGTGCTCGGCGCGAACCCGGCCGTGTGGATGTACTCCTCCGGCCCCGCCTTCGCCGGGATCCTCTACAACGAGGGCAACGACGTCCAGAAGAGGATCGCGCGGATCGCGGTCGAGAAGCAGTGGGGCTCCACCATGGTCCTCACCGAGCCGGACGCCGGCTCGGACGTGGGCGCCGGCCGCACCAAGGCCGTGCCGCAGGAGGACGGCTCCTGGCACATCGAGGGCGTGAAGCGGTTCATCACCTCCGGTGAGCACGACATGTCGGAGAACATCCTCCACTACGTGCTGGCCCGCCCCGAGGGCGCGGGACCCGGCACCAAGGGCCTCTCCCTCTTCCTCGTCCCGAAGTACGTGTTCGACTTCGAGACCGGCGAGCTGGGCGAGCGCAACGGCGTGTACGCCACGAACGTCGAGCACAAGATGGGCCTGAAGGCGTCCAACACCTGCGAGATGACCTTCGGCGACCGGCACCCCGCCAAGGGCTGGCTGATCGGCGACAAGCACGACGGCATCCGCCAGATGTTCCGCATCATCGAGTTCGCCCGGATGATGGTCGGCACGAAGGCGATCTCCACCCTGTCGACGGGCTACCTGAACGCGCTGGAGTACGCCAAGGAGCGCGTCCAGGGTCCCGACCTGGCGAACTTCATGGACAAGACCGCGCCCAAGGTCACCATCACCCACCACCCCGACGTGCGCCGCTCGCTGATGACGCAGAAGGCGTACGCGGAGGGCATGCGCGCCCTCGTCCTGCACACCGCGGCCGTCCAGGACACCATCGCGGTGAAGGAGGCGGCGGGCGAGGACGTCTCCGCCGAGCACGCGCTGAACGACCTGCTCCTGCCGATCGTCAAGGGCTACGGCTCCGAGAAGGGCTACGAGCAGCTCGCGCAGTCGCTGCAGACCTTCGGCGGCTCCGGCTTCCTGCAGGAGTACCCGATCGAGCAGTACATCCGGGACTCCAAGATCGACACCCTGTACGAGGGCACGACCGCCATCCAGGGCCAGGACTTCTTCTTCCGGAAGATCGTCCGCAACCAGGGCGCGGCCCTGAACTCGCTCGCCGAGGACATCAAGAAGTTCCTGGCGCTCGGTGAGGGCGGCGAGGAGCTGGCGGGCGCCCGCGAGCACCTGGCCAAGGCGGCCGTGGAGCTGGAGGCCCTCGTCGGCCTGATGCTCACCGACCTCGCGGCCACCGAGCAGGACGTCAAGAACATCTACAAGGTGGGCCTGAACACCACCCGCCTGCTGATGGCCTCCGGTGACGTCGTCGTCGGCTACCTGCTCCTGCGGGGCGCCGCGGTCGCCGCCGAGAAGCTCCCGACGGCCTCCGCCAAGGACAAGCCCTTCTACACCGGCAAGATCGCCGCGGCGAAGTTCTTCGCGGCCAACGTCCTCCCGGGTGTCACCCAGGCGCGCGAGATCGCCGAGGGCGTCGGTCTTGACCTGATGGAACTGGACGAGGCCGCTTTCTAGGACTTTCCAGGACCGCCCCTCGACCATTTCTCCGACCGACCCAGTACAACCCCGTACAGCCCCGTACAGACGGATCCGAGGGCCCGCTCCCGCACCGGGAAGCGGGCCCTCGCCCTCGTTAAGGTGAACCCATGAGCGAACCCCCCCGCTTCGATCGCGGTCACACCGACGACCTCATGTCCTTCCTGGCGACGAGCCCCACGCCGTACCACGCCGTGGCGAACGCGGCCGAGCGGCTGGAGAAGGCGGGCTTCCGGCAGGTCGCGGAGACGGACGCCTGGGACGGGACGGCCGGCGGCAGGTACGTGCTGCGCGGCGGTGCGATCATCGCCTGGTACGTCCCCGAGGGTGCCGCCGCACACACCCCCTTCCGGATCGTCGGCGCCCACACCGACTCCCCCACCCTGCGCGTCAAGCCCCGGCCCGACAGCGGGGCGCACGGCTGGCGCCAGGTGGCCGTGGAGATCTACGGCGGGCCGCTGCTCAACTCCTGGCTCGACCGCGACCTGGGCCTGGCCGGCCGGCTGTCCCTGCGCGACGGCTCCACCTGCCTGGTGAACGTCGACCGTCCGCTGCTGCGAGTCCCCCAGCTCGCCATCCACCTGGACCGCTCGGTCAACGCCGACGGCCTCAAGCTCGACAAGCAGCGGCACATGCAGCCGGTCTGGGGCATGGGCGACGACGTCCGGGACGGCGACCTCATCGCGTTCCTGGAGGAGACCGCCGGTCTCCGCTCCGGCGAGGTCACCGGCTGGGACCTGATGGTCCACCCCGTCGAGCCGCCCGCCTACCTCGGCCGCGATCGCGAGCTGGTGGCCGGCCCGCGCATGGACAACCTGCTCTCCGTGCACGCGGGTACGGCCGCGCTGGCCGCCGCCGCGGCGGGACAGGGCTCCGGACTGTCCTCCATCCCGGTCCTCGCCGCGTTCGACCACGAGGAGAACGGCTCCCAGTCCGACACCGGCGCGGACGGCCCGCTGCTCGGCGGTGTCCTGGAGCGCTCGGTGTTCGCGCGCGGCGGCTCGTACGAGGACCGGGCCCGCGCCTTCGCCGGCACCGTCTGTCTGTCCTCCGACACCGGTCACGCCGTCCACCCCAACTACGCGGAGCGGCACGACCCGACGCACCACCCCCGCGTCGACGGCGGGCCGATCCTCAAGGTGAACGTCAACAACCGTTACGCCACGGACGGTTCGGGCCGGGCGGTGTTCGCCGCGGCCTGCGAGAAGGCGGGCGTCCCCTTCCAGTCGTTCGTCTCCAACAACGCGATGCCGTGCGGCACCACGATCGGCCCGATCACCGCGGCCCGGCACGGCATCCGGACCGTCGACATCGGCGTGGCCATCCTGTCGATGCACAGCGCCCGCGAACTGTGCGGCGCCGAGGACCCGTCCCTGTTGGCGAAGGCACTCGTGGCGTTCCTTGAGGGGTAGTCAACCGCCCCTGGTCCGTGGCGCATGGCAGCCGCGCCTCCGGGTACCCGGTGCGCACCGGAAACACCGGACAGGGAGGCGACACTCATGGGCCTCGGCGGATGCATCATCCTCATCGCCGTGGGAGCAATCCTCACGTTCGCGACCGACTGGGACATGCAGGGTGTCAACCTTGACCTGGTCGGCATCATCTTCATGATCGTCGGTTTGATCGGCGTCGCGACCTTCAGCAGCATCGCCCGGCGTCGGCGGGTCGTCGTACCACCCGCCACCCCGGTCGTCGACGACACCACCCGGCCGCGCACCCGCGACGGCTACAGCGACGGCTACGGAGTCTGACCGGGGGCACGGCGGGGAACCGAAGCGGTCAGCACCAGAGGCAGCCGGTCCGTGCCCCGCGCGGTGAGGCGTACGGGCAGGGCCCAGTCGTCCCGGTGGACATGGCAGGCCGGGTACGCGCTGTCCGGGCCGGTGTCGCAGGAGGCCGCCGTCGCGGAGACGTGCAGCACCCCCTCCGGGACCGCGGGGTCGAGTTCGAGGGCGCGGGAGAGTTCGTCTCCCGCGCCCTCGCCGTCGCGCAGCAGACCCGGGGGAGAGGCCGACACCGGCAGCCGGGTCGCGGGCCCGTACCGGGTGTCGGGCCGCCGGCCCGCCGGTGGTGGCGGAGAACGGGTCGTCGTGGTCCTCGCCGCGGTCCCGGGTGACGGGGCTCCGCCCGTCGGGCTAGCAGCCGGGTTGCGGGGGCGGGCCCGGGGAAGTCCTCGGGGCATGAGATTTCTTGTGCGGGACCGGATCCTGGGGATCGGGGACGACTACTGGATCGAGGACGACCGCGGGAACAAGGTCTTCCTGGTCGACGGCAAGGCCATGCGGCTGCGGGACACCTTCGAGCTGAAGGACACCGAGGGCCGGGTGCTCGTCGACATCCGGCAGAAGATGCTCGCCCTGCGGGACACGATGGTGATCGAGCGCGGGGGCGAGGCGCTGGCGACCGTCCGGCGCAAGCGGCTGTCGCTGCTGCGCAACCACTACCGGGTGGCCCTGGCGGACGGCAGCACCGAGCTGGACGTCAGCGGCCGGATCCTCGACCGGGAGTTCGCCGTCGAGTACGACGGTGAGCTGCTCGCCGTCATCTCACGGCGCCTTCTCACCCTCCGGGACACGTACGGCATCGACGTCGTACGGGAGGACACGGACCCGGCGCTGCTGATCGCGGTGGCGGTGTGCGTGATCCACCTGGCGGAGAAGGAACGGGAGGACGACTAGTGCCGCGGCACTCTGGGGGTCCGGCGGACCAGGCCGGAGGCAGCCGACGGTATCCGGCCGGCTGGGGCGAGTGGGGTCCGGTGCGGCCGCACCGGCGGAGGAAAGCGGCGACGCGGAGCGTCGACAACCGACGACAACGCCGCGGACGGGCGTGCCGACCCCCACGCCCCCCGGCATGATCCGCCGGACACCCCTCAGGGCCGGCGGGCGGGGCGGGCCAGGCCCAGGACGCGGTCCTTCAGGGCCGGGAAGCGCTCGCGGGTGCCCGCCACCGTGGCCGGGTCGAAGTCGACGTCAAGGACTTCCTCCCCGGGGCCCGCCTCCGCCAGGACCTCGCCCCAGGGGTCCACCACGATCGAGTGACCCGCCTGTGGAACCCCGGCGTGTGTCCCGGCCGTTCCACACGCGAGCACGAACGCCTGGTTCTCCACGGCCCGGGCCCGGGCCAGCAGCGTCCAGTGGGACCGGCGGCGCTCCGGCCAGCCCGCCGGGACGACGAAGGTCTCGGCACCGGCGTCGACAAGACCGCGGAAGAGTTCGGGGAAACGGAGGTCGTAGCAGGTGGCCACACCGAGCACGGTGTGCGGAAGGCGGACCGTCACCAGTTCGTCGCCCGCTCCCATCAGAACGGCCTCGCCCTGGTCGAAGCCGAAGCGGTGGATCTTGCGGTAGGCGGCGGCCAGGTCACCGGAGGGGGAGAAGACGAGCGACGTGTTGTAGAGAGGGCCGTCCGGGTCCCGCTCGGGAACGGAACCCGCGTGCAGCCACACGCCCGCCTCGCTCGCGGCCTTGGCCATCGCCTCGTACGTCGGTCCTTCGAGCGGTTCCGCCTCGCCGGCGAACTCCTCGTAGGCGAACGCGCCCGTGGTCCACAGCTCCGGGAGCACGACAAGATCCGCTCCGGCCTGGTCCCGCACCATCGCGGCGACCCGACGCCGGCGCGATTCGACCGTTTCGCCCTCGTTCACGGCGACTTGAAGCAACGAAGCGCGCACACTACCACCGTCCTGGCATTCGACCCGCGCACACGGGCCTACGATCGTCACACGAAAGCACTGCCGGGGTGCCGCTCAGCAGCGTAACTTAGCGACCCGAGACACCCACGCCGTGCAGCCACCGCCCACTGGCACCGCATGCCGCAACCTGCCCGTGTACCGACCGCCGAGGGGTCCCGTTCCGTGAGCCTGCATCCCACCCTCCAGCCCTACGCCGACGCCTGGACCCACTCGATCGAGGCGATATCCGAGCTGGTGCAGCCGCTTCCGGAGGCCGACTGGAACCGGCGGACGCCGTGCCCGGGCTGGTCGGTCCGTGACGTGGTCTCGCACGTCATCGGCCAGGACTCCGAGATGTACGGCGACCCCCGCCCCATCCACAGCCTGCCCCGCGACCTGTTCCACGTCACCAACGACCACCAGCGGTACATGGAGATGCAGGTCGACGTGCGCCGTCACCACACGGCGCCGGAGATGACCTCCGAGCTGGAGCTCATGATCATCCGCCGCAACCGCCAGCTGCGGAACGAGTCGCGCCAGCCCGGTACCAAGGTGCGCGGTCCGCTGAACACGGAGCTGACGCTGGAGGAGTCCATGCGCCGGCACGCCTTCGACGTGTGGGTGCACGAGCAGGATCTGCGCACGGCCCTCGGCCGGCCGGGCAACCTCGACTCCCCCGGCGCGCACGTCGCCCGCGACGTGCTGCTCGCCGCACTGCCGCGCGTGGTCGCCAAGGAGGCGCAGGCCCCCCGCAGCTCGGCCGTGGTCATCGACGTGCACGGCCCGCTGGAGTTCCTGCGCACGATCCGCGTCGACATCCAGGGCCGCGGCACCCTGGAGACGGCCCCGGCCCTGGGCCCCGCCGCCACCCTCACCCTCGACTGGGAGACCTTCGTCCGCCTGACCTGCGGCCGCGTGACCCCGGAGGCGGTGGCGGACCGGGTGAAGACGGAGGGCGACCTGGACCTGGCGGAGGCGATCCTGAGGCACTTCGCGGTCACCCCGTAGCCCCGCGCACATCCGCGGGCAGACGTGCGCCGGGAGTGGGGGAGGCGCCCGGGAGACGCCGGGGCCGCGGCCCCCACCCGGCCCCCGCCCCCGGGCAGCTACACCGGCACGTGCACGGAGGAAACCCGGGACGCCACCAGCCGCTCCCGCTCCCTGCGCACCGCGCGCCCGCGCAGCCGCAGAATCTGCGAGACGCCCAGCGCCTGGAGCACGAACACGGACGAGAAGGCGACGGCGTAGTCGTCATCGGTCGCGTCCAGCAGCACCCCGATCGCGAACAACGTCGTCATGGAGGCGACGAAGCCTCCCATGTTCGTGATCCCCGACGCCGTCCCCTGCCGCTCCGGCGGATTCGCCGGCCGGGCGAAGTCGAACCCGAGCATCGACGCCGGCCCGCAAGCCCCCAGCACCGCGCACAGCACCACCAGCAGCCACATCGGCGCCGTATCCGCCGGCCAGGCCAGCGTCACGGCCCACAGCGACGCCGTCGCACCGACCGTCCCCAGCGCCAGCGGCAGCCGCGCCCCGTGGTGCCGGGCGACGACCTGCCCGTAGACCAGCCCGAAGACCATGGTGGACAGCACCACCAGCGTCAGCAGTTCACCGGCGGCCGCCCGCGACAGCCCCTGCGCCTCGACCAGGAACGGCATGCCCCACAGCAGCAGGAACACCATCGCCGGGAACTGCGTGGTGAAGTGCACCCACAGTCCGAGCCGGGTCCCCGGCTCCCGCCAGGACATGGCGATCTGACGCCGTACATAGGCCGCGCCCCGGTGCAGGACGGGCTCCGGTTCATGCCCCTCGGGATGGTCCTTGAGGAACAGCACCAGCAGCACGAACACCACGACCCCCGCGAGCGCGCTGCCCGCGAACGCGGCCGTCCAGCCGATGCCGTGCAGCAGCCGGGAGAGCACCAGCGTGGAGACGAGGTTGCCCGCCATCCCGGCCAGCCCGGCCATCTGCGCGACCAGCGGCCCGCGGCGGGCCGGGAACCACCGGGTGCCCAGCCGCAGCACGCTGATGAACGTCATCGCGTCACCGCAGCCGAGCAGCGCCCGCGAGGCGAGCGCCATGCCGTACGAGGGGGAGAGGGCGAAGCCGAGCTGCCCGGCCGTGAACAGCACGACGCCGATGCCCAGCACCTTCTTGGTGCCGAGCCGGTCGACCAGCAGCCCGACGGGTATCTGCATACCCGCGTAGACCAGCAGTTGGAGGATGGAGAAGGTGGACAGGGCGGAGGCGCCCACGTCGAAGCGGTCCGCGGCGTCGAGACCGGCCACGCCCAGGGACGTACGGAAGATGACGGCGACGAAGTAGACGGAGACGCCGATCCCCCACACGGCGAGGGCGCGCCGGCCGCCTGGGGGTGCCCCCTCCGGGGGAGGATCCCCGGGAAGCGTGCGGCTCATCGCACCTCGCCCCGGGCCAGGTGGGAGAACCAACCGACATGCCGGCCGACCACCCCGACGGCGGCCTCCGCCTCCCCCGAGCGCAGCGCCCGAAGGATCTCCTCGTGCTCGGCGAGGGTCTTGGCGATGCGGTCGGGGTGGGAGTGCATCACGGCGACGCCCATGCGCAACTGACGGTCCCGGAGCTGGTCGTAGAGGCGGGAGAGGATCTCGTTGCCGCCGCTGCGGACGATCTCGGCGTGGAAGCACCGGTCGGTGACGGCGGCGGCGGCGAAGTCGCCGGCGGCCGCCTGCTCCCGCTGGCGGGCGAGCAGCTGCTCCAGGCGCTCGATGAGACCGGGGGGCGCGGGCACGGCCTTTCTGGCGGCGTGTTCCTCGACGAGCAGCCGGGTCTCCACGACGTCGGCGATCTCCTGCGCGGAGACGGGCAGGACGAGGGCGCCCTTCTTCGGGTAGAGCCTGATCAGCCCCTCGGCCTCCAGCCGCAGCAGCGCCTCGCGCACGGGGGTCCGCGAGACCCCGACGGCGTCGGCCAGCTCACCTTCCGTGAGCAGCGTGCCGCCCTCGTAACGGCGGTCCAGTACGCCCTGCTTGACATGGCTGTAGACGCGCTCGGCGGCGGGCGGCTGCTTCACGGGGGTCGGGCTGGTCATGCGGACAGGATAGATACAACACGTACGCATGGGATCGTACGTCCACCATGCGGACCACCCCGCCCCGCGCGCCCGCCCGTCCTCGTGAGCGAAGAATTCCCTCCGCCCCGAGCGCAACCATCCACCCCCTGAAGGAGTCGGATATATGCGGCCGCCCTGTCGGCCGCTCCTCAACTCTGCCGCACCACCGGGGCATTCAACTCAATCGGGGTACCTCACTTGAATATCGGCATTCAGGGCATCCGCCTCCGCAGAGCCGTCGGCGTCGCCGTGACCACCGGCGCGATGCTGTCGACCGGAGCCCTCTACGCAGCGCCCGCGCAGGCCGCGCCCGTGCAGGCCGCCGCCGTTCCCACGATCGTCGCCAAGGGCGGCTACGTGATGAACAACGCGAACGGCAAGACGCTGTACTACAAGGGCGGTGACACGCGCCGCTCGACCGGTTCGACGACGAAGATCATGACCGCGAAGGTCGTGCTCGCGCAGAAGAACCTGAACCTCAACGCCACGGTCACCATCCAGAAGGCGTACAGCGACTACATCGTGTCGAAGAACGCCTCGTCCGCGCGGCTGATCGTCGGCGACAAGGTCACCGTGCGCCAGCTGCTGTACGGGCTGATGCTGCCGTCCGGCTGCGACGCGGCGTACGCGCTGGCGGACAAGTTCGGCACGGGCAAGACCCGGTCGGCCCGAGTGAAGTCGTTCATCGGCAAGATGAACGCGGACGCCAAGAAGCTGGGCCTGAAGAACACCCACTTCGACTCGTTCGACGGCATCGGGAACGGCAAGAACTACTCCACGCCGCGCGATCTGACGAAGATCGCGAGCAGCGCGATGAAGAACGCGACGTTCCGCGGGATCGTGAAGACGAAGAAGTACACGGCCAAGACGAAGACCAAGACGGGCGGCACCCGCACGATGGCGCCGTGGACCAACACGAACACGCTCCTCAGCAGCTACAGCGGCACGATCGGCGTGAAGACCGGCTCCGGTTCGGTGTCCAAGTACTGCCTGGTCTTCGCCGCAACCCGTAACGGCAAGACGGTCATCGGCACGGTCCTCGCCTCCTCCTCCGCCGCCCAGCGCGAGAAGGACGCGAAGAAGATCCTGAACTACGGCTTCGGCAAGATCTGACGCACGGACGCGACGGGGCCCACCTGCACGGGTGGGCCCCTTTTCCCTGTGGACGGCTGCAACCCCGAGACCGTAACTGGAGGTTACGGTCTCAGCGTTTCCGCAGGCAGACGGCGGTGCCGAGAGTGAGCGGGCCCCTTCCGGGCATGGGCTGCCACATCGCTACGACATCGCCCTCGGCGCGTACGCAGCAGAGCGTTCGACGACGGCGTCCGCAAGGAACGCCGCCCAGGCGGAGGACGCGAGCCGGAGCATCGCCCCGTCGGCATCCTTGGAGTCCCGGACGGCCACGATGCCGGGTATGTTGCGGGCGACTTCGACGCACTCGCCGTGGGCATCGCCGCTGCTGTATGTGGACTTCCTGAAATCGAACTCGGACACGGTGTCCTACGCCCCCTTGCGGATGCCGTCGATGAGTCTGACCGAGTTGCTGTGCGCCAACCCCAGTCGCGTGATGCGGTCGAAGACCGCGCCGTGATGCGCGGCATCAGTCTCACTCTCCAGCCAGACCTTCGTCGACAAGGTATCCACCTGCACCACATCCAGCGCACCGGGCTCCGCGAAGGACACCACAGTGAAGGCACAGGTCATGCCAGGGTGAGCGCCGGCCATGAACGGAACAACCTGCACGCGTACGTTGGGCAGGCTCGCCACCTCCAGCAGATGCTCCAACTGCGCCCGCATGACGTCCCGGCCACCGACCAATTGACGCAAAGCCCCTTCGTGCAGCAATGCCCAGAGTTGCAAAGGACGCTCACCGGTGAGTCTCGCCTGCCGGGCCATCCTCGCCTCGACGAAGGTCTCGATCTCGTCGAGGTCCTGCCAGGCCCCATTGCCGACCGCGAGAGCCCGCGCATAGTCGGCGGTTTGCAAAAGGCCGGGTACGAAGGTCAGTTGCCAGGTGCGAATCTCTGTGGCGATGTCCTCCAGGGCGACGTATTCGATCTGTGCCGTCAGTTGCGGGTACTGGTTCCACCACCCCTTGGCCTTGCGTCGGTCCCTGTCCGCCTTCGCCAGAGCCAGCAGCTTCCCGATCACCGCTTCGTCGTTCTCGCCGTACAAGTGGCACAGTGCCCTGATGTCGGGGTCTCTCATCGGTACTTGACCGCGTTCAATCTTCGCGACCTTGGTGACCGATGCCGTCAGTGCCTCAGCCGCATGTGTCTGACGCAGGTCGCACGCCTCCCGCATCCGCAGCAGCTCCCCGCCGAGCCGTCGCCCCAGCACGGTCGTGATCGTCTTGCCGCGATTAGGATCATTGCCCGCCATCGTGCGTTCCCTCCCGGTCAGTCGCACCAGTCTGGACCTCGGAGCAATCCGTCCACAAACCGGGACAGCAATATTGCTGTCCTGTTCGATTGCTGCCTACCCCCAAAGAGGCTACCTTCAGTACTCAACAAGCCACTCAACGTCACACAAGGGCGGAAGTGCACCGTGCTGCCCTCATCCGCACGGCGGAGCCACCGCCACCCCGCACAAGGAGGTACGCCCTGTGACCGGTCCCTGCCCGTCCCCCGCTTTCGAAGTGAACGGCCGCTACGACACGATCAGCTACACCCCATACCCCCAGAACATCCCGCGCGCCCGCAGGCACGTCGCTCGACTCGTCGCCGGCTGGGGGCACCCCGATGTCGCCGGGGACGCCGCGCTGATCACGAGCGAGTTGTGCACCAACGCCCTGCTGCACGGCTGTTTGCAGGACCGGCTGTTCCGGGTGGAGACCTCCCTCACCGGCGGCGCCCTGCGCATCGCCGTCACGGACCCGAAGGGGGAGCGACCGCCGCAGCGCAGGACCTCGGACCTCGACGCCCAGTTCGGGCGCGGCCTCCTCATCGTCGAAATGGTGGCGGACAAGTGGTCGGTGGAGCGGCTTCGCGTGGGCAAGACGGTGTGGGCCGAACTGACCGTGACGGGGAGGACCGATGCGTAGTCCGCTCAGCCGTCGGCCGACGCACCGCGGCAGTACTGTTGCTCCACGGCGAAGGGAGGCTCGGATGACAGGCGAGTGGCAGGACGCGGTGACCGAGGCGCAAGACACCACCGGGTTCACCGGCAACGTCGTACCCCGCACCGTGGAGGGGATCGGTACGGCTCTCCGCATCGACCGGCGCACCGAGTTCTACGCGGAGCTGAGCGCCCTGGGTGACCCCGGCGGCTTCGACGCATTCCTGAACCACTGGTGGACGCAGGCGCTCGCCGACTCCGCACCGGATGGGGACGCACGCGAGCAGGCCGTCGACTTCGCCGACGTGACCGTCTCCCTGTACGCACGGCTCGTGGAAGGGCCTACGGCGACCCAGGCCGAGATCAACGCCTTCGTCGCGGGAGCCGAGGCCTCATGAGCTACACGATCATCTGGGAGCGGACTGCCTCCGAAGGGCTCAAACGGCTCCGCGCCCGAGACGGCGACGCGGTGAAGCCACTGGTGAAGGCGATCAATGCCCTCGCCGCTGACCCGGAGCCGTCCTCCAGCAGCAAACTCGGCGGCACCAGCCTCCGACGCTTACGGGTGGGGAAGTACCGGGCGACCTATGAAATCGACGGCGGCACCGTCGCCATCAAAATCCTTATGGTGGGCAGTACCGCTCTGTGACAGACCGCAGGATCCGACGTACACGGACGCTCGTCCCTGACTAGGGCGGGGCCCCGGTGTACGTGCTCCATCGGGTCTGAGCGGACCGGCACGGCAGGAGGGGCGTCGCAACCCGAACTTGCGGCGCCCCTCCCGTGGTGAACCTAGTGGTTCCCGGGCGTCACGCCCAGGTGATCAGCCTTTTCGGGTTCTCCAGGATCGCGGCCACGTCGGCCAGGACCTTGGAACCCAGTTCGCCGTCGACCAGACGGTGGTCGAAGGAGAGGGCCAGGGTGGTGACCTGACGGGGCTTCACCTTGCCCTTGTGGACCCACGGCTGGGGCTTGATCGCGCCGACCGCGAGGATCGCCGACTCGCCCTGGTTGAGGATCGGCGTGCCCGTGTCGACGCCGAAGACGCCGACGTTGGTGATCGTGACCGTACCGGCCTGCATCGCGGCGGGTGACGTCTTGCCCTCGCGGGCCGTGGACACCAGTTCGCCCAGGGACTCGGCCAGTTGCGGCAGCGTCTTGGCGTGGGCGTCCTTGATGTTCGGGACGATCAGACCGCGCGGGGTGGCCGCCGCGATGCCCAGGTTGACGTAGTGCTTGACCACGATCTCCTGGGCCGCCTCGTCCCACGACGCGTTGATGTCGGGGTTGCGCCTGATCGCGACCAGCAGGGCCTTCGCGATCAGCAGGAGGGGGTTCACGCGCAGGCCGGTGAACTCCTTGTCCTGTCTGAGCTCCTCCACCAGCTTCATCGTGCGCGTCACGTCCACCGTCACGAACTCCGTGACATGCGGCGCCGTGTACGCCGAACCGACCACCGCCGCCGCCGTCGCCTTGCGGACCCCCCTGATGGGGATACGGGTCTCGCGGGCGGTGTCGTACGACACCGGGGCGGCCGGAGCGGGCACGGGGGTGGGCTGCTCCCGCGGGGCCTCCACCGCGGCCACCGCCGCGTGGACGTCCTCACGGGTGATGATGCCGTCCGGGCCGGTCGGCGTGACCGAGGCCAGGTCGACGCCCAGGTCCTTCGCCAGTTTGCGCACCGGCGGCTTCGCCAGCGGGCGTTCCCGGCCGGCGGCGGCGGCGCCGTGGCCGTTCAGTTCCGGCTGGGCGGCCACCGTCGCCTGCTCGGCAGCGGTGTCCGTGGCCGGCGTCCTGCGGGGGCGGCGGCGGGTCGAGGACGTCGACACCCCGTAGCCGACCAGGACGGGCTTGCGGGCGGCCGGCTTCTCGGCGGGTTCCGCCGGCTCCTCGGCAGGGGCGGGCGCGGGTGCCTCCTCCGCCACCGCGCCGCCCGCGACGGCCACCGCGATGATGGACGTGCCCACATCCACCGTGGTGCCCTCGGGGAAGTGCAGCTCGCGGACCACACCGTCGTAGGGGATGGGCAGTTCGACGGCCGCCTTCGCCGTCTCGACCTCGCACACCACCTGGCCGTCGGTGACGGTGTCACCCGGCTGGACGTACCACTTGAGGATCTCGGCCTCGGTGAGGCCCTCGCCCACGTCCGGCATCTTGAACTCGCGTACGGACGCGTTCGTCATCGTCGTCACGACCCTCTCCTCAGTACGCCAGCGAGCGGTCGACGGCATCGAGCACCCGGTCCAGGTCCGGGAGGTAGGACTCCTCCAGACGGGCCGGCGGGTACGGCGCGTGGTATCCGCCCACCCGCAGGACCGGCGCCTCCAGGTGGTAGAAGCAGCGCTCCGTGATCCGGGCGGCGATCTCCGCGCCGGAACCGAAGAACACCGGTGCCTCGTGGACCACGACCAGCCGGCGGGTCTTCTCCACGGACGCCTGGACGGAGTCGAAGTCGATCGGGGAGACCGAGCGCAGGTCCAGCACCTCCAGAGAGCGGCCCTCCTCGGCCGCCGCGTCGGCGACCTCCCGGCAGAGCTTCACCATCGGGCCGTAGGCGGCGAGGGTGAGGTCCGTGCCCTCGCGCACCACGCGCGCGGTGTGCAGCGGGCCCGGGATGGCATCCGGGTCGACCTCGCCCTTGTCCCAGTAGCGCCGCTTGGGCTCGAAGAAGATCACCGGGTCGTCGCTCTGGATGGCCTGCTGCATCATCCAGTACGCGTCCGACGCGTTCGACGGCGAGACCACCTTCAGGCCCGCCACGTGCGCGAACAGCGACTCCGGGGACTCCGAGTGGTGCTCCACCGCGCCGATGCCGCCGCCGTAGGGGATGCGCACGACGACGGGCATCTTGACCTTGCCCAGCGCACGGGCGTGCATCTTCGCGAGCTGCGTGACGATCTGGTCGTACGCCGGGAAGACGAAGCCGTCGAACTGGATCTCCACCACCGGGCGGTAGCCGCGCAGGGCCAGGCCGATCGCCGTACCGACGATGCCCGACTCGGCGAGCGGGGTGTCGATGACGCGGCTCTCGCCGAAGTCCTTCTGCAGCCCGTCCGTCACCCGGAAGACGCCGCCGAGTTTGCCGACGTCCTCACCCATGACGAGGACCTTCGGGTCCTCCTCCATGGCGCGTCGCAGCGATTCGGTGATCGCCTTGGCCAGGGCCATGCTCGTGGAAGTCATGGTCTCCGCCATGTCACTTACCCCCGTCTTCGTCCGCGAACGACGCCTGGTAGGCGGCGAACTGTGCCCGCTCCTCGTCCACCAGCGCGTGCCCGTCCGCGTACACGTTCTCGAAGATGGCGAAGTGGTCCGGGTCGGGCATGGCACGGACCGCTTCGCGGACCCGCCTGCCCAGCGCCTCGCTCTCGGTCTCCAGTTCCGCGAAGAATCCCTCGTCCGCGTGGTTCGACGACTCCAGATAGCGGCGCAGGCGGAGGATCGGGTCCTTCGCCTCCCAGGCCAGACGCTCCTCGTCACCGCGGTAGCGGGTGGGGTCGTCGGAGGTGGTGTGCGCGCCCATGCGGTACGTGAACGCCTCGACCAGCGTCGGGCCCTCACCCGCGCGGGCCCGCTCCAGGGCCCACTTGGTGACGGCCAGGTTCGCCAGCACGTCGTTGCCGTCCACGCGCACGCCCGGGAAGCCGAAGCCCTGCGCGCGCTGGTACAGCGGCACGCGGGACTGCTTCTCGGTCGGCTCGGAGATCGCCCACTGGTTGTTCTGGCAGAAGAACACCACCGGGGCGTTGTAGACCGCGGAGAAGGTGAAGGCCTCGGCCACGTCGCCCTGGCTCGAGGCACCGTCGCCGAAGTAGGCGATGACGGCACTGTCGGCGCCGTCCTTGGTGATGCCCATCGCGTACCCCGTGGCGTGCAGCGTCTGGGAGCCGATGACGATCGTGTACAGGTGGAAGTTGTTGCCGTTCGGGTCCCAGCCGCCGTTGTTCACACCGCGGAACATGCCGAGCAGGTTGGTCGGGTCCACCCCGCGGCACCACGCGACGCCGTGCTCACGGTAGGTGGGGAAGACGTAGTCGTCGTCGCGCAGCGCCCGGCCGGAGCCGATCTGCGCCGCCTCCTGCCCCAGCAGCGAGGCCCACAGGCCCAGCTCGCCCTGCCGCTGCAGCGAGGTGGCCTCGGCGTCGAAGCGGCGGGTGAGCACCATGTCGCGGTACAGACCGCGCAGCTCGTCGCCGGTGATGCCGTCGACGTACCGGTCGAACTCGGCGTTCTTGACGCGCTTGCCCTCGGGCGTCAGCAGCTGGACGAGGGCGGGCTCGGCGCTCTTCCCTGCGCCGGCGGCCTTCTTGGTGGCGCTGGTGGTGCGTTTGGTGCCGGTGGTGCCGGCCTTGCTTCCGGCGCTGCGTCGCGATGTGCGCGCGGCAGTGCTCTCCACGGTCACGTGTGCTCCTCCGTCGGTCCGGCCCCCGGGGTTGCCGGCAGGCCAGTGCGGCTCACCTGTTACTCGACCACCGGGCACGGGGTGGGTGCCACTCGGCCGGGAACAGGCGTGACAGGTGCCCCGGCGAGCGCCCTGCAAGAGGCACCGTACCCAGTGCATCACATTTCTGGGAAACCCCACCTGACCTGCGATTTTGCTTGGATTTCCAAGTAAATCGGGAAAGGTTGTGAAGGCGCGCTGGTCACAGCCTTGCAGGAGGCCGGAGCAACGGCACGTTATCCCGGGGACCCCGGGCACGGGAAGAGCCGACTTGCGTAACGGCACGGCGTGCCGCCTGGGGTGTCACGGGGTGCACACGGCGAGGTGAGGGGAGCACCGCCGGAGCGGGCGGGCCGGTCAGGTCGCCCCGCCGGCCACTCCGCCCACGTTGGCGCTGCCCGCGTCGGTGCCGCCGGGTCCCGTGCCGCCGTTCTCCGTGCCGCCGTCCTCGGTGCCGCCGGTCTCGGTGCCGCCGGGTCCCGTGCCGCCGTCCTCGGTGCCGCCGGGTCCGGTGCCGCCGTCCTCCGTGCCGTCCGTCTGGGTCGGCTGCGTGGCCGGCGGCGGGGTGCTCGGCTCCTCCGTCTCCGGCTGCGACGGCGTCCAGGTCGGCTCGTACGACGGCTTCCAGTCGCCGTTGCCGCCCGAGCCGCCGCCCGGGTTCGCCTCGGGGTCCGTCGTCTCCTCGGTCGCCTCGCCGCTCGGCGACTCGCTGGTCTTCTCGTCCTCGGTGGTGCGCGAGACGGACGGCGACGGGTCGGTCTTGCCGCCGTCCCCCTTGCCGTCGTCGTTGTTGAGCGCCAGCGCGACACCCGCCACGACGGCGATCACCGCGAGCGCCGCGAGGATCCACAGCTTGCCCCGCCCGCTGCCCTGGTTGCCGCCGCCCTCGAAGCCGCCGTCGTCCCCGCCGCCGTATCCGGCGGGGAGGATCGGCTGCGGGATCACGGTCGTACCGGCGACGTCCGGGTGGGCCGGTGCGGCCGCCCCCGCGAAGCCGGCCGCCGGGGTGCGCGGGCCCTCGTGCAGGTTGACCGGGCCGGTGTTCCAGGTGCCGGTGTGGCCGCCCTGGTCGTAGAGCATCTGCAGCGCGTACTGGACCAGCCCGCGCATCTCCTCGGCCGTCTGGAAACGGTCGTCGGGCTCCTTGGCGAGGGAGCGCATGACCATGCCGTCCAGCTCCGGCGGGCAGGCGTCCGAGGCCTCCGAGGGAGGCGTGGGGATGTCCTGGACGTGCTGGTAGACCACCGACAGCGGCGTCTCACCGGTGAACGGGGGACGCAGCGCCAGCAGTTCGTACATCAGGCAGCCGGTGGCGTACAGGTCGGAGCGGTGGTCGACGGCCTTGCCGAGTGCCTGCTCCGGGGAGAGGTACTGGGGGGTGCCCATGACCATGCCGGTCTGCGTCATCGTCGTGGACGCGCCGTGCAGCGCGCGGGCGATGCCGAAGTCCATCACCTTCACCGCGCCGTTGTGGGTGATGATGACGTTGGCCGGCTTGATGTCACGGTGCACGATGCCGTGCTGGTGGGAGTAGGCGAGCGCCTCCAGCACACCGGAGACGATGATCAGCGCCTGCTCGGGGCCAGGGGCCTCGGCGTTCAGCAGGAGGTCGCGGATGGTGCGGCCCTCGACGATCTCCATCACGATGTAGGGGACCGACTGGCCGCCGATGACGTCCTCGCCGGAGTCGTACACGGCGACGATCGCGTGGTGGTTGAGGCCGGCCACCGACTGCGCCTCGCGTGTGAAGCGCGCCTTCGAGACCGGGTCCTCGGCGAGGTCCGCGCGCAGCAGCTTGACGGCGACCGTGCGGCCGAGACGTACGTCCTCGGCGGCGAAGACCTCCGCCATGCCACCCCGGCCGAGCCGGTGGGTGAGCCGGTACCGGCCGTCGCCCACGAGTCCGCCGTTGCCGAAGTTGTCCGGCGCGTCCGCATTGCCGCCGCCAGTCGCCTCGGGGTCGGACGGGCCCTGAGCGCGCTGCTGCTGTGCCATCGGTCCTCGCCGTCGTTTCTGCCCGCGGTGCGCGGTGTTGTCACGGTCTCCGTCGGCCCACGCTACAGCCTTCGCGCGGGGCGCCGGTCCGAGACGGATCGCCGGGGCCGACACGGGACGGACCGGCCATGAAACCGGTACTCCGTACTGTCGTGCAAATCCCGTGTGCCGGTGGCACGACCGCTGTAACGCTTCCGCGACGCTTCCTTCGCGTACGGTCACGGATCGGGCACCGCGCTTGACGTGTCGGTGGCCTGGGGCAGACTTGGCCGGGAATAGCACTTTCGATCTACGACGAGACCGTCACCGACGGCGGCGCCGGAGAGGCTACGGGGGACGCGGAACATGAGCCAGGACGGCGCACAGGGCCGGCATGCGGGGCGGGCGCTCGCCGGCGGACGCTACCAACTGCGGGACCTGCTCGGCCAGGGCGGCATGGCGTCGGTGTACCTCGCCTACGACAGCGTGCTCGACCGCCAGGTCGCGATCAAGACGTTGCATACGGAACTCGGCCGGGAGCAGGCGTTCCGTGAGCGCTTCCGCCGCGAGGCCCAGTCCGTGGCGAAGCTCACGCACACCAACATCGTCTCGGTCTTCGACACCGGCGAGGACGATGTGGACGGCATGACGACGCCGTACATCGTCATGGAGTACGTCGAGGGCCGCCCGCTGGGGTCCGTGCTCGACGAGGACACCCGGCAGCAGGGCGCGATGCCCGCCGACAAGGCGCTGAAGATCACCGCGGACGTGCTGGCGGCGCTGGAGATCAGCCACGAGATGGGGCTGGTCCACCGGGACATCAAGCCGGGCAACGTGATGATGACCAAGCGCGGTGTGGTCAAGGTGATGGACTTCGGCATCGCCCGCGCCATGCAGTCGGGTGTCACGTCGATGACACAGACCGGCATGGTCGTCGGCACCCCGCAGTACCTCTCCCCGGAGCAGGCGCTCGGCCGGGGAGTGGACGCGCGCTCCGATCTGTACTCGGTCGGCATCATGCTGTTCCAGCTGGTCACCGGGCGGCTGCCGTTCGACGCGGACTCGCCGCTGGCCATCGCGTACGCGCATGTGCAGGAGGAGCCGCCGGTCGCCTCCTCGATCAACCGCTCACTGCCGCCGGCCGTGGACGCGCTGATCGCCCGCGCGCTGAAGAAGAATCCGAACGAGCGTTTCCCCAGCGCGGAGGCGATGCGCGGGGAGTGCCTGCGGGTGGCGCAGTCCGTCAGCCCCGCCCCGCCGAGCATCGTGCCGGGCATGCCGGCGCAGAGCGGCTCGGGGGTCGGCTCCGCGGTGTTCCCTCCGGTGGACCGGGCGACCCCGGCGCCCACGGGCAACGTCCAGACGCCGTACCAGCCGGCCCCGGCGCCGAACCCGTACGGCACTCCGGCCCCGGCCGGCCCGGCCCCGGCGTACGGCTATCCGCAGCACGGCTATCCGCAGCACGGCGGCTATCAGCCGCCCGCCCCGGCGTCGTACGCACCGCAGCAGGGCGCGTCCACCCCGCCGCCGTACAACCTGACGCCGCAGGCGTCCGGGCCGGGCGGCTCGGGCGGCGGGGGCCGGAACAGGCCGGTGATCATCGGCTCGATCGCCGTGTCCGTGCTGGCCGTCGGCGGTCTGATCGCGGCGCTGCTGATGAACGGCGGCGACAAGGAGGACCCGCAGGGCGGCGGTGGCAGCAGCGCCTCGGCGACGCAGGCGGAGGGCTACCGCGGGCCGGACACGTCGAAGACGATCGACGTGGAGGAGTGCGAGGAGCCGAAGGAGTCGTACAACGACCCCGACAAGATCGAGCTCCCCAACTTCCGGTACAAGTACATCGGGTCGGTGAAGGCGTGCCTCCAGGCCGCCGGCTGGGGTGACTTCAAGATCATCGAGGTGGACGAGAACACCTACGGAGAGGGTTCCGTCCGGGAGCAGTTCCCGCCGGCGGGAACGGACGTCGACCCCGAGGAGATGCCGGAGATCACTCTCAAGGTCTCGACGGGCAACCCGCCGTCCTGACCCGGCGGCCGCACACGGCACGACGAAGGGGCCCGGCATCGGATGCCGGGCCCCTTCGGGCTGTTCGAGCCGTTCGGGCTGTTCGGGCTGTTCGGGCTGTTCGGGCTGGGACGGTGGGGCGGCTGTTACAGGTACGGGCCGCCGGAGCGGCCGCCCAGGGGCGGTTCCTCGTGACCGTCGCCGACGCCGGGCGGGAGAGCGCGCCGCATCTGCTCCAGCTGGGCGCGGGCCGCCATCTGCTGGGCGAAGAGCGTGGTCTGGATCCCGTGGAAGAGGCCCTCCAGCCAGCCCACCAGCTGGGCCTGCGCGATCCGCAGTTCGGCGTCGCTCGGGGTGGCCTCCTCCGTGAAGGGCAGGGAGAGCCGCTCCAGCTCCTCGACCAGCTCCGGGGCCAGACCGTCCTCCAGCTCCTTCACCGAGCTGGAGTGGATCTCCTTGAGCCTGACCCGGCTGGCCTCGTCCAGAGGAGCCGCCCGTACCTCCTCCAGCAGCTGCTTGATCATGCTGCCGATCCGCATCACCTTCGCCGGCTGCTCCACCTGCTCCGTCACCGGGGTCTCGCGGGAGTCCTCGTCTCCGGTGCCGCCGCTGAGCGCCATGCCGTCCTGGCCGACCACCAGGATCTGCGGATTCTCCGGCGACCGTTCGTTCCTCGGCATCTCCATGCCGTCATTGTCGCGCACGCCCGCGGTCCGCCTCGGGGGCGCCCCCGGAAGTCGCGGCGGACCGGGGGATCCACCTGACGGACGTATCCGGAATGCCGGGATCACTCCGTGATGCGAGGCTGTTCGGCGTCCATCCGGCCCATCTTGCCGACGGTGCGACCGAGCACCGGACGGCGCGGGAGGTCACGGTCGTGGCTCCATGGCTGCGTGTAGTGGGGGCGACGGTTGTTCTGGGAGCGGGGGCGGCGGTGATGCCGTACGCCCCGGTCAGCGGGCCGCCAGGCCTCACCGGCCCCGCCGGTACGGCGAAGACGACGGCGGTGGCGGCCGCGGCGGTGGGATACGGGGCCTCGGGGGTCGACGCCGGCCCGGTATTCGGTTCGCCCTCCCCCGACGCCTCGCGCTCGTCGTCACCGTCGTCACCGTCGTCGCCGACGGCGGCCGCACCCTCCGAGCGGCCGTCGCGGGCCGGGAGCCGGCAGGGTGAGAGCCGGGAGCGGCCGAGACGGCACGAGCCCGCCGAGGAGGCGCGCGAACACGAACGGGAGCGGCGGGGCGAGCCGGACACCGGTGACGAACCCGGGCCACCGCACGCGCCGCGGCGGCGGGGCGAGGCGGAGGCAGAGGTGCCCCGGGCGCCCGACGCCGCGGACACCGCTCCGGAGGCGCCGGCCTCCCCGGCGGCGGTGCCGGTGCCCTCCACGTCGTCGAAGGCGGCGGCGCCCAACGCGGTGGCGAGCACCGAGCCCGTCCCGCGCATCCTTCCGCTCGGCAGCGGCCTGGTCCTGATCGGCCTCGGCTTCGGCCTCGCCTTCATCGCCCTGCGGATGCGGCAGGCCCAGGGCTGAGAACCGCCCCCGCGGGGGGAGCGGACCGACCCGGCCCCCGACCGGCAGCACGGGCAGCACGGGCACCGACCCCGCACGCTCCGCTCCGGAGCTCACCTCCATCCACCCGCCCCTGCGTCCCACCCCGGGCCGAGCACCACGCCCCGCCCAACAGACCCACCCGACCCCCGGCACAAGACCCGAGGCCCCAGCACCGACCCCACCCGCCCCGCTCCCGACCCCACCCACGCCTGACGCACGCCCCCGGCACAAAGCCCGAGGCCCCAGCACCGACCCCACCCTCACCGCTACAGACCCCACCCACACCCATCCACGCCTGACGCACGCCCCCGGGCCGAGCACCACGCCCCGCCCAACAGACCCACCCGGCCCCCCGGCACAAGACCCGAGGCCCCGGCACCGATCCCACCCACGCCTGTCCCACACCCCGGCCGAGCACCCCCGCCCCTGCCCAGCCGACCGCGACCCGGCCGATGGCCCCGGGCCACCGGCCCCATCCGCATCCGCCCGCCCCTGCGCCGCGCCCCAGGCCAAGCACCCCGCCCCCTCCGGCCGACCGCGACCCGGCCGGAGGGAGCCCCGGGGCAGGGAGCCGTGCCTCAGCGGAGTGGAACGGGGGCGGTGACGGTGCGGGGTGTGGGCGGGGGGCGGTGGATGGTGTGGCTGGTCCGGGAGAGGGGGAGGCCCGTGCCGCCGTGACGGGCGGCCACGATCTCCGCCGCGATGGACAGGGCCGTCTCCTCGGGCGTGCGCGCGGCCAGGTCGAGACCGATCGGGGAGCGCAGCCGGGCGAGGGCCGCCTCGGGGACGCCCGCCTCGCGCAGCCGCGCCGTGCGCTCCCGGTGCGTGCGGCGCGAGCCCATCGCGCCGACGTAGCCGACCGGGAGGCGCAGCGCCAGCTCCAGGAGCGGTACGTCGAACTTCGCGTCGTGGGTCAGGACGCACACGGCGGTACGGGCGTCGAGGCGGCCCGCCCGCGCCTCGGCGTCCAGATAGCGGTGCGGCCAGTCCGTGACGATCTCGTCCGCACCGGGGAAACGTTCCGCCGTCGTGAAGACGGGGCGGGCGTCGCACACGGTGACGTGGCAGCCCAGGAACCGCCCGGCCCGCACCAGAGCTGCGGCGAAGTCGATCGCGCCGAAGACCAGCAGCCGCGGGGGCGCGGCCGCCGACTCCACGAACAGGGTGACCGGCTCACCGCACACCCCGCCCTGGGTGCCGATGACCACGTCGGCCGTACGCCCCTGTGCGAGCAGCGCCGCCGCCTCGCCCGCCGCGGTGGCGTCGAGGGCGGGGGCCCCGCCCAGGGTGCCGTCGAAGGTCCCGTCGGGCCACACGGCGAGGGCACCGCGGCCGAGCAGTTCCGCGGGTCCGTCGGTGACCGACGCGAAGGCGACGGGGCGTCCGCCGGCCACGGCGTCCGCCGCGGCGGCGAGGGCCGGCCGGGCGGGGTGTCCGCGCGGCACCGGCACGACCAGGACGTCCAGCACACCCCCGCAGGTGAGCCCCACGGCGAAGGCGTCGTCGTCGCTGTAGCCGAAGCGGTGGCGCACCGCGTCGCCGCTCGCCAGGGTCTCCAGGCACAGTTCGTACACCGCGCCCTCGACACAGCCGCCCGAGACGCTGCCGAGCGCCGTGCCGGTGCCGGCCACGGCCAGGGCCGCCCCGGGGGGCCTGGGGGCGCTGCCGGTCACCGAGACGACCGTGGCGAGCGCGAAGTCCGTTTCCGCCGCGCACCACGCGCGTAGTTCGGATGCGATGTCCAGCACGGCTCGACCTGCTCTCTCAGGACTCTCAGGAAGTGAACTCGCGCAGCCGGTGGGCCTGCGGGAAGGGTGCGCGGGAGGCCTGGACGCTCAGCGGGGCGGGGCGCCGCGGCTGCCCCAGGGGCCCCACCGCAGGGCGTGCGTCCGCCGGGGCCGCGGGGACCGGGTCACCGTGGACCCGGCCCACGGTGACCGGACCGGACGCCGGCACGCCCGCCGTACGGATGGCCGCCGTACGGACGGCCGCCGTACGGACGGCGCGGCGGGTCCCGCCGGTGGGCTCGGTCCTGGCCGGTGGCGGCTCGGCGAACTTCTGTCCCCGTAACGCAAGCAGCGTGGCCGCATGGGCCACGCTGGAGAGGGTCATGTGATGGTGCCAGCCCCGGAAGGACCGGCCCTCGAAGTCTCGGATGCCCACCCCCTCACACACCTCGTCGAAGTCGAGCGCGACCCGGTCGGTCAGCCTCGCCAGCAGGAACAACTGGGCCAGCGGCAGATCCTGGATGTTGGTGGCCCAGAACTCCGACGGCAGCGGACTGCCCACCTCCGCCCACGCCCCGAACAGCGTCATCGGCACCGGTGCGGCGGCCGGCTGCTCCTCGCCCGGTGGCGCGAGCACGCACGCCGAGGCCAGCGGCGTGACAACGTCGTCGGACCTGCCGTGCCTGCGCCACTCGACCAGGCGGCGCTGCGAGCGCAGCGAGTCGATCACCTCGCGCGCGGACGTGGCGTACAGGCCCGGCTTGCGACGGGCCGCCGTGGCGAGGGCGACCGGCAGCGAGCCGTCCACCCGCAGCACGCAGGGAATGCCGGCCGAGGTGAACGTCTCCATCGTCTCCGCCAGTTCGGCGTTGGAGACCTCCATGACGACCGGACGCAGCTGCAACTGCCAGGTGTCCGCCATCCGCAGCACCGTCTGCACGGCATCCTGCGCCGGGGTGCGCGAACGCACCGCGTCGGGGATACCGGCGCTGCGCCGGCGCAGCAGCTCCGTCGTCCAGGGGCCGGGCAGCGAGAGGCTCCACTCGACGGGGAAGCCCGCCTCACCGGCGACCAGCCAGACCCCGGCGGCCTGCTGGCAGTTGGCCATACGGCCCAGCTGCGGGACGAACTGCCGGCCCACCCCCACCGAGCGGTCCCCGGCCTTCTCGATGACCACCGGCTGCACCACCCACGCCAGCGGACGCTGCACGCCGCGCTCGATGTGCTGGGCCAGGGAGCGGCGCACCGGCGTCCAGTCCCAGGGCGACTTGCTGATGAACTGCTGAAGGCTCTGCTCCACCGAGCCGGCGTCGGCCCCGGCGATGTTGCGAATGGTCTTCTTGCCGGAGGCCGACAGAAGACCATTCAAATACACCCGCGCCCATTTTCTCTGGTCGCGCCTCGGCAGTGATTCGAAGAGCAGAGAAATCACTTCGTCGAGAAGTGCGGAAAGCTCCCTCTTCGAGTTCGCATGGAGCGTATTGCTCTGCATCTACGCCTCCCCCGTGAACTGCTTGCCGTGTGACCCTACTTGACCTAATGCCACAGCCGTAGAGGGCCGCATCGACTTCCTGAGGTCACCCCCCGGCCGGTCTGTCACCCCAAAGAAAGTCAAAGTCTCGCTCCGGGGCACGGCCGGGGGGCGAAGCGGAAAAGCGCTTTCCGATCTTGCCGGTCAACTCTGGCCTGGCACGACGGCGGCACCGGCGCCGCGCCGCGCGGCGAGGACGGCAAGCGGCGAAGGAGAGCCATTGCGACAGCGTGACCGGATACTTTCGGCACGATGACCGAAATCGGGAGCACCCGAGAATGGCGGAAAACGCGCGCCGAGGTCAGGCGGTACGGGCGGACGGGGCCGCGGCGCCCCGTGCGTCGGCCTCCGGCCCGGTCTCCCCGGCGGTCCCCGCCGTCCCGTCGTTCCCCGGCGCCCCACCGTTCCCGGACACCCCGTCACCGTCGTCGTCGATCACCGGGATGGGAATCTGGTTCGCCGCGTAGTACAGGGCGATGACGCCGTGCGCGGCCAGGGCGAGAGGCGCGGAGAAGAAGGAGATGAGCAGGGTGACCGGGTAGGCGATGCTGCCGAGGCCGAAGCGCAGCCGGGTGGCGCGGGCCCCGGTGCGGTCCACGCGGTCGTGGAAGAGATGCCCGACGTGGGTGATGTACCACCAGAAGCCCATGAAGGCCACGGCGTAGACGACGGTCCAGGCGCTGTAGAGGATCGCCGCGATCTTGGCCGCTTCCGGGTCCTTCAGGTGCTCGGCGAGTACCGCGGTGGTCCAGGGGATGACCGCGACCACCATCAGGACCATGAGGTTCAGAAAAAGGAGGGTGCGATTCACCTTTTTCAGATGACTGAAGATCGTGTGGTGGTTCACCCACATCACGCCGATGACCAGAAAGCTCACCACGTACGCCGCGTAGTGCGGCCACTGTGCGGCGAGCCCTTCCCAGAGATGCGAGCCCTTCTCCTCGGGTACCTTGATCTCCAGGACGAGAATGGTGATGACGATCGCGAAAAAGCCGTCACTGAACAGCTCGGCCCGGCGGGTCTCCTGTTCCATACTCTTCCCCCAAGGTTTCCTTTTCGTTTTCAACCGAACGTGCGGAGAGACCCGGATGGAGCCTCTCCGCACGGAATACCGGGGCGAACCCGCGCGGTCCGCCCGGCGAACACCATCGGCTTGCGTGCCCGGTGAATCGAGTCAGCTGCCGAATCCGGCCGTCTGCCGCCAGATCAGGCCATCCTTGACGACGAGAGTGCCGAAGGCGTGCTCCGGTTCCCCGTTGAGATTCATGATCGCGCGGTAGAAGATCGTGTCGTCGGTCTCGACGTACTCCTGGAGTTCCACCAGGGCCGGCTTGAGCGTGAGGTATCCGGTGAAGGTCTCCCGGACCGCCTCGATTCCCTCCGACACGCCCTCGAACCGGAGCAGGACGGCGTCGTCGGTGTAGTTCTTCATGACCGCGTCGATGTCGAGCGCGGCGAGCGCCTCCATCTGCCGCTGGAAGACCGGGTGCAGGGTGGAGAGGTCGTACTGGGTCATGATCGGCTCCCTCATCGGTGTGTGGTGCGTGACGGTGACGGGCGTACGGGCTTGTGGGGCGCCGGCCGAGTGCCGGTCAGGCGCCGGGGACCTCGCAGACGGTGTCGTCGGACGGGCCGCCCAGCGGGAGCCGGACGGTCATCCGGGTCTCGCCGGGCAGGGAGCGGGCGGTGATCGATCCCCGGTGGCGCCGGGTGACGATCCGGTAGCTGAGATGCAGGCCGAGTCCGGTGCCCTTGCCGACGTCCTTGGTCGTGTAGAAGGGCTCGAAGATCCGCGGAAGGGTCTCCTCGGGGATGCCCTGCCCGGTGTCGGCCACCTCCACGACCAGGCAGCCTCCCTCGGCCCTGACGCCCAGCCGGAGCGTCCCCTCGCCGTCCATGGCGTCCACCGCGTTGTCGACGAGGTTGGTCCACACCTGGTTCAGCTCACCCGGGTAACCGGTCAGGCGGGGCAGGCCAGGGGCGTACTCGCGGACCACCTTCACCCGGGCGAGCTTGGCGCGCAGCATGATCAGCGTGGCGTCGATGCCCTCGGTGACCGAGAACTGCTGCTCGGGGGCCCGGTCGAGGTTGGTGTAGTCGCGGGTGGCCGCGACCAGCTGGGAGATCCGCGGACCGGCCGCCCTCAGCTGTGCGGTGAGCGCCCGGGTCTCCAGAACGGCCGCCAGGTGGTCCAGCGCGGCCGGCAGCGCCTCCTCGCCGACCCCGGCCAGGCGGGTGCGCAGCCAGTCGAGGCCGAGGCCGAGATCGGCGACGCCGGACGCCAGCAGCCCGGGGCGGCTCGCGCCGGCGTCCCCGGCCCAGTCCTCGATGTCGTCGAGCGCGTCGGCCTGGGCGAACGGGTCGCTGTCCAGCGGGTCGGCGGTGCGCGCCAGCTCGTCGATCAGCCGGTCGAACGCGGCGCGCTCCCCGGCGCTCGCGGCCGCGCCCCAGTCCTGTGCGGTGGCGATGAGCGGGTCGATGGCCTCACCCAGGTCCTCGGCGGCGCGTGCCACGGCCGCCGCCGGGTTGTTGAGCTCGTGCGCGAGGCCCGCGGCCAGCGTGCCCAGGGCCTCCACGGTGGCCCGGTTACGGGCCTGGAACTCCGACGACTTGATGCGCCAGGCGAGGACCGGCAGCAGGACCGCGGCGACGCCCTGACAGCGCGCGAGCATCTCGAGGAACACCGCCTTGGGGTACGCCAGGACGGTGGTCGTACCGGAGGCGGCGACCGTCGCCACGTAGCCGCCCTCGGTGAGCAGCGGCAGTTCGCCGGTGAAGCGGTGGGCGGCGGAGGGCTTGTTGTCGTGCTGCTCGGACGGCATGTCGTGGGCGAAGTGCCGGGTGAGGATCTCCTCCCGGCCGTCGACGACCTTGGAGACGACGAGGCCGCCGTCCAGGAGGACGTAGAAGTGGGTGGCCTCGTCCCCGTCGCGGAAGAGGATTTCGCCGTCCTGGTGCACGACCGGCCGGGAGACCGAGGTGAGCCAGTCCAACTGGTCCTCGGTGAGCCGGGCGAAGAGCTCCAGGGACCGCAGCGTCTCGCGCAGCGCGCCGGCGTCCGTCACGACGCCCCCCTCTCGACGGCGCCCCGCCCGCGCGCCGCGGAACCGGCCGAGTGCGCCCCCGAACCCACACCGGCACCGGACGGGGAGCCGCCCCCACCCGGCGGGGAGCCGGACGGCAGGTCGGCGGAGGCCGCGGAATCGGGCCCGGTGACGTCGGACGACGGGACGTCCGGCGACGTGGTGCCCGGTGCCGCCGCCGCCTCACCGGCCGGTGGAGCGATGGCGGGCGCGGCGCCGAACGGCGCGGAACGGGTCGCCTCGGCAGCCGGTGCCGCCGAGGACGACGACACAGCGGCGTGGGTCGCCGTACCCGCCGGGCGGCCGGACGGCGGGGAACCAGCCGGAGGACCGGCGGAAGCCGGGGTACCCAAAGCCGCCGCACCCGCCGGAGGACCGGCGGAAGCCGGAGTCGCGGACGACGGGGTGCCCAGGGTCGCCGTGCCGGCCGGTGGGGCTGTGGGGGTGGGGCGGCGGGAGAGGAGGTAGGTGGCCGCGAGGGCCAGGGCGCAGACCGCGGCCACCGCGGCCATGAAGCCGACGGAGGCGGCCCGCAGCCCGTAGCGGTTGCTGAGCATGCCCGCGAGCACGGCCGGCACGCTCATCGCGAGGTAGCCGAACACATAGACCGCCGCTGTGAGTTCACCCCGGCCCTGTGGAGCGGCCAGCCCCATCAGCGCCCGGAAGGCGCCCAGGAACGCGGCACCCCAGCCGCTGCCCAGCACGGCCGTCGCGAGCAGGAACAGCACCGCGGACTCCGCGCCCAGGGACAGCAGCACCAGGCCAAGACCGGCGATCATCAGGCTCAGCCCGAGCATCGCGGCACGCAGCGGCCGTACGCTCCCGAGCAGCAGCTGGGTGGCGGTGGCCGCGCCCGCGAGCAGCCCGACGGTGGCGCCGCCGATCAGATAGTTGGTGCTGCCCAGCAGGACCAGCACGAGTTTCGGGCCGAGCGCGAGATAGAAGCCGCCGACGGTCCACACGGCCACGACGGTGAGCGCGAGGATCAGGAACCGGCGGCGCACGGCGGCCGGGACCCGGACCCGGTGCGGAGCGAACCGGACCGCGCCGCCCGCACCCGGTGCCGTCTCCGGCAGCCGTGGCAGCAGGACCAGGGCGAGCGCGAAGGCACCCGCCAGGACGAGATAGGTCAGCGCGGTGGGCGCGGGCGCGAACTCCACGAGCAGCCCGGCGCCGAACGCGCCCAGGCCGATACCGACGGGCGGTCCCGCGCTGTTGACCAGGGCGCCGAGGCCGGGCCGGGACGCCGGGGCGAGTTCCAGCAGGGCCGCGCCCGTCGCCCCGGTGGCCAGGCCCACCGCCAGCCCCTGGACGGCACGGGCGGCGAGCAGCCAGGCGAGGCCCTGGGCGGAGGCGAACAGTCCCATGGAGACGATCACCAGCACCAGGGAGACCAGGAGGACGGGGCGCCGGCCGAGGGTGTCGGAGAGCGCGCCGAACAGCAGGAGCGCCGCCAGCACGGTGACGGCGTAGACGCCGTAGACCACCGTGATGACGCCGGCCGACAGACCCCACTTCTCCTGGTAGAGGACGTAGAGGGCGGACGGCGCGGACGACGAGAACATCAGCAGCACCAGCACGGTGCCGACCAGCAGGAAGCCCCCGCCGGGGCCCCGGGCGGTGCGAGGCGATGAGATCACCGGACTGGCTCCTCGGTACGCGGTGTCCGCGGATGGGAAGGGCGGGTGGTGACGGCTGCCTGGATCGGCACGGTGTGCTCCCCCGTTCGTCCGGCGGGCCCCCGTCGCGGCGGGCCCGGCCGGTTCAGGTGGTCGTGGCCGTGGCCCTGGTCAGGGCGCGGGCGGTGAGGACGCCGGACAGATGGCGCAGATATTCGGCCGAGGTGCCGCGGCCGGTGACGAAGAGGTGTTCCGGCTGGGCGCGGAAGGCCGCGAGGACCTGGGCCGTGCCGGGTGCCGTACCGAGGGCCGCGCCCGGTCCTGCGCCCGCGCCGGCACCCTGTGCCGTGCCCGCTGCCGTGCCCGTCAGCAGTTCCTCGACGGCGGGCAGACGGGTCGCACGGGGCGTCGCCCCGGTGACCGCGACACGCAGGCCGGTCAGGCCGCCGCCGGGTTCCCGGACGACGCGTACCGCCACCGCGCAGACCGGGTAGCGCGAGGCGCGGTCCGGCATCTTCTCGAACGCGCCGGCCTCGCCCGGGCCGGGCGCCGGCAGGTCGATGCCGGTGATCAGGCAGCCCGTGGGCAGCCCGTCCCGCGCGAAGTCGCCGGCCGTCATGGTGGTCCGGCCGCCGGCCCCGGCCAGCCGCAGGGTCGCGTCGGCGGCGAGTACGGCGGCCGGCAGGTCGGTGGCCTTGTCCCGGGCCCCGGACACCGCCCCGGCCGGGGTGATGTCCGTGGCCGCGGCGAGGTTGCCGCCGAGGGTGCCGAGATGGCGCACCTGCGGGTCGCCGACCGCCCGCGCGGCCTCTGCCAGGGCGGGCGACACGGCGCGCACCCGCGGGTCCCGCGCCAGCTCCGCGAGTGTGGTGAGGGCGCCGACCCGCAGCCCGCCCGCGCCGGTTTCCTGGACACCGCGCAGGCCGGCGAGGCCGCGCAGGTCGACCAGCCGGGCGGCGGTGCCCTCCCCGGTCTTCAGCTCGACCAGCAGGGACTGCCCGCCCGCGAGCGCCCGGCTGCCCGGCTCGGCGAGCAGGGCGGCGGCCTCGTCGAGCGTGGCGGCCCTGACGTAGTCGAAGTCGGTGAGAATCACTGGTCGTCCCCCCAAGTCCCTTGTCCCGCACCGCCGTTGGTCACGTTATCGAGGGCCGTCACTGCTCCGCCCCCGTTTCCGGGCGCATCGCCCGCCACACCTTTTCCGGCGTGAGCGGCATGTCGATGTGGGTGACGCCCAGGTCGGAGAGCGCGTCGACGACGGCGTTCGTGACCGCGGCGGCCGGCGGCACCGTGGCGATCTCGCCCGCGCCCTTGGCGCCCAGCGGGTTGTGCGGGGTCGGCGTGACCGTCCGGTCCAGGGCGAAGAACGGGGCGTCGCTCGCGCGCGGCAGGGCGTAGGTGCGCAGGTCACGGGTGATCAGACGGCCGTCCTCCGCGTACTCGGCGGCCTCCGCCAGCGCCTGTCCGAGCCCGTGCACGATGCTGCCCTCGATCTGGCCCCGCACGATCGTGGGATTGCCGATGTTCCCGGCGTCGTCCACCGCCGTGTAGCTCACGACCTCGGTCTCACCGGTGAGTTCGTCGACCTCCACGACGGCGACATGCGTGCCGAAGGGGTAGTTGAAGTCCGGCGGGTCGAAGTGGGTGGTCTCGTCGAGGCCGGGTTCGATGCCGGGCGGCAGGTTCCAGCCGTACCAGAGCGCCATGGCCAGGTCGGCGAACGTCTTGCCGTTGTCCTCGTCGCCCGGGACGTACACCTTGCCGCCCCGGTGGACGACCTTGTCCTCGGACACCTGGAGCATCGCCGCCGCCACCCGGCGCATCTTGTCCTTGATCTTCTGCGCGGTCAGCGCGATCGCGGGCCCGGCCATGCTGTAGGAGCGGCTGCCGTACGTGCCCTGGCCGTAGGGGGCCTTGAGGGTGTCGGCCTCCAGCACCTGCACGGCGGCCGGGTCGATGCCCAGCTGGTCGGCGGCGACCTGCGCGAAGACGGTCCGGTGGCTCTGCCCCGTGGAGGCGGAACCGACCGTGACGGTGACCTCGCCGGTCGGGTGCACCCGGATGTTGGCGCTCTCCCAGGTGCCGCCGAGCATGCCCTCCTGCGACATACGGGTGGAGGGACCCACGCCGCAGACCGCCACGTAGGTGGCGAGGCCGACGCCGAGCCGCTTGCCGCGCCGGGCGGCCTCGGCGCGCCGGGCGTCCATCGTGTCGTACCCGGCGAGCGCGAGCGCCTTGTCGACGTTCTCCGGGTAGTTGCCGGAGTCGTACGTCCAGCCCAGACCGTTGTCGTACGGGAAGGCGTCGGCCGGTACGAGGTTGCGCCGGCGCACCTCGGCCGGGTCCATGCCGATCTCCCGGGCGAACCGGTCGACCAGCCGCTCCATCAGGAACGCGGCCTCGGCGCGTCCGCTGCCGCGCTGGGCGCCGAGCGGGACGGTGTTGGTGAACGCCGCGTAGACCTCGCAGAACGCGGCGGGGATCGCGTACATCCCGGTGATGCTGCGCCCCATCAGGGCGGTGGCGACCCCCGGGCCGATGGTGGACGGGTAGGCGCCGAGGTTGGCGTAGCTGGTGCAGCGGACGGCGGTGATCGTGCCGTCCCGGGTGCCGGCGAGCACCGCGTGCTGGCGGTGGTCGCGGCCCTGCACGGTGGAGTTCATCAGCCCGGTGCGGGTGTCGACCCACTGCACGGGCCGGCCCAGCCGCTTCGACATCAGCAGCACGAGCGCCATGTCGGGGTAGAGGTAGCCCTTGGTGCCGAAGCTGCCGCCGACCGTGGGCGCCACGACCCGCAGTGTGTTGAAGGGGATGCCGAGGACCAGCGCGGCCAGCAGGAAGCGGTGGTTGTGCGGGCCCTGCGTGGAGGCGTAGAGCGTGTACTCGCCGGTGTCCGCGTCGTAGTGGCCGACGGCGCCGCGCGGCTCCATCGGGCTGTTGATGGTGCGCTGGTTGACGAGGTCGAGCTCGACGACCACCTCGGCATCGGCGACGGCCGCGTCGGTGCGCTCCCGGTCGCCGCACGTCCAGTGGGCGTTGAGGTTGTCCGGCACGGCCTCGTGCAGCCGCGGGGCGCCGTCCTCGAGGGCGTGGTCGGCGCGCAGGACGACCGGCAGCGGCTCGTAGTCGACGACGAGGGCGCGGACGGCCGCGGCCGCCTGCTTCGCCGTCTCGGCCACGACGACGGCGATCGGGTCGCCGACATGGCGCACCACGTCGCCGGAGAGCACCGGGCGGGCGCCGGGCAGACCGTAGGGGTGCGGCGGGAAGTGGCTCTCGACGCCGCCGGGGACCCAGATGCAGGGCAGCGGCATGACGTCCTGGAAGTCGGCGGCGGTCGCGACCGCGAGCACTCCGGGCATGGCCTCGGCCGCCGCGGTGTCGATGCCGTGGATCCGGGCGTGCGCGTGCTCGCTGCCCAGGATCGCCATGTGGGCGGTGCCGGGCAGCCGCACGTCCGCGATGAAGGTGGCCGTGCCGTTCAGCAGTTCCGCGTCCTCGACGATGTCGAGCGGGGTGCCGAGGAGGCCGTTGCCGCCGGACGGGGCGGCGCCGTTCCCGGAGCCGGACGCGGTGGGGCGTTCCTCCGTGGTGGTCATGACGCGCTCACTCCCTCACCGCGCGCGGCATCGGCGGGCCGGGCCGCCCGCGCGCCGGCGCAGGCGCGCTGCACTCCCCGCACCACGCCGTGGTAGCCGGTGCACCGGCACAGATTGCCGGTGAGCCATTCCCTGATCTCGCCCTCGGCCGGTTCGGTGTCCGCCCCGTCGACCAGGTCGCCGAGCGCCATGACCATGCCCGGGGTGCAGAAGCCGCACTGGGTGCCGTGCTCGGCCCGCAGCGCCTCCTGCAGAGCGGTCGGCCCGCCGTCGGACCCCACCCCCTCGATGGTGGTGACCTCGGAGCCGGCCGCCTGGACGGTGAGCAGCAGGCAGCTCTTGACGGACCGTCCGTTCAGCCGGACCACGCAGGCACCGCACTGGCCGGTGTCGCAGCCGACCTTGGTGCCGGTCAGGCCCAGGCCGTCCCTGAGCCGTTCCACGAGAAGTTCGCCGGGATCGGCGTCCATGTCCCGCGGTGCTCCGTTCACAGTGAGGGATACCTTCATGACCACGCCCTTTTCCGACCTTCGAGGGGTCTTTCAGAATCCGAGAACAACACGCGCCTGACGTTCGGTGAGTGGTTTGTCGAAAAGCGGCCCGCCGGGCTGCTGAAGAATTCCGCCGGTGCGCAGCGAACCTGTTTCCACGGGCGCGAAACCCCATTCCCGGATCAGTCCGGACACCGTCGCGCGGGCGTCCCGGTCGTCGCCGGCGACATAGTGCGCCAGGCGTTCGGCGGGCTCCGCGTCGGGGCGCCCGGCGGTGGCGAGCGTCTCGAAGTGCATGGTGTTGAGCGACTTCACCAGCCGCGCCGCCGGGTACCACTCGGCCACCAGCTCACTCGATCCGCGCCCGCCCAGGTCGTCGCCGAACGCGTTCATGGCGTCGACCAGCACCTTTCCGGCGACGGACGCCGGCGGGAGCAGGGTGCGGGCGCTGCCGAAGGGGACCATCAGCACCGCGAGGTCGGCACCTTCGACGGCGTCGGCGGGTGAGCCGGCCGTCGCGGCGGGGCCGAGTTCGGCCAGCAGCGGGGCCAGCCGGGCGGGGCCGCTCGCGTTCGCGATCCGCACCTCGTGACCGGCCGCGACCAGCAGCCGGGCCAGCGTGGCGCCGATCCGTCCGGCTCCCAGGACGCATGCTTTCATCCGTACCGCACCTCGCTCGAATCGCCTGCTGAATAACTCCGGACAACCGGGCCGCTTGTCGCCTTTCACACACCGGATTTCGCGCCGTCGGCACATCCTGTCCGAGTATTCGTGGCGGGATCCAGTGGGGCGGCCCGTTCCGGCCGCACTTGGTCAAGTCTGAAATTACTTGGTGAAGTCGAATTCCCGGGGCACGGCGATCGCCCGCCGCGGTACGGCCCCGTGCACGGCGATCCCCCGCCGTGCACGGGGCGTACCGGCGGGGGATCGCGGTCCGCCGGCGTCAGTCCATGCCGATCCAGACCGACTTGGTCTGCGTGTAGCTCTCCAGGGACTCCGGCCCGCACTCGCGGCCGAACCCGGAGGCCCGGTACCCGCCGTACGGGACGGCGGGGTCGTACTGGTCGTAGCAGTTGACCCACACCGTGCCCGCGTTGATCCGCTCCGCCACCCGGTGGGCCCGGCGCAGATCCTCGGTGTGGACGCCGGCCGCGAGGCCGTAGGCGCTGTCATTGGCGATGCGGACGGCCTCGTCCTCGGTGTCGAAGGGGATCACACCGAGCACGGGGCCGAAGATCTCCTCCTGGGCGATCCGCATGCCGTTGTCGACGCCGGTGAAGATCGTCGGCAGGAAGTACAGGCCCTCGCCGGACAGCCCTTCGGGAGTGAACGGGCCGCCGCCGACGCGCAGTTCCGCGCCCTCCTTCTGCCCCAGCTCCACATAGGAGGAGACCTTGTCGAACTGGCCGCGGTGCGCGAGCGGCCCGAACAGCGTGGACTCCTCGCGCGGGTCGCCGGGCGTCAGGGCTTCGGCACGCGCCACCAGCCGCTCCACCATCTCGTCGTGCACGGAGCGGTGCAGCAGCAGCCGCGAACCGGCGGTGCAGATCTCGCCCTTGTTGTAGAAGATGCCGAAGAACGCGAGCTCCTCGGCGGCGTCCAGGTCGGCGTCCGCGAAGACGATGTTCGCGGACTTGCCGCCCAGTTCCATCGTCACCTTCTTCAGGGTCGCCGCCGCCTTGCGGATGATGCCCTGGCCCACGGAGGTGGACCCGGTGAAGGCGATCTTGTCGATGCCGGGGTGCTCGACCAGCGCCTCGCCGAGGGCGACGCCGGGTCCGGTGATGACGTTGAGCACCCCGTCGGGGACGCCGGCCTCCTCGAACAGCTCCGCGATCTTCAGCGCGGTGAGCGGGGTGGCCGGTGACGGCTTGTGCACGACCGTGTTGCCCGCCGCGAGGGCCGGGCCGATCTTGGTCATGGACAGCAGCAACGGGAAGTTGAACGGGGTGATCGCGGCGACGACACCCAGCGGCTCCCGCCGGGTGTAGGCGAACATGCCGCCCGCCGGGTTCCGGGTGGCGCCGTCCACCTGGGTGCACAGGCCGGCGTAGTAGTGCATCAGCCGCGCGGCCATGGGCACGTCGACCGTGCTGGAGAAGGCGAACGGCTTGCCCATGTCCACTGTCTCCAGCAGGGCTATCTCGTCGTTGTCGCGCTCGATCAGCTCCCCCACCCGGGTGAGCAGCCGGGCCCGCTCGTGATCGGGCAGCCGCCCCCACGGGCCGTCCTCGTACGCCCTGCGCGCGGCCGCGACCGCGCTCTCGACGTCGGCCGCTCCCGCCTGGGCGACGGGGACGAGGTGCCGTCCGTCCACGGGGGAGACGTCCGGCGACGTGTCCCCGTCACGGGCGGGCGTCCACTTCCCGCCGATGTAGAGGGTGCCGGGATGTGCCAAGGGGCGGTCGGGCAGATCGCGCTTGGTCATGGTTGCCTCCGGTGGGGGCGGACGGGGCGGACGGGTTCACGATGCGTCGAGCTGCTCCAGGTACGTCTCGGCGAGCGCCTTGGACGAGTACGGGTTCTGGCCGGTCGTCAGGTTCCGGTCCACCACGACGTGGGAGTCCCAGATGACGTCGGCCTTCTCGTACCGCGCGCCGAGCCGGGACAGTTCCACCTCGAGGATGAGCGGCAGCCGCCCGGCCATGTTGGTGACCAGCTCCTCGGAGTGCGAGAACGCGGTCATCCGGTAGCCCTCGAACGGCCACCGGCCCTCGCCGTCGCGCAGGGCGAGCAGGGAGGTGTGGCCGTGGCAGACGGTCGCCAGCGGCTTGCCGGACGCGATCCACCAGCGCAGGATCTGCGCCAGCTCGTCGGACTTGGGCAGGTCGCCGATGGCGCCGTGGCCACCGCTGACGTACAGGCCGTCGTAGCCGGCGATGTCCTGCTCGGTGAGGTTCTCCAGGATCAGCGGCTTGGCCAGCTGCGGCACGGACTCGATGACCCGGACGTACTCGGCGGCGTTGGCCGCGTCGTCGTCCGTGGAGCCCTGCGGGCGGACGTACTGGAGGAACTGCGGGTCGATGCTGGTCCGGTCGACGGTCGGGGACTGGCCGCCGATGGTGGCGACGTCCACGGCGTGTCCGGCGCCGGTGAAGATCTGGTACGGGACGACGAACTCCTCGGCCCAGAAGCCGGACGGGTGCCGCTCACCGTCCAGGAGATGGAGCGTTGCCTTGGCCGTCATGACGACGAGGATCCTCATGGCCTTTTCTCCTTCGTGAATTCCGGTGACGCTGACAGGGCCCGGCGTATCCGGCGTTTTGATGTGACCACGCCGCCCGGACCATTTCGAGAGGAATAGCTCAGTCACTCGATACTTCGTCACATGCATATTGGTTAAATCTTCATATGCCTTTCGGGCGGCGCATTCCGTTTCCTCACAGGCACCGCAGTACGTCGCGGACACCGGCCAGTGCCGCACCGCCCGGAATGTCCCCGCCGATCTCCAGCCGGGGAAAGGCACTCACCCCGCGCAGCCGGGAACCCGGCCGCACCCGGACCTCGTCACCGAGGGCGCAGCAGCCGTCCAGGACCACGGGGTCCCGCAGGGTGGAGCGGACGTCGGCCATGCAGCCGAGGAACACGTCGGTGAGGAGGGCACCGGGACCGATGACGCTGTGGTCGCCGCACGCCACCCCGTGCAGGGTGCTGTGCGCGCCGATGTCCACGCCGTCGCCGATGTCGGACTCGGCCAGCGCGACCCCGGGCCCGATCTCCACGTCCCGCCCGATCCGCACCCCCGGCCCGATCCGGACGCTGCCGTCCTCGATCTTCTCGGCCAGGGTGCGGCCGCTGACCCGGTCCTTCATCTCCAGGCTGGAGGGGTGGACGCGGTGACCGCCGGGGCCCGCCGGTTCGCCGAGTCCGTCGCTGAGCCGCGGATAGCGGCCGAGGAGCAGGTCCCTGAGGGTGTCCAGATAGTCGCGCGGACTGCCCAGGTCGCCGAACCGGCCGATCGGACGGGCCAGCACCCGGTACCCCCGCCGCACCAGGTACGGCAGCAGATCGCCACCCCAGTCGAGCCGGTGCCGGATCAGCGCGGCGAGTTCCGGATCACGGGCGGCCATGCGCAGCCGGCCGCAGTCGATCAGATACATCCCGGCGTTGGTGTGCACCGGGTCGCCGTCGCCCCCACGGCTCAGGGCCCGTGCGGCGGCGAGGTCCGGCTTCTCCAGGAAGCCGTCGACCAGCCCGCCCCGCCCGAGCCTCAGCACCCCGTACTTGCCGGCGGCCGTGGCCGCGGGCCTGCGTACGGTGGCCACCGTGACATCGGCACGCGCCGCGCGGTGGGCCCGGATCATGTCGGCGAGGTCGAAGTCGAACAGGGAGTCCGTGGGGAAGACCAGGGCGAGCCCGGTCAGGTCCCAGTACTCCAGGCAGCGCAGGGTGGCCTCGCCGCTGCCGGTGTTGTCGCGGTCGAAGCGGGTCCGGGAGTAGCGGACGCTGACGCCGAAGCGTTCGCCGTGGCCCAGGACCGCCTGCGTCTGCGCCCGGTTCTCCCCTCCGTTGGCGACCACGTAGTACCGCCCCACGCCCTGGTCCCGGAGCGCGGTGACCGCCCATTCGATCAGTGGCCGCCCGGCGACCCGCACGACCGCCTTGCTGCGCAGGTGATCGGCGGAGCTGAGGGTGATCGGACGGGCCCGCACTCCCTGCCCGCCCGCCAGGGCCATTGCCGGTACGCTTTCCATCTGCACCCCCGTTTTCCGCGCGTTCTTTCCGCGCTCGGTGAGCTGTGCCGCGATTCCACGCGCTGCGTGCCGCGCTATTTCGTCCCCGCTCCCGCCGATTCCCCCGGTTCCGTTTTTCCGGTGGTCAGCGATCCGTTTCCGCCACCGGATACTTCCGGGGCGCGGGGGCGAGTGCGCCGACGATGCTGCGCAGTTCCTCGATCACCGGATGGCCCGGACGGGCGTCGGCGAAGATGCGGTCCCCGCCGAGCGCCGCGAGTTCGGCGACGTAGGGCAGGACACCGGCCGTGCCGGCACCGTAGGCGTCCTCGGCCCGGGCCCGGACGTCCGCGGCCTCGATGCCCTCGGGCGCCATGCTGATCACCAGCGCCCGCCGGCAGGCGAGCCGCCCGGCCAGCGGGGCCAGCTCGGCGGCGCCCACCAGGTCGATCCGGTCCGCCCGCAGCGCGATCACGAGAAGATCGGCGCTGGCCATGGCGGTGACCGTCTCGTTGTTGAGACCCGCGTGGGTGTCCAGGAGCAGCACGTCCAGGTCGTAGGAGGTCACCAGCCGGGCGAACGCCTCCGGCAGCAGGCCCACGTCGTAGCCCATCGACATGATCTCGCCGAGCGAGCCGGCCTCCGTACGGGCCGGCACCACGTACAGCCCGTCGGGCCCCACCCGGTGCACCGCCTCCTCGATCTCGCAGCGGCCCAGCAGATAGTCGGTGAGCGAGCGGCCGCCCGGCTCCAGGCCGAACAGCACGTCCAGGGCCGGCGACTGGATGTCCGTGTCGACCAGCGCCACCCGCCGCCCCTCACCGGCGATGAGGTACGCCATGTTGGCGAGCAGCGTCGACTTGCCGGTGCCGCCCCGGTGCGAGTGCATCACCACGGTGAGCGCCATCACGCCACCGCCATGGCCGCCGGTGACGGTACGCCGCGCGGCCGGTGCAGGGCCAGCATGGTGACGTCGTCGTGCTGTTCACCGTCCGCCGTGTGCGCGCGTACGGCCGTGTCCAGCCGTTCCACCAGTTCCCGGCCGGGCAGCGCGGGCCCGGCGAGCAGCCGCAGCATCCGCTCCTCGCCGAGGAACCGCCCATTGGGGCAGCGGGCCTCCGGCACGCCGTCGGTGTAGACGAACAGCGTGTCGCCCGGGTCGAGTTGCGCGTACCCCAGGGTGAAGGTGCAGTCCGGCAGCACCCCCACGGCGGGTCCTGTGGGTTCCAGCGGGACCGGCTCGGCGCCGTCCGCGTCCAGCAGCAGCGGCGGGTTGTGGCCGCCGTTGATGTAGACGAGGCTGCCGGTGACCGGGTCCAGGACGCCGAAGAACAGGGTGGCGAAGTAGCCCTGGCTCAGATGGTTGCGGGTGAGGTAGCCGTTGGTGGCGCTGACCGCGGTCAGCAGCGGGGTGGCGCCCACCACGGGCACCCCGGCGTGGTCCGAGGCCAGCGAGGAGCCGGTGGCCACCAGGTGCTGCAGCCCGCTGTTCTCCGCGGTGTGCCGCAGCAGGCTGCGGATCAGCGCCATGAACAGGGCCGAGCCCACGCCCTTGTCGCACACGTCGGCCACCACGATCGCCAGCCGTCTGCGGTGGACCAGCTCGAACACGTCGTAGAAGTCCCCGGCGACCTGCCGGGCGGGCCGGAACCGTACGTCGATCTCCCAGCCCCGGGGCACCGGCAGGTCGTCGGGCAGGAAGCCGGCCTGGATCTCCCGGCCGATCTCCAGCTCCCGCTCGTAGCGGATCAGTTCGGTACGCGCGTCGCTCCCGCCGGCCGCGCGGTCCCGTTCGGTGCGCTGCGCGGATCCGGTCAGCCGGGCGCCGACCAGGGCGGGCAGGAACGGCGGGACCAGATAGTCGTGCCCGGCCCGCACATGCGGCTCCAGTGCCTCGAAGCCGTCCCGCGCGTACACCACGACGACGGGGTCGGCCCCTCGATGACGCAGCCGCCCGACCACCTCGCGCACCGCGTCGGGCGCGCACCGGGCCGGGACCAGGAGCACGTCCGCCGCGGGCAGCGCGGCGGACGGATCGCTCCCGAGCCGGGCGAGGGACCGCAGGGTGACCGAGGGCGCCACCTGTTCCAGGGCGTCGAGCAGGTCCGCGGGAACGGGCGGGTCCTCGTCCACGACAAGCACCGTCGTGTTGGGCATGAAGCGTCTCCTCAAGGCCGTACCGGCCCGGTGCGCATGGTCAGCGTGCTGACGTTGCGGCCGCCCTGCCGGTCATAGGCGTACTCGTCCACGCTGGTCAGGGCCAGATGGATGCCGAGCCCGCCGACGCGCCGCCGCTCGGGCGGTACGTCCGTGTCCGGCGGGCGGCACCCGTCACGCGGATCGAAGGGGGGCGCCGTGTCCTCGACGCGCACCCACAGCCGGTCGGCGTCGAAGCCGCCGGTCACCAGGATCTCCTCGGCCGGGCCGGCGGAGCCGTCCCGGGTGCCCGCCCCGCCGTATCCGTGCGTCACGACATTGGTGGCGAGTTCGTCCACGGCGAGCCGCAGCCGGTAGGCGGCGGAGTCGTCGAGACGGGCCCGCCCCGCCAGGGCCAGGACGAAGGCGGCGATGTCGCTCAACGCGGTGAGCGTGGCGGGCACCCGTAACCCGGATGCCCGCTGCGCCACTCGGATCCCCTCACTCATCGGCCAGTGTGATCGTGCGGTCCAGGCCGGCGGTCCGGATCGTCCGGGCGACCGGCTCACTGGCGCCGACCACCCGGATGACGACACCGTCGGACACCTTCTGCTGGGCGAAGACCAGCGAACGCAGTCCTGCGCTGGCCATGTAGGTCAGCTGGTGCAGACGGATCTCCACGACGGTGGTGCCGTGCGTCGCGGCCTTCTCGATCGTCTGGTGGAGATCGGGCGCGGTGCGGGCGTCCAGCTCTCCGGCCAGTTCGATCACGGCGACGTCTCCGTCGACGGACAGGGATACGGACAACGCCATGTCAGGCTCCTTCGGTCGAGGGCGTCCGCCCGACGAGGACCACGACCGAGCGCGGTCCGATGAGATAGCGGCCGGGGTTCTCCAGCACGGGCTCCTCACCCGGCTCGTACACGTCGCGGGGCGCCCCGGCCCCCGTGTCGGCGAACAGGTGCCAGGCGCGTTCGCCGGGCAGATGGGGCAGTTCGAGGTCGTGCGCCTCCCAGTGCGCGTTCATGGCGATGTAGAGGACGTCCTGGTCGCCGGAGCCGCCACCGGACCCGTCGGACGGGTCGGCGCCGTCGCCGCAGCCGCCGCGCATCACCGCCAGCAGCCGGCTGCCGGGCGACCAGTCCGGCTCCCAGGCCGTGACCCCGTGCCAGCTGATGTCGGGCAGCCCGGTTCCCGGCACCGGCATGCCGGTGGTGTGCCGGTGGGTGCGCAGCTGCGGATGGGCGGTGCGGAAGGCGATCATCGCCCGGGTGAAGCGCAGCAGTTCGGCGTTGGTCCCGGCCAGCTCCCAGTCCACCCAGGACAGTTCGTTGTCCTGGCAGTAGGTGTTGTTGTTGCCCTGCTGGGTGCGGCCGAACTCGTCACCGGCCAGGATCATCGGGACGCCCTGGCTGGTGAGCAGGATCGCCATGGCGTTCTTCATCTGCCGCATCCGCAGCGCGTTGATCTCCGGGTCGTCGGTCGGGCCCTCCACGCCATGGTTCCAGCTGTCGTTGTCGTTGGCCCCGTCCCGGTTGTCCTCGCCGTTGGCCTCGTTGTGCTTGTCGTTGTAGGAGACCAGGTCGGCGAGGGTGAACCCGTCGTGCGCGGTGAGGAAGTTGACCGACGCGCCGGTACCCCGGCCGGTGTACATGTCGGGGGATCCGGCGATCCGGGTCGCCAATTCGCCCACCACGCCCTCGTCGCCCTTGAGGAACCGGCGCACGGTGTCCCGGTAGCGGCCGTTCCACTCCGCCCAGCGCCCGTACGCCGGGAAGTTGCCGACCTCGTACAGACCGGCCGCGTCCCACGCCTCGGCGATCAGCTTGGTGTGGCGCAGCACCGGGTCGTGGGCGAGCAGTTCCAGCAGCGGCGGGTTGGGCAGCGGGGTGCCGTCCAGGGCGCGGCCGAGGATGGCGGCGAGGTCGAAGCGGAAGCCGTCGACGTGGTAGTCGGCGACCCAGTGCCGCAGACAGTCCAGGACGAACTGCCGGACGACGGGATGGTTGCAGTTGACGGTGTTGCCGGTACCACTGAAGTTGAAGTAGTACCCCTCGGGCGTGAGCATGTAGTACGTCGCGTTGTCGAGGCCCTTGAAGGAGATCGTGGGGCCGTGCTCGTTGCCCTCGGCGGTGTGGTTGAAGACGACGTCGAGGATCACCTCGATGCCCGCCGCGTGCAGGTCCTTGATCAGGGTGCGCAGCTCGTCGCCCTGCATTCCGTAGCGGCCCGTCGCCGCGAGGCCGGCCTTCGGGGCGAAGAAGGAGACGGTGTTGTAACCCCAGTAGTCGTACAGCCGCTCGCCGGTCACCGGGTCGGTGCGGGGGTTGTCCGTCTCGTCGAACTCGAACACGGGCAGCAGCTCGATGCAGTTGACACCCAGTTCCTTCAGGTACGGGACCTTCTCCCGCAGTCCCGCGAAGGTGCCCGGTGCCGCCACCCCGGACGAGGGGTGACGGGTCATGCCGCGCACATGGGCCTCGTAGATCACCAGATCCTCGGAGGAGATGCCGAGCGGGACGTCGTCGCCCCAGTCGAAGTCCTGGAGGCAGACCCGTGACCGGTAGGGGTAGACGTTGTCCCGGTCCGGCTCGGCTCCCCACACGTCCCGGCCGGATACCAGCCGGGCGTAGGGGTCGCTGAGGATCCGCTGCGGATCGAAGCGGTGGCCCTGGACCGGATCGAAGGGGCCGTCGGCCCGGAAGCCGTACTCGATGTCCTCGTGGTCCAGACCGAAGACGGTCATCGCGAACACACTGCCGGTACGGAACTCCGGAGGGAACTCCAGTTCGGCCATGGGCTGCGGTTCGCCGCGCTTGAACAGCACCAGCGTCATGCCGGTCGCCCGGTCCGAGTAGACCGCGAAGCTCACCCCGCCCGGCACGACGTACGCGCCGAAGGGGTAGGGCTTGGCGGCGCGGACCCCGTACCCGGCGATGCGGTGGGTGGGATAGGCGTCGATGCGCTGCAGTTCCAGGTACTCCGTCATGTGGCGGCCTGTCCCGCCTGCGCCGCCCGGTCGTCCTCGCCCGCGACGAAGAAGTCCAGGAACCCGGTCGCCGACATCACGAACCGGACCTCCTCGCCCACCCCGGTCAGCGTCACCCGGGCCCCGGAGTGCTGGGCCTCCCGGTACACGACGAGCAGGGTACGCAGCCCGGCGCTGGAGACGTACGAGACGTTCTTGAGGTCGATGCGCAGCGTGTCCCCCGAGCGCACCAGCGGGCGCAGCGCCTCCAGCAGGGTGCCGGAGGTCTCGCTGTTGATCTCGCCGGCCGGTGAGACGACCGTGCCCGATTTGGTGCGCCGCTTCCGATAGGTCAGCGTCATGGTGTGTCCTTCCCCGTGGTCACCGGACGCAGCCGCACCGTGACCCGGACCCGCTCCTGCACGTCGGGAAGGGTCACGGTGAGGGCGTCGGCGTCGTAGTCGTCGTACTCGAGGCCGTCGATCTCGACGGCCGCGATGGTGGTCGAACCGGCCGGCAGCAGGTCGGGCGCGACCCTCAGCACCCGGCCGGGCAGGTCGGAGGGATCGGGCTTGAAGTGGAAGTCCATCTCCCGCCCGTTGATCAGCAGGTTGTTGTACACCGCGGCCAGGTAGCACAGCTCGGCCGAGTGGTACATCGACATCGAGTGGCTGCCCTTCAGCCGCTCGGTGCCCAGCAGGTACGGCGTGCCGGAGGCCAGCACGTTGAAGTAGACCGCTCCCTCGTCGTGGTCGAGGAAGAAGGTGTTGTAGAACGCCTCGGCCAGGCGGGCCTCGCGCAGGAAGTCCTCGCCGCCGACCGTGCCGTGCAGGATCAGATAGGCGAGGATGGACTGCTCCTGCTGCCACCACGCCTTGCGGTCGTGCCAGGCGAAACGGTACTGCTCGTCGTGCTCGCCCTTGATCCGCTCGACCACGTCGTACCAGCCGCCGCGCTGCCGGTCGCTGCCCACCTCGGGCATCAGCTGGCCGATCTGGCGCGCCAGTTCCCCGTACGCCGGCTTGGCCCGCAGCGAGTTCATCCGCATCAGGTTCCAGGCGATCTTGAGGTTGTGGCCGACCACGGCGCGGTTCTGCTGCCAGCTGTGCGCGGTGTCGTGCGACCAGTCCCGGTGGAAGCGCTCCTGGACGAAGGGGCTCTGCTTGTAGTCCGGGAAGCGGTCCGCGATCGTGTCGAAGGTGTACTCGAGGAAGTCGGCGTACCGCTCCTCGCCCGTCGCCAGGTACAGGTTGATCAGATACGCGGGCGCGTGGTCGCCGACCGAGTTCCAGTTCTTGCGGCTGCGGTTCTCGCCCAGCGACTCGTGGTCCGGGCTGAACAGGATCGGGTCGATGTGCGAGAAGTAGCCGCCCTGCTCCCGGTCCAGGAAGAACTTGTCGAACAGCCGGATGGTGGCGTCCGCGTCGCTCTTGATCCGGGCGTCTCCGGTGACCCGGTAGGTCTGCACCGGGCCGGCCAGCGCGTAGATCTGCTCGTACATCGGGATGGCGTCGTAGTCGTCACCGAACTCCGAGGTGAACAGCTTGCGTTCGGAGTCACCGTCGACCTTGATGCCGTGGTACCAGTAGACGACGTCCTCCTCGGCGTCGACCACCCGCATGTGCCCCCGCAGATACTCCGTGCCGCGCTCGGCGACCTCCAGGTACTCGTCCTTGCCGGTCAGCAGGTACGCCGACGCCATGCCGTAGACCAGCCGCGAGATGGTGTCGGTCTCCTGGACATGGCTCGCGGTCTTGTCCCCGCCGAGCCGGATCTCCGTGCGGTACTCCTCGAAGTCGACCGGCCCCTCACCGAACTGGGCCCTGATGTAGAAGGCGGCCAGGGACTCGATCTGCTTGATCCACCAACTGCCCTCCTCGAACCGGTAGTCCTCGGCGCCGCGGCCCAGGAACACCAGCCGCTTCGCCTCGAAGCCCCCTTCGGCGCCCGGGTAGTGGATGCCGTACACGAACAGGAACCGGCCGGGCGAGAGCATCTCGTCGATGTGGCCGGAGGCGTCGATGTACGGCTCGTCGAGGTTGCGCACCAGCTCCGCGCTGGGGTCGCCGTTCAGCGAGACCGTGAAGCGGCGGTCGTCGGCGGTGTGCAGCGTCAGCCGCCGGGCCCCGGAGTCGAAGTGGTCGACGTATCCGGCGATGGTGTCGGAGAAGGAGAAGGTCACGGCCTCAGCCATGGCGTGCACCGTCCTTAGCAGCCTGAGTGTCCTGTGCGTCCGTTGTGTCTGCCGCGCCCGTGCCGCCCGTCGCTGCCGCGCTCGTCGCGGCCGCACCCGTGCCGTCCTCCGCCTCGTCCCGGTAGCCCTGGCTGACCTCGACGATCACGCCGTCCGGGTCGCGCACCCAGACCGTGCGCCAGCCGCAGATGAAGTCGTCGAAGTCCAGCGGGCCGAGGGTGATCTCGGCCCCGTCGCCCAGTTCGGAGAGGAAGGCGTCGACGCTGTCGGTCTGGAAGGCCAGGTGCCGCATCGCACCCGGCCGGCCGGGCCCGTCCCCCGTGGCCGGTGCGGCCGGTCCGGCCGGTCCGGCCGGTCCGGCCGCGGCCTGGTCCACGGCCGGGAACAGCTCCAGATAGGCGTCCCCCCGGCGCAAAAAGACGATCTCCGAGTCCCCGAGGTCCACGACCCGGGCCCGGGTGAAGCCGAAGAAGCGGGTGTAGAACTCCTCGGTCGTCTTCTGGTCCCGGCAGTTGAGCCCCACGTGCGACCAGCGCATCAGGACCCACCGCCCCGGCCGGCGCGCGCCGCGACGAGCTCGATGATCCGGCGGGCGAAGAGGTGGTGGTGCAGTCCCGTGCGCCCGGTCACCAGGTCGCCGTCGACCACCACGTCCTCGTCGACGTACTCGGCACCCATGTTGCGGACGTCGCCGACCAGGTTGTTGTGGCAGACCACCTTGCGGCCGCGGACCTTCTCGGGGATCGAGGCGGCCAGCCACATGCCGTGGCAGATGACGCCCTTGAGCACGGACGGCTCCTCGAAGGCCCGGCGCAGGAAGTCGGCCGCCGGGGCGAGCCGGTCCACGTCCTCGGTGTAGCGCAGCCGGTCGGAGACCATGCCCGACGGAACGATCACGGCGGCGTAGCCGCGCAGTTGCTCGTCGGTCATCCCCTCGAAGGTCTTGTCCGCGGTGAACGGGGCCCGGTACTCGTGCCCCTGGAAGGTGATGGAGTCGTTGCCCCACAGCCGGGTGAGGAAGTCGGTCTCGGCTCCCTCCTCCGCGAACCGGCGCCGGTAGTAGGCGATCTCCGGCTCGAAGAAGTCGCTCTCGATCAGCACGGCGAGCCGCAGCCCGCTCAGCGCTCCCTCGCGCAGCACCACGTCAGACACGGGACACCCCCCGGACGAGGTCGGCGGCCCGCTCGGCGATCATCACGATCGCGGTGTGGCAGTTGCCGGACGGCACCGCGGGCATGACACTCGCGTCCGCCACGCGCAGACCGCGCACGCCGTGCACCCGCAGCTGCGGGTCGACGACCGACAGGTCGTCCACACCCATCCGGCAGGAGCCGGCCTGGTGGTGGTAGCTCTCCGCCTTCTGCTTCACGAAGGTGCGCAGTTCGTCGTCGGTCACCGTGGCGGGACCGGGCTGGAGCTCCTGCTTGTACCAGGGCGAGAAGGCCGACGTCCCGAAGATCTCCCGGGCCAGCTTCACCCCCTGCACCATGCGCTCCAGGTCCCACCGGTCGCCCAGGTAGTTCGGGTTGATCAGCGGCGGGGCCAGCGGGTCGGGGCCGGCCAGCCGGATCCAGCCGCGCGAGGCGGGCCGGACGACACCGGGGAGGATGCTCACCGTATTGGGGTGGTTCTGCCCCACGATCACGTCGAACGGGACGTGCACGAAGGCGATCTGCAAGTCGGGGGCGGGCAGTCCCGGCTGGGAGGACAGGAAGAGGGCCGACTCGGAGAGGTTCTGCCCGGGTGGCGGCAGTTCCCTGGTGACCTCGGCCATCAGGCCGGTCAGCACGTGGTTGTGGAAGTTCTCGCCGACACCCGGTACCTCCGCCGTCACCGCGATGCCGTGCCGGCGCAGCTGCTCCGGGTGCCCGATGCCGGACAGCAGCAGCAGCTTGGGCGACTCGATCGCCCCGGCGGCCACGATCACCTCGCGCCGGGCCCGTACGGTGTGCGTGCCGGGGGCGACGGTGTCGCTGGGCAGGGTGCGGCCGGGTATACCGGCGGGCGGGGCGCTCTGCACGTACTCGGCGCCGACACAGGTGTCGCCGTCGAACAGCAGCCGGGTGGTCTGCGCGCTGGTGCGCAGGCTCAGGTTGGGCCGCTCGAGGACCGGCTCCAGATAGGCGGCGAGCGTGCCCTGCCGCCGGCCGTCGGCCACGTCGATGTGGTGCCAGCCGGTGCCGAACAGGCCCCGCCGGGGGCCGTCGGTGTTGAAGTCGGCGATCTCCTGGTGGCCCAGTTCCACGCAGGCGTCGATGAAGACCCGGGAGACCGGGCTGGGCCCGTGCTCACCGGCGTTGGTGACGCGCTGCGGACCCTTGGTGCCGGTGGTCCGCGCGGTGACGTCCTCCTGCGCCTCCAGCAGCGCGAAGTACGGCAGCACGTCCTCGTGGGCCCAGCCCGCGGCGCCCTGATAGGCCCAGGCGTCGAAGTCCGAGGCGTGGCCCCGGATGTGCATCATGATGTACAGGTTGCTGCTGCCGCCCGGGGCCTTGCCGCGCGGCTCGTACACCCGGCGCCCGTCGAGGCCGGGCTGCGGGACGCCGGTGTAGCCCCAGTCGATCGGGCCGCCCAGCAGCTTGTACCAGGACGACGGGTCGTCCACCTCCGGCGGGATGCGGTCGCCGCCCGCCTCCAGCACCAGCACCGTGGTGTCCGGGTCCTCGGAGAGCCGGTTCGCCAGGACGCTGCCCGCCGCTCCGGCGCCGATCACGATGTAGTCGTACGACTCGGGTGTGCGCTCGGTCATGGCGTGCCCCCTCAGGCGGCCTGCGACAGGACGCGGAACGGCACCGTGTCGTGGAAGTTCGCCATGTACGTGATCTTCCCGTCGGTGATCCGGAAGAAGTTCATGACCTCGGCCTCGATGCCCTTGCCGGAGGCCCTGGCCACGGCGCTGAGGTGGGAGACCACCGCAGCCCGCTCGCCGTCGGCGTCCACGACCACGTGCACCGGCCGGTTGCTGAACTTCTCGTACATGTCCCCCATGCCGGTCATCATCGAGCGGAGCTTCGCCAGCCCCTCGATGTGCCCGGCGAGCTGTTCGTCCATGACCTGGTCCTCGGCGAACAGGTCGCACCAGCGCTGCCAGTCACCGGCGTTGGCGTAGTCGTAGTACCTGGTGATCACCTCATGGGCGTCCATGGAGTGCTCCCCCTCCTGTCGTGTCGCTGCCGCGTGCGGGATCAGTCGGTGGTGCGCAGGCCGCCGGGTCCGAACGGCGCCCAGAACTGGCTGAAGGCCGTCGCGTCGTCGCCGAACAGGCCGTCGTGGCCCTCGACGACGCGGCCGTCCCGCCAGCGCAGGAAGTGGAAGACCGGGTAGTCCATCCGCTCGTACGGGGACCCGCTGTCCTCCGGCGCCCCGGCGCGCAGACCGGTGTTGCGGCACACGTCGGCGGAGCAGTCCTCGCCCACGAGGACCACCTCGCGCTCCATCCGGAAGGTGCCGCCGGTGAGCTTGCCGGTGCGGGCCATCAGGTCGAGGAACGCGTCCAGCGACTCGTACCAGCCGGCCAGCGGGTGGTTGCCCGGGACCAGCCAGCGCAGGTCCTCGCTGTAGTGCTCAAGGATCCGGGCGCGGTCGCCCGAGCCGAGTGCCTGGTAGGCGGCCTCGACCTGTTCCCGTGTCACCATCGCCATCGTCGTCGCCTCCCCGGGCTCAGAGGGCCGCCGAACCCGGCATCGGGTCCAGGGCGTTGACGACGTACGTCTTGATCTGCGGGCCGGTCGGCCCGGCCACGACGGTCCAGGTCTGGTCGGCGTCGAAGCCCAGCCACTGGCTGCGGGCGGCCGGCGGGTCCCAGATCTTCGCCTGCCAGTTGACGAGCACCCGGACGACCGCCCGGTCCCCGTCGATCACCGGCTCGACCTTGGTGACCGTGTGCACCTCGTCGAAGAAGCGGTGGGTCACGGCGTCGTACCAGCGGGCGAAACCGTCGTGCCCGGTGAAGGTGTCCTCCGGGACCTTCAGTTCCATGTCCCCGGTGAGGAAGGGCAGCACCCCGGCGAGCGGGATGTGCTCGTCCAGCGCCGTGTACCACTCGGCGGCGAACGTACGGATCGCGTCCTCGGTCAGCGGCTGCGGCATGCGCGCAGGCCTCCTTACGGATCAGGGGGTCGAACGGATCAGGGGGCGGGGTCGTGGGCCGGCCGGTCAGATCTGCAGGTCCACCAGGAACGGGCCCGGGTGGCCGAGCATCCGCCGTACCGCGCCGGCCGCCTGGCCGGGCTTCTCCACCCGGACGCCGTCGGCCCCGAGGGAGCGGGCCAGACCGGCGAAGTCGATCTCCGGGCGGGCGAGGTCGAAGGAGCGCGGGAAGGCGTGCTCCGGGATGTCCCGCTCCCGCCAGTACTGCGCGATGTTGTCGTCGAGCAGCCGGTACTTGTGGTTGTTGCAGATCACGAACTTCGCGGCGACGCCGTACCGGGCGGCCGTCCACAGCGCCTGGAAGGTGTACATGGAGCCGCCGTCGCCGGTGAACCCGACGACCGTGCGGTCCGGGTGCGCCAGCTTGGCGCCGATCGCGCCGGGGATTCCCACGCCGAGCGAGCCGCCGCGGGTCAGGTGGTAGTCGCCGGGGCGGTCCGGCGGGAGGTAGGAGGTCACCAGCGGGGAGCTGGTCAGGGCCTCGTCGAAGACGATCAGGTCTCCGCCGGTCTCCCCGGCCAGCGCGTGCAGGAAGGCCTCGGCGGGGGTGCCGTCGTGCGAGCCGGCGGAGAACGCGGCCCGCCCGCGGTCGCGTTCGGCGGTCCGTGCGGCCAGCCGCGCGGCGGCCGCGGCGCGCCGGTCCGCGGGCAGCCGCCCGCCCAGGACGGCCGCGAGGGCCCGCAGGGCCGCCCGGGGGTCGGCGACGACACCGAGGTCGACCGGGTGGTTCTTGGCGATCTCGTACGCGTTGAGGTCGATGTGGACGACCTTGGCGCCGGCCGCGAAGGGGCTCGCCAGGTCGGGGAACACCTCCGGGAACGCGTAGGTGCCCACGATCAGGACCGCGTCCGCGTTCCCGACCAGCTCCCTGCTGTGCGCGCCGAACATATGGCCGGTGGCCCCGCGGTGCAGCGGGTGCGAGGCCGCCATGGTGACCTCGGAGACATCGGCGTCCCACACGTCCGCGCCCAGCAGTTCGGCGACGGCGGTGAGCTCGGCCTGTGCCCCGGCGAGGGACACCCCGTCCCCGGCCAGGATCAGCGGGCGCCGGGCGGCGGCGAGCAGCTCGGCGGCCTCCGCCACGGCCGCCTCGGCGGGCGCGGCGTCGGTGCGCGGGACGACGGTGGGCAGGACCGGCTCGTCGTTGGGCGCGTCCAGCACGTCCATCGGCAGCGCCACGAAGACCGGCCCGCGCGGCGGCGTCAGCGCGATCTTCACGGCCCGGCGGACCGTGCGCAGCACCGAGCCGGGATCGGTGACCCGGGTGGCGTACTTGGTGACCGGGCGGGCCATGGCGACGAGGTCGGCCGCCATCTGGGCGTCCATCGCGTCGTACCGGACCCCGGCGTCACCGGCGATCACGACGAGCGGGGTGTGGCCGCGCATCGACTGGTAGAGCATGCCGACGCCGTTGCCGAGCCCGACCCCGGAGTGCAGCTGGAGCAGCGCGGCGCCGCCCGTGGCCCGGGCGTATCCGTCGGCGATGCCCGCGGCCACCGTTTCCTGGAGGGCGAGAACGTAGCGGAAGTCGTCGGCGTTGTCGGCGGCGTCGAGAAACCCCTGTTCCACGGTTCCGGGATTCCCGAACATGATGTCCAGGCCGTCCGCCTTGAACTGTTCGATGATTTTCGTCTTGCCCGGCTGAACCGACATGAATGCCCTCCGGATTACCAGCCGTATCGGGTGAGACCGTTTTCCAGCACTTCCACGATCTTCTGCCCGGTGAGATAGGAATCCGGGGTCGAACGGCCCGTGACGAACGGGAAGTCGACGATGACCGAGAGCGGGTGGCCGAAATTGCCGTGGTAGGCGCCGTCGGGGCCGGTCGCGTCGCGCAGGATGTACTCCAGCGGGTACGGCGGCGGGCCCATGTTGAAGTCGGTACCGAGGAATCCGGTGCCGTCCTTGTAGTCGTACTCCTTGCAGTGGCCGGTGACGTGCTTGCCCCAGATGATCGACCGGCGGTCGCCCCAGTCGCGGGCGAAGGCGAGGCAGGCCACGCCGTAGCACTCGGCCCCGATCACCTTGCCGGCCTCCTGGAAGGCCAGGATCAGGGCGTGCACCCGCTCGTTGTTGGCGAGGTCCGCGATCGGTCCGCTGCCGCCGACGATCAGGATCGCGTCGTATTCCTCGATGTCCTCGGCGAGGCGGTCGAGATCCCGGTGGTACTGCTCCAGCTCGCGCAGGTAGTTCGCGCTGCTGGTGTAGGGGCGTTCCGGAACCCAGGCCGAGATGTCGAGGGCCTTGTCGAGCCGGCCGCCCTCGTCGAACTCGCGGCCCAGCCGGGCGTTCTCGGCGGTGGTGACACTGCGGCCGAGCGGCGGGTCGACGTAGTTCTCGTCGAGGCTCGGCGGAAGGGCGCGTGCCCGCTTTCCGGTGGGAGTCGCGAAAACGACCTCATATCCCTGTGCGTCGAACGTGGACACGGGCCCGATGAGTTCCTCGGCCCAATATCCGTGTTCGGAGACGATGACCAGAATTTTCCGGCTCATGGATCCCCTCCCGGGCTGCCGTTGGTGGCTCTTCCCACCCTCGGGGGAGCACGGCCCGCCGTCCAAGCGAGGCGTCCCGACTTCTTGAGGTGTCGGCGTGAACGCGGCCCGGACCTCAGGGAGTCGGGTGCGGACCTCAGGAAGTGGAGATCCGACCTCAGGAAGTATCGGCGGGAATTCCTGACTTCGCGGGCCCGCCGAATGGCGGCGGGGCAGCGTTGATGTTGTCGCACCCGTCTCCACCGCAAACGATCCTCCCTGTCCCCGATCGTCCTCCCCCCACCCCATCCCCGATCCGGAGGAACCGCGATGACCACCAGGCGCACGCGCCCGCGGCCCCCGCGCCCAGCGCGGGGGCGCGCGGGCCCGTACCCCGGGCCACGCGGAACTCCGGGCACCGGCCGCCGTCCGGTCCACCCGGGGATGTGCCTCGATTGCGGACATGTCGGCTGCTGCGACTCCTCCCGAGAACCACCGCACCACCGCGCACCCGCGGGCCCCAGTCCGTCCGACCGCCGCCGTGCACCGGGCCGGCGCGTCACGGGCCCCGGTGCCGAGTGGACCGAGTCATGATGGAGCTGGCATGAACAGGGGAAACATCGGCCGGACCGGCCACCGCCCCGGTATGACCATGACCGCCGAAGGCACCGGGGCCTCCCGCTCCTCCCGCCCCCGGCACTCCGCGGCGGAGCCCGCCGACCACAGCCGCGGCGCCCCCGGCGAGGGCCGCAAACCGGTGATCCTCGCCGTCGACGACGACCCCCAGGTGCTGCGGGCCGTCCGCCGCGACCTGCGCAGCGCCTACGGCGACCGCTACCGCGTGCTCGGTGCCTCCTCGGCCGCCGACGCCCTGAAGATCCTCGACTCGCTGGACGAGCGGGGCCACGACCCGGCGCTGTTCCTCGTCGACCAGCGGATGCCGGAGATCACCGGCGTGGAGTTCCTGCTGGAGGCGGTCAGCCGCTACCCGGACGCCCGCCGGGTGCTGCTCACCGCGTACGCGGAGACCGAGGCCGCGATCACCGCCATCAACCAGGTGCGGCTCGACTACTACCTGATGAAACCCTGGGACCCGCCGCACGAGCGGCTCTTCCCGGTCCTGGACGACCTGCTGTCGGACTGGCTCGCCGCCTACCGCCCGGCCTACGACGGCATCCTGGTCGCCGGCCACCTGGTGTCCCCGGGCACCCACGCGGTACGGGACTTCTTCACCCGCAACGGCCGGCCGTTCAAGTTCCTCAACGTCGAGCGGGACCCCGAGGCCCTCGGACTGCTGGCCGAGCGGCCCGGCGCCGCGCTGCCGCTGGTGCGGTTCCCGGACGGTGTCCTGCTGTCCGCGCCGACCGACGCGGAACTCGCCCGGCATCTGGGGCTGACCACCACCGCCTCCCGGCCGCACTACGAGTGCGTCATCGTGGGCGCCGGCCCCGCCGGGCTCGCCGCCGGGGTGTACTCCGCCTCCGAGGGGCTGAGCACCCTGCTGCTGGACTCACGGGCGCCCGGGGGCCAGGCCGGCACGTCCTCGCTGATCGAGAACTACCTCGGCTTCCCCTCCGGGCTGTCCGGCGGCGACCTCACCCGGCGGGCCACCATCCAGGCCCAGCGGTTCGGCGCGGAACTCCTGCACCCCGTCGAGGTGGTCCGGCTGACCCGGGACGACCCGGCGAAGATCCTCACACTGACCGACGGCACGGAGATCAGCGCCGAGTCCGTCCTGTTGTCCACCGGCGTCTCCTACAACCGGCTCCGGGCGCCGGGCGCCGACCGGTTCGAGGGCGCGGGGCTGTACTACGGCGCCGCCACCACCGAGAGCTCGGCCTGCATCTCCCAGCATGTGTTCGTGGTCGGCGGCGCCAACTCGGCGGGGCAGGCGGCCGTGCACTTCGCCAAGTACGCGCAGCAGGTGACGATCCTGGTGCGCGCGGCATCGCTGTCCTCGGCCATGTCGCAGTACCTGGTCGACGAGATCACCAAGACACCCAACATCGAGGTGCGGGCGCACACGACGGTGAAGGAGCTGAGGGGGGACGAGCACCTGGAGCGGGCCGTACTGCACGACGCCGCCACCGGCGAGGACGCCGAGGTGCCCTGCCGGTTCATGTTCACGTTCATCGGCGCCCGGCCGCACACGGACTGGCTGGACGGCGTCGTCGAGCGCGACGACCACGGCTTCGTGCTCACCGGCTCGGACCTGGTCACCAACGGCGGTGAGCTGCCCACGGAATGGCCGCTGGAACGGGCGCCCTACCCCCTGGAGACCAGCGTGCCCGGGGTCTTCGCCGCGGGTGACGTACGGGCGCACTCGGTGAAACGGGTCGCCTCCGGGGTCGGCGAGGGCGCCATGGCGGTCTCCCTGATCCACCGGTACCGGTCGATGGGCTGAACGGACACGGCGGCAGCCGTCCGCGGGAGGGTTTCGGACGGCTGCCGGGGTCTGCCTGACAGGCAGCGACAAAAAGGGCAAGCTTTCTTGCGCAGACCTGACGACAGGGAGATTCACACGATGTCCACGACCGTCGAGTACATCCGCTACCGCATCGCGTTAGACGACCGGAAGGCCTTCGAGAGCGCGTACGCCCAAGCCGCCGAGTCGCTGGCCGCGTCACCGGAATGCGTCGACTACGAACTGTCCCACTGCCAGGAGGAGCCCGAGCGGTACATCCTGCGCATCCGCTGGACGTCCGTCGAGGACCACCTCCAGGGCTTCCGCAAGGGGGAGCACTTCCCCGCGTTCTTCCGCGCGATCCGGCCGTACGTGACGTCGATCGAGGAGATGCAGCACTACCTGACCACCGAGGTCACCGGCACCGGCAAGGCCGCGGGACAGGAGCAGCGCTAGTGAACGAGCAGTCCGTCGAGCACGCGGGGGGACGGACGGACGGGCAGCCGGGCGGACACACCGCCCCGCCGCCCGTGACGGACGCCAAGCACGCCCCCGACAGCCCCGGCACGCCCACCCTCTACGAGTGGGCGGGCGGCGACGAGGCCCTGCAGCGCCTCACCGAGGTCTTCTACGGCCATGTCCTCAAGGACCCCGTCCTCGCACCGGTCTTCGCCGGCATGGACGCCGAGCATCCGCGCCACGTGGCGAAGTGGCTCGGCGAGGTGTTCGGCGGTCCCAAGGCCTACACCTCCGGCCGCGGCGGCCACCCGCACATGGCCACCCAGCACCTGGGCCGCGCCATCACCGAGAAGCAGCGCCGCCGCTGGGTGGACCTCCTCCAGGACGCGCTGGACGAGGTCGGACTGCCGTCCGACCCCGAGTTCCGCGCCGTCTTCCTCTACTACATCGAGTGGGGCACGCGCATGGCGGTGCTGTACTCGGGTGAGAACCCGCCTCCGGTGGACGCGGCCGACGTTCCGGTCTGGAAGTGGGGCCAGACCCCACCCTGGCAACCCGGCGGCTGACACCGCCGCCCGTCGCCCCGGCCCGCCCCCGGCCGCCCTACAGGCTCGCGGCCGGGCCCTCCGCCACAGTCCGAGCCCGGCCTGGCGGACCGGGGCCCATCTCAGGGCCGGAGTCGGATGCCTGAGCCCGTTGATCGCCCGGGACCCAACCGGTGGTGTGGGGCGGGCCGGCGACGCGACGTCGGTCCCGGGGGCCGGGGGCGCCCGGGAGCCGGGGCCGGGTGGCTGAGCACGGGTGGCGGGCCGAGGCGGGTCGGGGGCCCGGGATCAGGTCGGGGTGACCAGCAGGACCTTGCCGATGTGGCCGCTGTCCTCCACGACCCGGTGGGCGGTGGCCGCGTCCGGCATCGGGATCTCACGGTCGACGACGGGGCGGACATGGCCACCGGCGACCAGCGGCCAGACGTGTTCCCGTACGGCCGCCACGATCGCCGCCTTCTCCACGGCCGGCCGGGCCCGCAGCGAGGTCGCGCTGATGGCCCCCCGCTTGGCGAGGAGCGCGCCGATGTTCAGCTCGCCCTTGACGCCGCCCTGCATACCGATGATCGCGAGCCGGCCGTTGACGGCGAGGGCCTGGACATTGCGGTCCAGGTACTTGGCGCCCATGTTGTCGAGGATGACGTCCGCGCCCGCCCCGTCGGTGGCCCGCTTCAGCTCCGCGACGAAGTCCTGCTCGCGGTAGTTGATCAGGATGTCGGCCCCGAGCTCCGCGCAGCGCTCCAGCTTCTCCGCCGTGCCCGCCGTGACCGCGACCTTCGCGCCGACGGCCTTGGCGAGCTGGATCGCCATGGTGCCGATGCCGCTGGAGCCACCGTGCACCAGGAAGGTCTCACCGGGGCGGAGGTGGGCCACCATGAAGACGTTCGACCAGACCGTGCAGACGACCTCCGGGAGCGCCGCCGCCTGGTCGACGGTGAGCCCTTCGGGGACGGGCAGCAGCTGCCCGGCCGGAACGGCGACCTTCTCGGCGTAGCCGCCACCCGCGAGCAACGCGCAGACCTCGTCGCCCACGGCCCAGCCGCCCACGCCGTCACCGAGTGCGCTGATCCGTCCGGAGCATTCGAGACCGGGGTAGGGGGACGCGCCCGGCGGCGGGTTGTAGAAGCCCTGCCGCTGGAGGATGTCGGCCCGGTTGACGGCCCCGGCCACCACCTCGACCAGGACCTCGCCCTCGCCGGCCACCGGATCGGGCACCTCGTCCCACACCAGCGCCTCGGGCCCACCGGGTTCGGGAATCGTGATCGCATGCATGGAAGGGACGGTACCCGCGAGGCCGCGGGAGCGCCGGGCCACGGGAAGGGCGGCGAAAAACCATGTGCGGGACCGATGAGTCTGCGCGACGGTGAGAGTCTGTCCATGCGTAGCCCAAGCGCGGAAGGACCCGAAAGCATGAGCACGCAATCGTCCGGCCCGGCGATCGAGACCGTGGGCCTGGTCAAAACCTTCGGTGAGACACGGGCCGTCGACGGGGTCGATCTGACCGTGCCGGCCGGCACGGTGTACGGCGTCCTCGGACCGAACGGCGCAGGCAAGACCACCACCGTGAAGATGCTCGCCACCCTCCTGCGTCCCGACGGGGGCGAGGCCAGGATCTTCGGTCACGACGTCGTACGCGACGCCGACGCGGTGCGCGGCCTGGTGAGCCTCACCGGCCAGTACGCGTCCGTGGACGAGGACCTCACCGGCACCGAGAACCTGGTCCTGCTGGCCCGGCTCCTCGGCCATCACAAGCCAGTCGCCCGCACCCGCGCGGCCCAGCTCCTGGAGGCCTTCGGCCTCACCGAGGCGGCGGGGAAGCAGGTCAAGCACTACTCGGGCGGCATGCGGCGCCGTATCGACATCGCCGCGTCCATCCTCAACACCCCCGACCTGCTGTTCCTCGACGAGCCGACCACCGGCCTCGACCCGCGCAGCCGCAACCAGGTGTGGGACATCGTGCGCGCCGTCGTCGCCCAGGGCACGACCGTGCTGCTCACCACGCAGTACCTGGACGAGGCCGACCAACTGGCCTCCCGGATCGCCGTCATCGACCACGGCAAGGTGATCGCCGAGGGCACCAAGGGCGAGCTGAAGGCATCCGTCGGCGCCGGATCCGTCCATCTGCGGCTGCGCGACGCGGACCGGAGGCAGGAGGCCGGGCGGCTGCTGCGCACCCTTCTGGACGCGGAGGTGCAGCTGGAACACGACCCGGTGGCCCTCACCGCGCGTCTCGCCGCGGCGACGAGCGATTCCGCCGCCGAGCAGGCGGCACGGGCACTCGGCGAGCTGGCCCGGGCCGGGATCACCGTGGACAACTTCTCCCTGGGACAGCCCAGCCTCGACGAGGTCTTCCTGGCGCTGACCGGGCACGAGACCGGCCAGGCCACCGGGAACGGCGTCGGCACCGACACCGACACCGACACGAAGGACGAGGTGGCGGCATGAGCACGACCACGAGCACCGAGAGCAGGGAACTCGCGCCGGTCAGCACCGAGTCGCTCGCGGCCCTGCTGGTCACCAAGGAGCGCCCGCCGAGGCCCGGCTCGCTGTCCACGTCCCTGACGTTCGGCTGGCGCGCCATCCTGAAGATCAAGCATGTGCCGGAGCAGCTCTTCGACGTCACCGCCTTCCCGATCATGAACCTGTTGATGTTCACGTACCTCTTCGGGGGCGCGCTGGCGGGTTCTCCCCGGGACTACATCCAGTTCGTGCTGCCGGGCATCCTGGTGATGTCGGTCGTGATGATCACGATGTACACCGGCGTCTCGGTGAACGTCGACATCGAGAAGGGCGTCTTCGACCGCTTCCGCTCGCTGCCGATCTGGCGGCCGTCGGCCATGGTCGGCTATCTGCTCGGCGACGCGCTGCGCTACACCATCGCGTCCGTCGTCATGCTCGCCATGGGGCTGCTGCTCGGCTACCGGCCGGACGGCGGGTTCCCCGGCGTGGTCGCCGGGATCGCGCTGCTGCTGGTGTTCTCGTTCGCCTTCTCGTGGATCTGGACGATGTTCGGGCTGATGCTGCGCACCGAGAAGTCGGTGATGAGCGTCAGCATGATGGTGATCTTCCCGCTCACCTTCCTGTCCAACGTCTTCGTCGACCCGCGCACCATGCCGGGCTGGCTCCAGGCGTTCGTCAACAACAGCCCCGTCACCCATCTGGCCTCCGCGGTGCGCGGGCTGATGGCGGGCGACTGGCCGGCCGACGAGATCGCCTGGACGCTGGGCTGGTCCGCGCTGTTCGTGGTGGTGTTCGGGCCGGTCACGATGCGGCTCTACAACCGCAAGTAGCGGCCCGGGCCCGCCCGTCGGGGGGCGGGCGGGCCCGGTCCGACCGTCGAGGGGCGGAGATCAGGTCCAGGGGAGCGGGCGGGTGTCGGGTGTCACCTGGGTGCCCGGCGTCGCCCGCACGATCGTGATGAGCCGGTCGGTCAGCTCCAGCCTCCCGACGTCCGGGTCGTCGTAGCCGAGCACCCGGTGCCCGCGTACGACGCTCACCACCAGGTCGTCCATCTCCCGCGGGGTCTTGCCCACCTCGGCCTTTATGACCGGCCGCTCGACGATGTCGAGGCCGGTCCCCTGCTGGATGAGGTCCTCCATGACCATGCCGGCCGAGGGACTGAGCACCGAGAGCCCGAGCAGCCGCCCGGCCGCGCTGGCGCTGGTGATGACCGCGTCGGCGCCCGACTGCTTGAGCAGCGGGGCGTTCTCCTCCTCGCGCACCGCGGCCACGATCTTCGCGTTCCGGTTGAGCTGCCGCGCCGTCAGCGTCACCAGGACCGCCGTGTCGTCGCGCTGCGTCGCGATGATGATCTGCCGTGCCCGGTACACCTCGGCCCGCTTGAGCACCTCACTGCGCGTGGCATCCCCTATGACGCCCGCGAAACCGTCCGCCGTGGCCGCTTCGATCGCCTTCGCACTGGGATCGACGACCACGACCTGCTCCTTCCGGAGCCCAGTCGCGCAGACCGTCTTGATCGCGGACCGTCCCTTGGTCCCGAACCCGACGACAACGGTGTGATCGCGCAACGTGGACCTCCAGCGGTTCAGTCGCCACTCCTCCCGGGTGCGTTCGGTGAGGGCCTCGAGGGTGGTGCCGACCAGGATGATCAGGAACAGCACGCGCAAGGGCGTGATGACGAGGATGTTGATGACGCGGGCACTGTCGCTGACCGGTGTGATGTCGCCGTACCCGGTGGTGGAGAGGGTGACCGTCGCGTAGTAGAGCGCGTCGAGGTAATCGAGCGGGCCGTCGGAGTTGTCGTTGTAGCCCGCACGGTCGGCGTACACGACGAACGACGTCACGACGAGCACCACCAGGGCCATGGACAGCCGCTTGGCGACCTGGCGGACCGGATGCTCCACCAGCTTCCTCGGGAGTTTCACCCGATGGGTCACCAGATGTTCGTCCGCCTGGCGCGCGATGGCGTCCTGGCCCGGAAGTTTCACGTGAAACACACCCCGATTCCCCCGGACGCCCAGGGCAGGTCGAGCAGTTCCGCCTCCTCACCGGGCCCGGAGCCTCCGGGGGGCACGACGGCGAGCGCGTCGGCGGCCGCCACACCGCGCAGCATGGCCGGACCGTTGTAGAGCAGCGGCAGCGCCCGGTCACCGCGCAGCACCACGGGGATCAGCCGGGTGTCGTGCGGGTGCCCCTGCACCGCGTCGCGCAGCGGCAGCGTGTAGGGCTCGGGGGCGGGCCGGGCCGCGAGGGTCCGCAGCAGGGGTTCGGCGAGGGTGAGCAGGCCGGAGACGGCGGCCAGCGGGTTGCCGGGGAGGCCCACGAGGTACTGGCCGTCCTTGATGCGGGCCAGGAGCATGGGGTGGCCCGGACGCACCGTGACACCGTCCACGAGGAGGCCGGCGCCGAGACGGCGCAGCGTGGGGTGCACATGGTCGACGGGACCGGCGGCGGTACCGCCGGTGGTGACGATCACCTCCGCCTCGCACGCGGTGATCGCCCGGTACAGCGCCTCTTCGTCGTCGCCCACCCTGCGTACCTCGGTGACCTCCGCGCCCAGTGCGCGCAGCCAGGGCGGGAGCAGCGGACCGAGCGCGTCCCGGATCAGTCCGTCGTGCGGCAGTCCCTGGCCGAGCAACTCGTCGCCGAGGACGAACACGGCGGCACGGGGTCGGGGGACGGCCATGAGCGTGTCGTATCCGGCGGCGGCGGCCATCCCCAGGACGGGCGGGGTGACCAGGGTGCCCACGGGCAGCAGCTGGTCGCCGCTGCGGCACTCCTGTCCGCGGGGGCGGATGTCCTGGCCGGGGGTGACGGTGTGCGGTGCCCGTTCGGCGGCGGTGATGTGCAGCCGGCCCTTGTCGTCGGTACGGCCGCGTTCGCTGCGGAGCACGGCGGTGGTGTCCGGGGGGATCCGAGCGCCGGTGGCGATACGGACGGCCTCGCCGTCGGTGAGCGGGGCGTGCCCGGCGTGCCCGGCGAGGACGCCTTCCTCCCGTACCGCCCAGGGGCCGGGGCCGGAGACCGCCCAGCCGTCCATCGCGGAGGTGTCGAAGGAGGGCAGGTCGGTGAGGGCGTCGAGGGGGGCGGCCAGGGTGAGGCCGAGGGCGGAGGCCAGCGGGACGGCCACCGGGGTCAGATAGCCGGTGCGGCTGCCGGTGCCGTGACGCGGGGCGCGTTCGGCGGCGGCACGGGCCTCGGCCCAGGTGGTGGCGCGGTGGTGCGGGTGGTCCCTGCCGCCACCCGGGGTGTGGCCGCCCGGGGCGTGGCCGCCGGCGGAGCGGTCGGGGCGTTCCTTCACGAGGGCGAGCGCCTCCTCGATGTCGAGATCGTCGGCGTCCTCGTCGGCCCGGGTGCCATGCTCGGTCATCCGGCGTCCGGTCGCGGGTCCGCTGGGTTCTGCGGGTCCGCCGCGGGGTTCTGCGGGTCCGTGGCGTTCTGCGTGTCCTCGTCCGCCCAGCGCCGCGCGAGCTCCGCGGCCTTGCGGGCCGCCTCGGCGACGGCCGCGCGGTCGCCGCCCGCCCGCGCGGCGGCGTAGCCGACGAGGAAGGTGGTCAGGGGGGCGGCGGGCCTGGCCACGCCGTGGGCGGCATCGCGGGCGAGGTCGAGCAGCACGCCGGTGTCGACGTCCAGGTCGATACCCAGCTCGTCCTTGACTGCGGAGATCCATTCATCCAACACGTGTCCATGCTCCCTGATGCGTGCCCTGGCGGCGGCGATGTCGTCCCAGGTGTCGCAGTCGAAGGACGCCACCGGGTCGGGGATACGGGTGAGGTCGAGAGCGCCGGTCAGCCGGCGCAGGGGGAGGCCGGACAGAGCGCCGTGCCGGCCGGTGAGCGCGGCCAGGCCGCGGCGCAGGGACGCGGTCCGGTACGCGGCGACGAGCGGCTGGTCCCGGCCGTCGGAGTCGGTCAGCAGCACGCCGTCGGCCGGGCTCCCGCCGAGGGACGCCAACAGCCCCTGGACGGTGCGACGGTCGAGGAACGGCAGGTCGGCGGAGAGCAGGACGACACGGCCGGCCGTGGTGTGCCGGAGCCCGGCGTCGAGGGCGGCCAGCGGCCCGCCGCCGGGGGGATCCTCGCGGGCCCAGAGCACGGGCCGTGCGGTGGGCCGGGGGCCGGCGACGACCACCGTGGTACGGGCGTCGGCGCAGGCCGCGAGGACCCGGTCGAGCAGCGCCCGTCCACCGACGCGCACGCCGGGCTTGTCGGCGCCCCCGAGCCGCCGGGCGGCACCACCGGCGAGTACGACGGCGTCGTACGCGGCGTCGGGCCCCCCGGCGGGGTCGTCGGGGACACCACCGGCAGGGCTGCCGGCCGGTGCACCGGAGGCATCACCAAGGATGCCGCCGGTCGGATCACCGGGTGGCTGAGACTCGGTCACCCTCCGAGTATGCGTGCCCCCTTCGATCACCGGGAACGCGGGGTGCTCGCGGACGCGGCCGAGGACGACCGGGGAGGAGGCGGACCGGACTCACAGTGTCCGCAGCAGCACCGCCGGTTGCTCCACACAGTCCGCCACGTACCGCAGGAAGCCTCCCGCCGTACCGCCGTCGCAGACCCGGTGGTCGAAGGTGAACGAGAGCTGCACGACCTGCCGCACCGCCAGCTCGCCCTCGTGCACCCACGGCTTGGGGACGATGCGGCCGACGCCGAGCATGGCGGCCTCGGGGTGGTTGATGATCGGTGTGGAGCCGTCGACCCCGAAGACCCCGTAGTTGTTCAGCGTGAAGGTGCCGCCGGTGAGTTCCGCGGGCGTCAGCGTCCCGGCCCGGGCCGCCTCGGTCAGCCGGGCGAACTCCGCCGTGAGCGACTCCGCGTCCCGCGTGTGCGCGTCCCGGACGACGGGGACGACGAGCCCTCGGTCGGTCTGTGCGGCGAAGCCGAGGTGCACGCCCTCGTACCGGACGATCTCCCTGGCCCCGGTGTCCACCGAGGAGTTCAGCTCGGGGAAACGGGCGAGCGCGGCCGTACAGATCCGGGCCAGCAGCGCGAGGACCGAGATCTTCGGCCCGCCGGCCGCGTTCATCGCCGCGCGGGCCCGCATCAGTTCGGTGGCGTCGGCGTCCACCCAGCAGGTCGCGTCCGGTATCTCGGCGCGGCTGCGGGAGAGCTTGTCGGCGACGGCACCGCGGATGCCCTTGAGAGGGACGCGAGTGACGGCCGGGGTGCCCGCGTGGGCGGCCGGTTCCGGCGCGCCCGCCGGGTCGGGCCGCGTTTCCGGTGCGCCGACGGTCGCGTCCGTACGGCCCGGGGCCGCGGCGGCACGCAGCGCGTACTCCACGTCCGCCCGCAGGATCAGCCCGTCGGGCCCGGAGCCGGTCATCTCCCGCAGATCCAGTCCGTTCTGCCGGGCCAGCCTGCGCACCAGGGGGGAGATCACCGGGACGGGGCCCTCCGCGGCCCCGGAGACACGGGCGTGGGCGCCGGCGGGCTCCGCGGCCCTGGACTCACCGTTCACCGCGCGGGCGGCGGGCGCGGGGGGCGCCGTCTCCCCGGGACGCACCCGGCGGCGCCGGGCCGGAGCCTCGGAGGTGCCATAGCCGACCAGAACGTTGCCGGAGCCCTCACTGGCCGTCCCCCGGCCGGGTGCCGCCCCGGAGGCCGCGGCGTCCGCGGTGTCCGTGCCACCACCCGCGCGGCCCTCGGCCGCCTCCCCCACCGCCACCGTCAGCAGCGGAGCGCCTACGGGCAGTTCCGTGCCCTCCGCGCCGAACCGGGCCGTGACCACACCGCCGTAGGGGCAGGGCACCTCCACCATCGCCTTGGCCGTCTCGACCTCGACGACCGGCTGGTCCACGGCGACGACATCGCCGACCTCCACCAGCCAGCGCACGATCTCCGCCTCGGTGAGTCCCTCACCGAGGTCGGGCAGCTTGAACTCCAGCACCTGTGCCATCAGCTCTCGGCCTCCCACTGCAGGCGCCCCACGGCGTCCAGGATCCGGTCCACACCGGGCAGGTGGTGGCGCTCCAGCATCGGCGGCGGATACGGCAGGTCGAACCCGGCCACACGCAGCACCGGCGCCTCCAGATGGTGGAAGCAGCGCTCCATGACCCGGGCCGCGATCTCCCCGCCCGGGCCGCCGAAGCCACCCGACTCGTGGACGACGACCGCGCGTCCCGTCCGCCGTACCGAGGCGCACACCGTCTCGTCGTCGAACGGCACCAGGGAGCGCAGATCGACGACCTCGAGGTCCCAGCCCTCGGCCCGGGCCGCCTCGGCCGCCTCCATGCAGACGGGTACGGACGGCCCGTAGGTGATGAGCGTGGCGCTCCGGCCGGAGCGCCGCACCACCGCACGGCCTATCGGTTCAACGTCCGTCGGCTCCTCGGGGTTCCAGGAGTCCTTCGACCAGTAGAGCCGCTTGGGCTCCAGGAAGACGACCGGGTCGTCGGAGGCGATGGCGGCCCGCAGCAGGCCGTAGGCGTCCGCGACGGTCGCGGGCATGACGACATGGAGTCCCGGGGTCGCCATGTAGTACGCCTCGGAGGAGTCGCTGTGGTGCTCGACACCGCCGATGCCACCGCCGTAGGGGACGCGGATGGTGATCGGCAGGGGCATCTTCCCCCGCGTGCGGTTGCGCATCTTGGCCACGTGCGAGACGAGCTGCTCGAACGCCGGGTAGGCGAACGCGTCGAACTGCATCTCCACGACCGGGCGCAGCCCGTACATGGCCATGCCGACGGCCGTACCCAGGATGCCCGCCTCGGCCAGCGGCGTGTCCGTGCAGCGGTCCTCGCCGAACTCCCTGGCGAGTCCGTCGGTGACCCGGAAGACACCTCCGAGGGTGCCGACGTCCTCGCCCATGACGTGCACGGACGGGTCGGCGGCCATGGCGTCGCGCATCGCGCGCGTGAGGGCCTGCGCCATGGTGGCCGGCTTGACGGCGACGGTGGTCATCCCCGCGCCCCTTCCGGGCCGGCCTCGGCCGCCAGCTCGGCGCGCAGCTGCTCCCGCTGCTCCACCAGCTGGGGGGTGGGCTCGGCGTAGACATGCGCGAAGAGGTCCATGGGGTCGAGCGCGGGGTCCTGGTTCATCCGGGCCCGCAGATCGGCGGCCAGGGTCTCGGCGTCCTGTCGGGCGGTCTCGGCGCCGGCCTCGTCGAGCAGCCCACGACCGGTCAGCTCCCGCTCCAGCAGCGCGATCGGGTCGTGCCGCTTCCACGTCTCCACCTCGGCGTCACCGCGGTAGCGGGTCGCGTCGTCGGCGTTGGTGTGGGCCTCCACGCGGTAGGTGATCGCCTCGACCAGCGTCGGGCCGCCGCCCGCGCGGGCGCGGCGCACGGCGTCGGTCAGGACCTCGTGCACGGCGGCGGCGTCGTTGCCGTCGACCAGGCGGCCGGGCATGCCGTAGCCGACGGCCTTGTGGGCCAGCGACGGGGCCGCGGTCTGCTTGGCGAGCGGTACGGAGATCGCGAAGCCGTTGTTCTGCACGAGGAAGACCACCGGGGCCTGCCAGACGGCGGCGAAGTTCAGCGCCTCGTGGAAGTCGCCCTCGCTGGTGCCGCCGTCGCCGACCATGGCGAGCGCGACCACGTCGTCACCCTTGAGACGGGCGGCGTGCGCCAGACCGACGGCGTGCGGCAGCTGGGTGGCGAGCGGGGTGCTCAGCGGCGCCACACGGTGCGCGTGGGGGTCGTAGCCGGTGTGCCAGTCGCCGCGCAGCAGGGTGAGGGCCTCCACCGGGTCCACCCCGCGGTTGACGACGGCGAGGGTGTCGCGGTAGCTCGGGAAGAGCCAGTCCCGCTCCTCGAGCACGAGGGCGGCGGCGACCTCACAGGCCTCCTGGCCGGTGCTGGAGGGGTATACCGCGAGACGGCCCTGCTTGGTGAGGGCGGTCGCCTGCGCGTTGAAGCGGCGGCCCTTCACCAGCTCCGCGTACAGCCGGCGCAGCAGCTCCGGGTCGGCCGCGGCGGCCGCCTCGGTGCCGAGGACGCGGTACGGCTCGGTGTCCGGCAGCAGCGGCGCGGGATCCGTACGGGGCTGCCAGGCGGGCGGCGGGGTCGGCCGGTAGGCCCCCCGCTGCTCCATGACCGTCATGACGGCACCTCCTCGTGGGATGTCGGAGGCGTGGCATCTGTGACACGCCTCACCAACCGATTGTTCGGTCGCCGGCGCAATTTGGCTACAGGTGGCATCAGGCTGTGGACAAACGGTTCTCCACAACGTGAGATGGACGCAGTGCGTCCATGGCGGAGAGGTGGGGGCGGGTGGCGTCTGAACAAATGGCCGAGGGTCAGGAGGGGACCGGTCCGCTGACGCCGGCGCGGCCCCTGGACACCATCGACCAGGACATCCTGCGCATGCTCCAGGCGGACGGCCGCGCGTCCATACGTTCGGTCGCCGAACGGGTGCATGTCTCGCGGGCGAACGCGTACGCGCGGATCAACCGGCTGGTCGAGGACGGCGTCATCCGCGGCTTCGGGGCCCGCGTCAACCACGAACGGGCCGGGCACGGGACGTCCGCGTACATCACCCTGAAGATCGTCCAGAACTCCTGGCGCACGGTCCGCGAGCAGCTCAGAGAACTCCCCGGCGCCTCGCACATCGCGCTGGTGGGCGGTGATTTCGACGTCCTGCTGCTGGTGCACACGCCGGACAACCGGGCACTGCGCGAGGTGGTGCTGACCCGGCTCCAGGCGATCCCCGAGGTGCTGAGCACGCGCACGCTGCTGGTGTTCGAGGAGGAGGACCTGGAACCACAGGGGTGAGCACACGCGCCGAAGGGCCACCCCGGGGACGGGTTCAGCGCGTCTTGCGCAGTCCTCCGAAGGCCAGCTGCGTCACCGCGTCGGCCACCTCGCGCTCGTCCATGCCGCGCACGTCCGGCCGGTACCACTCCGCGATCGAGTTGATCATCCCGAAGACCAGCCGGGTCGCCAGGCGCACCTCTATGTCCTCGCGCACGTCCCCGTCGGCCGCCGCCGCCTTCAGCAGTGCGGCCACCCGGTGGTCGAACTCGCGCCGCCGCTCCAGCGCCCACCGCTCGGTGTCCGTGTTGCCGCGCACCCGGAGCAGCAGCGTCACGTACGGCAGTTCGGCGATCAGCACCTCGACCGTGCGCCGGACGACGTACTCCAGACGCTCGGCGGCGCGTCCCACGCGCGCGTGCTCCTCCTCGAGGATCCCGAACAGGCCGTCCAGCGCCCGGCTCACCGCGCGGCGCAGCAGTTCCTCCTTGCCGGCCACGTGGTGGTAGATCGACGACTTGGAGATGCCGGCCGCCCTGGAGAGGTGCTCCATGGAGGTGCCGTCGTAGCCGCGTTCGTTGAAGACCCGCACGGCCACGGACAGCAGCGTCTCCGGGGTGTACGTGTCACGCCTGGCGGTGGTCATGGGGTGTCCTCCCGCTCGCGGGCGGCGCAGGCGTACCGGTACAGGGCGAGGGACGGCGCGTAGCGTCCTGACGGGTCGATCTCGTGCATCTCGTCCAGCAGCTCGCCGGCCCAGCCCCGGCCGAGGCGGCGGCTCCACTCGAAGGGGCCCAGCGGGTAGTTCACGCCCAGCCGCATCGCGGTGTCGATGTCCTCCTCGGTGGCGACGCCCTTGGCGACGGCCTCCACCGCGAGGTCGATGATCCGGGCCACCGTCCGCGCCACGATCATCCCGGGAACGTCCCCGATGACGCTGACCTTCTTGCCGAGCGCCTGGAACAGACCGGTGGCCTCGGCGACGGTCCGGGCGGAAGTGTCCTGGCAGTGGGACAGGGCGATGCGCGAGGCGGTGCGGTAGTCGAGGGCGAGGTCGAAGTAGACCACGTCAAGGAACTCCACGGAGGCCTGGCCGTCGGCGAGCACCAACTGTCCGCCGCCGGGCAGCACCAGACGGGTGCCCTTGTCCTCGTCCCGCTCGCGCACCTCGATGCCGGCCCGGCGGATGAGCTCGAGCAGCTCCGAGGCGGGCCCCAGATCACCCTCGGCGATCACGTGGGCGGGCGGGTCGGCGGGTTCGGCGGTGTGCGGTTCGGGGCGCTCGGCGCCGTCGGCGTAGTCGTACCAGCCGCGGCCGGTCTTGCGGCCGAGCCGGCCGGACTCGACCAGCCGGCGCTGGGCCAGGGACGGGGTGAAACGCACGTCCTGGAAGAAGGACTGCCACACCGAGTGGGTGACGGACTCGTTGACGTCCTGGCCGATGAGATCGGTCAGCTCGAAGGCGCCCATCCGGAAACCCCCGCACTCGCGCAGGACCGCGTCGATGGTGGCGGGGTCGGCGCCCTGGGACTCGTACACCGCGAAGGCCTCGGCGTAGAAGGGCCGGGCGAGGCGGTTGACGATGAAGCCGGGGGTGTCGGCGCAGGCCACGGGCGTCTTGCCCCAGGCCCGGGCCGTCTCGTAGGCGCGCGTGGTACTGGTGACGTCGGTGGCGAATCCGGAGACGACCTCGACGAGCGGCAGCAGCGGCGCGGGGTTGAAGAAGTGCAGGCCCACGAAGCGTCCGGGCACGCGCAGGGCGCCGCCGATGGCCGTGACCGACAGGGAGGAGGTGTTGGTGGCGAGCAGACAGTCGTCGGAGACGATGTCCTCCACCGCCCGCAGCAGCTCCTGCTTGACATCGAGCCGCTCCAGGACGGCTTCGACGACCAGGGAGCAGCCGGCCAGAGCGGTGAGCTCGTCGACGGGCTGGAGACGGGCACGCGCGGCGTCCCGCTCGGCGGCGCCCATGCGCTCCTTCTCCACCAGCCGGTCGAGGCGGGCGCCGATCGCGTCGGCCGCCTGCCGGGCCTGCCCCGGGGCGGCGTCGTACAGCCGCACGGGATGGCCCGCGACCAGAGCGACCTGGGCGATTCCCTGGCCCATGGTGCCGGTGCCGACCACGGCCACGGGACTGCTGAGGTCGAGTGCTGTCATGTGCGCGATCCTCCCGCACGGGGTTTTCCACGGATGCGGCGGACCCCTTGTCCCGACCGATCGTTCGGTTACCCTAACTCTGACCGCCCGTTCCTGACTACGTTTCCGCACCGGTCCATGAGCTCGACGAAGAGTTCCTGAGACGAGGAGTTGGTCCCGCATGGCCGCCGAACTCACGGCGCACGAGCTGATCGCCCGCCACCGTCCCACCCTGGACCAGGCACTGGAAGCGATCCGCACGCGCGCGTACTGGTCCCCGCACCCCGAGCACCCCAAGGCGTACGGGGAGAACGGCAGCCTGGACATGGCGGCGGGCAAGGCCGCGTTCGACGCCCTGCTCGGCACCCGTCTCGACCTCGGCCAGCCGGGCACGGACGGCTGGGTGGACGGCGAGACCTCCCCGTACGGCCTCGACCTGGGCGTGAGCTACCCGCACGCGGACCTCGACGAACTGCTGCCGGCCATGAAGGCCGGGATGCGCGCCTGGCGCGACGCGGGCGCGGAGACCCGCGCGGTGGTCTGTCTGGAGATCCTCAAGCGGATCAGCGACCGGACCATGGAGTTCGCCCAGGCGGTCATGCACACCTCCGGCCAGGCGTTCATGATGGCGTTCCAGGCGGGCGGCCCGCACGCGCAGGACCGCGGCATGGAGGCGGTGGCGTACGCGTACGTGGAGCAGGTCCGCACGCCCGACACGGCGGAGTGGACCAAGCCGCAGGGCAAGCGCGACCCGCTCGCGCTCACCAAGCAGTTCACCCCGGTCCCCCGGGGCGTCGCCCTCGTCATCGGCTGCAACACCTTCCCGACGTGGAACGGTTACCCGGGCCTGTTCGCCTCCCTCGCCACGGGCAACGCGGTGCTGGTCAAGCCGCACCCCCGCGCGGTGCTGCCGCTCGCGCTCACCGTCCAGGTGGCCCGTGAGGTGCTCACCGAGTCCGGTTTCGACGCGAACCTGGTGGCGCTGGCCGCCGAGCGGCCCGGCGAGGGCATCGCCAAGACCCTCGCCACCCGCCCGGAGATCCGGATCATCGACTACACCGGCTCCACCGAGTTCGGCGACTGGCTGGAGAGCAACGCGCGCCAGGCGCAGGTGTACACGGAGAAGGCCGGCGTCAACACGGTGATCGTGGAGTCGACCGACGACTACAAGGGGATGCTCGCCAACCTGGCGTTCTCCCTCTCGCTCTACAGCGGCCAGATGTGCACCACCCCGCAGAACCTGCTGATCCCGCGCGACGGCATCACCACCGACCAGGGACCCAAGACCTTCGACGAGGTGACCGCGGACCTCGCCAAGGCGGTCGACGGCCTGCTCGGCGACGACACCCGGGCGAACGCGCTGCTGGGCGCCATCGTCAACCCGGACGTCAAGGCCCGCCTGGAGGCCGCCGCCGGGCTCGGCGAGGTCGCCCTCGCCTCCCGCGAGATCACCCATCCGGAGTTCCCGGGCGCGGTGGTCCGTACGCCGGTGATCGTGAAGCTGGACGGTTCGAAGCCCGACGCGGAGGCCGCTTACATGAGCGAGTGCTTCGGCCCGGTCTCCTTCGCCGTCGCCGTCGACTCGGCCGACGGCGCGGCGGAGCTGCTGCGGCGCACGATCCGCGAGAAGGGCGCGATGACGGTCGGCGCCTACACGACCTCCCCGGAGGTGGAGGCGACGGTGCGTGAGGTCTGCCTGGAGGAGGCCGCCCAGCTCTCCCTCAACCTCACCGGCGGGGTGTACGTCAACCAGACGGCCGCCTTCTCCGACTTCCACGGCTCCGGCGGCAACGCGGCGGCCAACGCGGCCCTGTGCGACGGCGCCTTCGTGGCCAACCGCTTCCGGGTGGTCGAGGTCCGCAAGGAGGCGTAGACACCGCCGAGCGCTGTCGCCACCCTCCCGTCGTCGCCCGGAGGGTGGCCTCGCGGTGTCCGGTACGCGCTCACGGCGTGCCCGGGCTTTCGCCCGGTGCGGCGAAAGTGCGTGCCGGCCGGCGCGGGGCAGACGGCGAGTGACGACAGTCCCTAGGCGGGTGCGCCCCCGGTGGCACTCCAGTGGTACAGGGTCATGGCCACACTGGTCGCGAGGTTGTAGCTGGAGACCTGGGGGCGCATGGGCAGCGCCACCAGATGGTCGGCCCGCGCGCGCAGCTCGGGCGACAGGCCACTGCGCTCGGAGCCGAAGGCGAGCAGCGCGTCGTCGGGCAGCCGCAGTGAGCGGATGTCCTCGCCCTCGGGGTCGAGCGCGAAGACCGGCCCCGGCGGCAGCTCCCCGACGGCCGTCCGCTCCACGGCGGTGGCGAAGTGCAGCCCGGCCCCGCCGCGCACGACGGTGGGATGCCAGGGATCGAGGGTGCCGGTGGTGACGACCCCGGTGGCCCCGAAACCGGCGGCCAGCCTGATCACCGCGCCCGCGTTGCCGAGGTTGCGTGGGTTGTCCAGGACCACCACGGGCGCGGAGCGCGGCGTGTGCGCCAGCTTCTCCAGGTTGCCCGCGCGGGAGGGGCGTACGGCCAGGGCGGCCACGGCGGTGGGGTGCGGGCGCGGCACGAGCGAGGCGTAGGTCTCGTGGGGCACCTCGGTCAGCAGCGCCGCCAGCGCCTCCCGTACGTCCCCGGCCAGTTCGTCGGCGAGCGCCAGCGCGGCGTCCCGGTCCGCGGCGAGCGCGATCCGCACCTCGGCCCCGAAGCGCACGGCGTGCTTGAGCGCGTGGAACCCGTCGAGCAGGACGGCGTCGTCCGCCTGACGGCGCCAGGTGGACACCGGGTCCGCCCGGTCGTCGGGGCGTCCCGTGGTGCGGTCGGGGTCGGTCATGGCGTGCAGCCTACGTGCGCGGGCCGGGTGCTCCGCCGGCTGCCGGGGCCGCCTCCACCGGGGCGGGGATCGCGCCGGCGGGGCTGTCCGCCGATCGCGGTGCCGGGACCGGTGCCCCGTCCCCGCGCGGGCGCGGCTTCCCCCGCGCGCGTGCCGCCAGGTCACCCAGACGGCGCAGGAAGGACGTCGGCAGGAAGACCGCGTCGGCCGCGATCATCGCGAGGGAGAAGAAGGGAAGCCCGAGCACGACGGCGATCACCGCGTGTTCGAGGATCATAAAACTGAGCAGGGCGTTCTTGACCCGGCGGTTGAACAGCGTGAACGGGAAGGCGACCTGCACCGCGACCGTGGCATAGGTGACCAGCATCACCAGGGTGCCGCTGGCCGTCAGCAGCTCCGCGAGGAACGGCCAGGGGGAGAAGTACTCCAGGTGGAGCGGGTAGTGGACGGCGGTGCCGTCCTGCCAGCGGGAGCCCTGGACCTTGTACCAGCCGGCCGTGGCGTAGATCAGACACGCCTCCGCCATGATCACCAGCAGCGCGCCGTTGTGCACGGTGTTCGCGACGACGTCCAGCAGGATCCGCGGCTGCGCGGTCCTCGCGCGGCGCCCGGCCAGCCACCACAGCGCCTGCGCGAGCCATACGGTCCACAGCAGCGCCGGTATGAACGGGTCGCCGTCCATCCGGCCCGCCAGGGTGGCCAGGAGCAGCAGGAGGCCCAGCACGCACCACAGCGCCGGGCCGACCCGGTCGCGTGGCCGCTCCCCGCGCGCGCGTGCCCCGGCCGCGCGGCGGGCACGCCGTGCGTCCAGTGACCAGACCAGGCCGCAGCGGGTGAACACCAGGTAGATCGACATCAGGTGCAGGACGTTGTCGCCGCCGTCCCCCATGAACACACTGCGGTTCTGCAGCGCCAGCACACCCACCATGAACAGCACCGACAGGGTGCGGGTGCGCCAGCCCAGCAGCAGCAGGAGGCTCCACAGCACGGCCAGCGCGTAGACCGCCTCGAACCAGATCCGGCTGTCGGACCAGAGCAGCACGGTGAAGGCGTCGTTCGTCGCGACCAGCTGCTCGGCGAGGCCGAAGTCCCAGGGCCCGTCCGGCCCGTACAGCTCATGGCGGTGGGGGAACTCGCGTAGCAGGAACAGCAGCCAGGTCAGACTGAAGCCGATACGGATCACGGCGGTCTGGTACGGGCCGAGCGCGGAGCCGGTGACGTGGGCGATCCCCCGGGAGAGGGCCGGCGAGAGGCGGTTCACCCGATCCCTCCCCGGGTCTCGTCCTCGGGCAGCGACCACCAGGGCAGGGTGCGGTACACGGGCGAGGCGGAGACCTTCTCCTCGCTCCAGTCGGGCGGCGGCACGTTCGTGGTGCGCGAGCGGACCTGGACGCGGCCGACCGTGCCGTCCCGGCCGGCCGCGTCCGCGCGGTCGAGACGCAGCACCATGATCCGGCGCAGATACGCCTCGGACAGCGCCCCGCGCAGACCCACCGGCCGATTGTCGTCGTCGTGCGTGGAGACGAAGAAGTCCCAGGCCCGCCGCAGTTCGTTCTGCTGGGTGTGGCTGGGCACCGGGTTGCCGTCGATGGCCCGGCCGTCCTGCGCGGACAGGTCGTACCAGCCGGTGGTCCGTGACGCCCCGTCCGCCGTAAGGATCTCGGCGCGCACCTGGACGGCGATGTTCTGCTGCAGGGGGTTCGGCGCGAACAGCTTCCAGTTCTGCTCGAACTCCGGGTAGATCCAGCTCTCGACCGACTCGCGGTGCTGCTTGCTCACCGTGTTCGGGGGCGCCACGTGCAGGAACGTCATGCCGAGGTGCACACAGACCCCGACGGCGACACCCGCGAGCGCCAGGGCGGCGCCAATCCGGTAGCGCGGGGAGAGGGCGGCCATACCGGCATGGGGTGCGACGGACGGACCGGTCACGGCGGCGGATTCGACGCCGGGGCCGGCGGCGGGACCAGGGCCGAAACCGGCGGCGGGACCAGGGCCGGGACCGGCGGGGTCGGGGCCGCGACCGGTACCAGGACCGAGGGCCGGGCCGAGGCGCAGGCGAGATTCCGGCGTCTCGCCCCCGGCACCGGCGGCGCCGACCGCCGCCGCCGCGGTCTCAGGACCGGCATCGGGGCACGGGCCGGACTCGGCACCCGGACCGGGACCGGGACCGGGAGCGGGACCGGGAGCGGGACTGGGACCGACGGGGGAATCGGCACCGGAACCGGGACCGGGGTCGGCACCCGGACCGGGGCCGGGGCTGGCACCCGGACCGGGACCGGCGTCGGTACCCGGGCCGGGGGAGTGCGGCGAGAGTGGGTCGGCCGTCGGCCGGCCGTGGCCGGGTGGAGGGGTACCGGGCGCGAGCGGACCGGCCGCGGACGCGGGCACCGCGGGCACCGCGGGGCGCGGATCCGGCCCGTCGCCCCGCCCGGCCGGTTCTCGCCGGGCGTCCGAGCCCTTGTCGTGCGCGTTCATTCCGCCCCGATCCACCGATACCGTCCGTCGCCGCTTCCACCCCGGCCGCGGGCCCGCACGCCCCGAACGCCCGCGCACCCACCCCGCCGTGTCGCATGGAACGGTACTCAGCACCAGGCGCCCGGGCACAGTCCCCCTGGGCCCCGCTCCCTGGCCGTTCACCACGGATGCCGCCCGGGTGCCGTCGTCCACGGGCGGCACCCGCAGGTTATCCACAGCGGTTGACACCTCGCGGTGCCCGTCTCACCATGGAATCCCGCACGAACCGAACGATCGGTCGGGAGCGTGCTCCGAAAGCATCCAGGTCGAGGGGGACCTCATGGCGACAGCAGCCGCCCGCGATACGGCGGACAGCGGGGCGCACGACGTGCTGACCGGCACGGACGACACCGCCGGCCACCAGCGCGCCTTCGACGCGGCCGTCGCCGCCGACGAGCGGATCGAGCCGCGCGACTGGATGCCGGACGCCTACCGGGCCACGCTGGTCCGGCAGATCGCCCAGCACGCGCACTCCGAGATCATCGGCATGCAGCCGGAGGCCAACTGGATCACGCGCGCGCCCTCGCTGCGCCGCAAGGCGATCCTGATGGCCAAGGTGCAGGACGAGGCCGGGCACGGCCTGTATCTCTACAGCGCCGCCGAGACGCTCGGCGTGAGCCGCGAAGAGCTGCTCGACAAGCTGCACTCCGGCCGCCAGAAGTACTCCTCGATCTTCAACTACCCGACGCTGACCTGGGCGGACGTCGGTGCGATCGGCTGGCTCGTGGACGGCGCGGCGATCACCAACCAGGTCCCCCTGTGCCGCTGCTCCTACGGACCGTACGCACGCGCGATGGTCCGTGTCTGCAAGGAGGAGTCCTTCCACCAGCGCCAGGGCTACGAGCTGCTGCTGGCCCTCAGCAAGGGCACCCCGCAGCAGCACGCGATGGCCCAGGACGCGGTGGACCGCTGGTGGTGGCCGTCGCTGATGATGTTCGGCCCGCCCGACGACGAGTCCCAGCACTCCGCGCAGTCGATGGCCTGGAAGATCAAGCGGCACTCCAACGACGAACTGCGCCAGCGCTTCGTCGACATCTGCGTCCCCCAGGCCGAGTCCCTCGGCCTCACCCTCCCCGACCCGGACCTGCAGTGGAACGAGGAGCGCGGACACCACGACTTCGGCGCGATCGACTGGACGGAGTTCTGGGACGTCCTCAAGGGCAACGGCCCGTGCAACGAGGAGCGGCTGACCCGGCGCAGGCGGGCCCACGAGGAGGGCGCCTGGGTCAGGGAGGCGGCAGCGGCCCACGCGGCCAAGCACAGGAACGGCGAGACAGGAGCTACGCGAGCATGACCCACACCGACTGGCCCCTGTGGGAGGTCTTCGTGCGCTCGCGCCGGGGACTGTCCCACACCCACGCCGGCAGCCTGCACGCACCGGACGCGGAGTTCGCCCTGCGCAACGCCCGCGATCTGTACACCCGGCGCGGCGAGGGCGTCTCCCTCTGGGTCGTGCCGTCGTCCGCGATCACCGCGTCCTCCCCGGACGAGAAGGACCCGTTCTTCGAACCGGCCGCCGACAAGCCCTACCGGCACCCGACGTTCTACGAGATCCCCGAGGGGGTGCAGCACCTGTGACGACGACACCCGCCGAGGACACCGCCGCCCGCACGGCCGCCGCGCTCGCCCTCGGCGACGACGCGCTCGTGCTCTCCCACCGCCTCGGCGAGTGGGCCGGTCACGCCCCCGTGCTGGAGGAGGAGCTTGCCCTCGCCAACATCGCGCTGGACCTGCTGGGCCAGGCCCGGGTGCTGCTGTCGATGGCCGGGGACGAGGACGAGTTGGCGTTCCTCCGCGAGGAGCGCGCCTTCCGCAACCTCCAGCTGGTGGAACAGCCCAATGGCGACTTCGCCCACACCATCGCCCGCCAGCTGTTCTTCTCCGCCTACCAGTACCTCCTGTACGGGGAACTGGCTTCGGGCGACGGCCCGTTCGCGCCCCTGGCCGGCAAGGCCGTCAAGGAGACCGCCTACCACCGCGACCACGCCGAGCAGTGGACGCTGCGCCTCGGCGACGGCACGGACGAGAGCCATGCCCGGATGCAGCGGGCCGTGAACGCGCTGTGGCGCCACACCGGCGAGATGTTCCAGCCGGTCGAGGGCGTCGACGTCGACTGGACGGCCCTGGAGGCGGCCTGGCTGGAGTGGACCGGCCAGGTGCTGCGCCGGGCCACGCTCACCGTCCCCGACGGCCCGCGCACCGGAGCGTGGGCGGCCGGAGCGGGCCGCCAGGGCCTGCACACCGAGCCCTTCGGCAGGATGCTCGCCGAGATGCAGCATCTGCACCGCAGCCACCCGGGGGCGGCATGGTGACCGCCACCCCGCTGGAGGCGGAACTCCTGGAGCTCGCCGGTTCGGTGCCCGACCCCGAACTCCCGGTGCTGACCCTGCGCGAGCTGGGCGTCGTGCGCGCGGTGCACGCGCGCGGTGAGGACACCGTCGAGGTCGAGCTGACCCCGACCTACACCGGCTGTCCGGCCGTCGAGGCCATGAGCCTCGACATAGAGCGGGTGCTGCGCGACCACGGGGTGCGCGAGGTCACGGTGCGCACCGTACTCTCCCCCGCGTGGTCGACCGACGACATCACGGACGAGGGGCGCCGCAAACTGCGGGAGTTCGGCATCGCCCCGCCCCGTGCGGGGGCGGCCTCCGCGGGGCCGGTCCGGGTGGAACTCGGAGCGACCCGCACCCGCTCCGCACCGCACGCGGACGACCTCGCCCCGGTCCGCTGCCCGCACTGCGGGTCCGCCGAGACCGAACTGCTCAGCCGATTCTCGTCCACCACGTGCAAGGCGCTGCGCCGCTGCCTGGCCTGCCGTGAACCGTTCGACCACTTCAAGGAGTTGTGATGGCCCGCTTCCACCGGCTCCGGGTGGCCGCGGTCGACCGGCTCACCGACGATTCCGTCGCCCTCACCCTCGCCGTCCCCGCGCATCTGCGCGAGGAGTACCGGTACGCCCCCGGCCAGCATCTGACCCTGCGGCGCACCGCCGACGGCGAGGAGATACGGCGCACCTACTCCATCTGCTCCCCCGCACCCGACGGCGAGGCCCCGAGCACCCTCCGGGTCGGGGTGCGGCTGGTCGACGGCGGGGCCTTCTCCACGTACGCGCTCAAGGAGATCAACCTCGGCGACGAGCTGGAGGTGATGACCCCGGCCGGCCGTTTCACGCTCCCTCCCGCGCCCGGCCGGTACGCGGCGGTCGTCGGCGGCAGCGGAATCACCCCGGTGCTGTCGATCGTCTCGACCCTCCTCGCCCGGGAGCCGAAGGCCAGGTTCCACCTGATCCGCAGCGACCGGACGGCCGCCTCGACGATGTTCCTGGAGGAGGTCGCCGACCTGAAGGACCGCTACCCGGAGCGGCTCCAGCTGGTGACGGTGCTGTCCCGCGAGGAGCAGCAGGCGGGGCTGCCGTCGGGGCGGCTGGACCAGGAGCGGCTGACCGGGCTGCTGCCGGCGCTGCTGCCCGTGGAACAGGTGGACGGCTGGTTCCTGTGCGGGCCGTACGGACTGGTCGAGGGCGCCGAGCGGGCGCTGCGCGGTCTGGGGGTCGCCCGCTCCCGCATCCACCAGGAGATCTTCCACGTGGACGGGGGCACGCCGGCCACCTCCACGGCGCCCGCCCCCGCGCGCGGCACGGTGACCGCCCTGCTCGACGGGCGCGGCGGCACCTGGCCCGTCCGGGCCGGCGAGTCCCTGCTGGACACGGTGCTGCGCAACCGGCCCGACGCGCCCTACGCCTGTAAGGGCGGGGTGTGCGGGACCTGCCGCGCCTTCCTGGTCACGGGCGAGGTGCGGATGGACCGCAACTTCGCGCTGGAGTCGGAGGAGACGGAGGCGGGCTATGTGCTGGCCTGCCAGTCGCATCCGGTGACGGAGAGGGTGGAGCTGGACTTCGACCGGTAGGAGCCCGCGCGCCTGGCTCGCCAGTGCCGCGGCACTAGAGGACGTGCCCCGGCCCGCCGTCGTCGGTGACGACCGGACGGCCCGCGGACTCCCACACCTGCATGCCACCGTGCACATTCACGGCGTCGAGACCCTGCTGGGCCAGGTACATGGTGACCTGGGCCGACCGTCCGCCGGAGCGGCAGATCACATGGACCCGGCCGTCCTGAGGGGCGGCCTCGGTCAGCTCACCGTAGCGGGCCACGAACTCGCTGAGGGGGATGTGCAGCGCCCCCGCGGCATGACCGGCCTTCCACTCGTCGTCCTCCCGGACGTCCACCAGGAAGTCGCCGTCCTTGAGGTCCGTGACCCGGACCGTGGGCACACCAGCTCCAAAACTCATGCCCACGACGCTACCCGAAGCGCAGGGCACGAGTTCAGGCCAGCAGCGCCGCCAGCTCGGCCTCGCGTTCGGTCACCTGCGCCCGCAGCTGACCGGCGATCTCCTCGAGCAGCCGGTCGGGGTCGTCCGGGGCGAGGCGGAGCATGGAGCCGATGGCGCTCTCCTCGAGTTCCCTGGCGACCAGGGTGAGCAGTTCCTTGCGCCGGGAGAGCCATTCGAGGCGGGCGTAGAGCTCCTCGGCGGCGCTCGGGAGGCGCTTCAGCTCCGGTCCCCTGGCCCACTCCTCGGCGAGTTCACGCAGCTCCGCCTCGCTGCCCCGGGCGTAGGCGGCGTTGACGCGGGTGATGAACTCCTCGCGGCGGGCGCGCTCCTCGTCCTCCTGCGCCAGGTCAGGGTGGGCCTTGCGGGCGAGCTCCCGGTAGAGCTTGCGGGCCTCCTCGCTGGGCCGCACCCGCTGCGGGGGCCGGACCGGCTGGTCCGTGAGCATCGCGCTGGCCTCGGGGAACAGGCCGTCCGCGTCCATCCAGCCGTTCATCAGCTCTTCGACGCCGGGGATCGGCGCGAGCCGGGCGCGTGCCTCATCGGCCCGGCGCCGGTCCTCGGGATCGTCGCTGCGGGCCGCCCGGGCCTCGAGGATCCGGGCGTCCAGCTCCTCGAGGCGGGCGTACACCGGACCGAGCTTCTGTTCGTGCAGCCGGGAGAAGTTCTCGACCTCGACGCGGAAGGTCTCCACGGCGATCTCGAACTCGATCAGCGCCTGCTCGGCCGCCCGGACGGCCTGTTCCAGCCGGTCCTCGGGCCGCGCCGCACCACCGTCCCCGGGCGTCCGCTCCGCACCGGAGCCGCCGCCACCCTGCTCACCTTCCGAGGTCGTCACCCGGACAGCGTAGGCCACCCGGTCGGGCACCACGCCCCGCGCCGGCGGCGCACCGCCCGGCGGCCGTGTGCACGCGGCCGGGTGTCCGGGTCGGGCGCCGGCCGGGACACCCGCTCAGACCCCCGTCTCCGCCGCGATCCGTCCCGACCGCACCGCCCTCACCAGGTCGGTGTGGTCCGCCTCGGTGCGGTCGGCGTAGGCGACGGCGAAGGCAGCCACCGCCTCGTCCAGCTCGTCGTTCTTGCCGCAGTAGCCGGCGACCAGGCGGGGGTCTGCGCTGTGGGAGTGGGCACGGGCCAGCAGGGCGCCGGTCATCCGGGCGTAGTCGTCGACCTGGTCGGCGGCCAGCGCCGCCGGGTCGACGCTTCCCTTGCGGTTGCGGAACTGGCGCACCTGGTAGTGGCGGCCGTCGACCGTCGTCCAGCCCAGCAGGCTGTCGCTCACCACCTGCATCCGCTTCTGGCCGTGCACCACGCGGCGGCCCTCGTGCTCGGGCTCGGGGGCCTCGAAGCCGGCCTTCCCCAGATGCGGCACCAGCGCCGAGGGGCGGGCCTCCTTCACCTGGAGGACCAGGGGCTCGCCCCGGTGGTCGAGGAGCAGCACGACATACGACCGCGTGCCCACGCTGCCGGTGCCGACGACGCGGAACGCCACGTCGTGCACCGCGTGCCGGGCGAGCAGCGGGTGACGGTCCGGCGGCAGGGTGCCGAGGTACTCCTCCAGGGAGGCGGCCACCCGGTCGGCCTCGGCGTCCGGTATCGGGCGCAGCACGGGCATCGCTTCGACGAAGCGGCGTCCGCCGTCCCCCGTCGGCTCGGTGGACTTGGCCGCGAACCGGCCGCTGGTGTTGGCGCGGGCCTTCTCGGAGACCCGCGTCAGGGTGCCCATCAGGTCGTGGGCGTCGGCGTGCGAGACCAGTTCCTCGTCCGCGATGGCGTTCCACGCGTCCAGCGCCGGCAGTCGGGACAGCAGCCGCATCGTGCGCCGGTAGGCGCCCACGGCGTCATGGGCGGCCGCCCGGCAGGTGTCCTCGTCCGCGCCGGCTTCCCGGCCGGCGAGCACCAGCGAGGCGGCGAGCCGCTTGAGGTCCCACTCCCAGGGGCCGTGCACGGTCTCGTCGAAGTCGTTCAGGTCGATGACCAGTCCGCCGCGCGCGTCCCCGTAGAGGCCGAAGTTCGCCGCGTGGGCATCACCGCAGATCTGGGCGCCGATCCCGGTCACGGGGGTGCGGGCCAGGTCGTACGCCATGAGGCCGGCCGATCCGCGCAGGAAGGCGAACGGTGTCGCGGCCATCCTGCCCACCCGGATCGGGGCCAGCTCGGGCAGCCTGCCGCGGCTGGACTCCTCGACGGCGCCCACCGCGTCCGGACGGGCACCGTCCAGGTCGAGGGCGGCGTGTGCGCCGCGCGGGACCTCCGCGCGCAGCCCCTTGCCCTCCTGCTTGGGCGTGCCGGCGGCCGGCCACTCGGCGAACCCCGGCACCCGCGGCAGCCGCCGCACCCGGCCCGCCCCGTCGGCCGGTCCGGTCTCCGCCGCCCCGGCGACACCTTCGGCCCCGGGCGTCCCGGCAACGAACTCGGTCACGGCGACCGCCTCCCCCGTACACATGCGTGTCGTCCACACGCGTCGACATCGATCGTGCCGACCGTACAACCGGTGGCCGAAAAGCGTCACGCCCCTGTGGACAACTCCCGGCCCGTGGACGAACGGCCCAGCCCCTCCCGGAGCCGGCGGGCGCGTCCGCCCGCGCCTACCCCGCCTCCGCCACTTCCCCCCACCGGCAGCAGCCCTCCCTCGGCGAGCAGCCGCCCCGCACGGTCCTGCGAGATGTCCAGCCGGGCCAGCACGGCGGGAACGGCGATGCCCGGCAGCATGTGGTGGAACAGCACGACGACCCGGTGCTCCAGGTCCTGCCGCTGGCAGCGCAGCTGCGACAGGAGCTGCACCCCCGAGAAGCTCGCGACCAGCAGTTCCGCCGTCTCCGCCGCATCCACGTGTGGCAGCAGTTCACCGCCCGCCTTCGCCTCGGCCAGTGTGCGGGTGGTCTGGTCGATCCACATGCCGAACGCCGGAGTACGGTCCAGCCCCAGCGCGCCCTGGTCCAGGGCCAGTCCGACGCTCGCCCGGACCAGCGGATCGCTCCGCAGCCGCAGGGCCAGCACCAGACCGGAGTCGACCAGCTCCTGCAACTTGCTCGACTGCGGCGGCAGGGAGATCGCCAGCTGCTCCTCGAACACCCCGAGCGCCAGCTCCTCCTTGGAGCCGAAGTGGAAGTACAGCGCCCCCTTGGTGACCCCGGCCCGCTCCAGGATCTCCCCGATGGTCGCCGAGGTGTAGCCGCGTTCGTCGAAGACGGCCGCCGCCGCCTCCAGAATGGTCCGCCGGGTGCGGATCGCGCGCTCCTGTCGCGCCATCGGGTGCCTCCTGATCTGCGTGGATCCTCGTGGATCCCGTGGGTCGCACCGCGCGGTCCCCGCGAGGCCGGCGTGCAGCCGCCCTACGGTCCGTCACCCTGTGCGGGGTGCGTGGGCTCGAATCCGGCGATGTGGATCACCCTTGGAAAAAAACCGTCTCGTCCGTATCTTAGTGCGAACCGACCGGAGCCAGATCGTCGATCCCGGGGGTTCTTCATGCCGCAGCCGGATTCCTTGAGCGCACCCTTGGAGGATCAGACCGGACAGCGGGCCTCCCCCGCAAACCCTCCGGGGACACCGGCCGCCCGCACCCTCGTCACGCCGGAACTCGCGCACCGCCCCCGCACGGCGGACGTCTTCCCCGTCGCATGGACCCGGCTCTCGGCGGAACACTTCCGCGTCACCGCCCACTGGCCCGCCGACCACACTTTCTTCGGCCCCGTCGACGACCGTCACCAGGATCCGATGATCGTAGGTGAAACGTTGCGCCAGACCTCGATGGCCCTGGCGCACGCCGAGTTCGGCGCCCCCTGCGACACCCACTTCGTCATGCACGACCTGGAGATCTCCACCGACCCCGCCGCGTTGCTGCTGGCCGACGCGGCCGAGCCGGTCACCGTCGACGTCGTCTGTTCCGAGGTGCGGCGCCGGGGCCGCGGCCTGAACGGCATGCGCACGACCATGGAATTCCACCGCGCGGGGCGGCTTCTCGCCGGCGGCACCGGCAGCACGGGATGCATCTCACCGGCCGCCTACCGCCGCCTGCGGGAAAGCCAGTTGGCCGTGAGGAGCTCTCGAATACCGCCACCGGCACCGGTTTCACCGGAACGGGTGGGCCGTCACCGGGCGGAGGACGTCGTCCTCGCCCCCGGCGACCGGCCCGGCAGCTGGCTCCTGCGCGTCGACACCACGCACCCGGTGCTCTTCCCGCGGCCCAACGACCACGTCCCCGGCATGGTCCTGTTCGAGGCCGCCCGCCAGGCGGCGACCGCGGCATCGGGCAGACTGCCCTTCCTGCCGTCCGAACTGTCGGTGTCCTTCAGCCGCTACGCCGAGCTGGACACCCCCTGCTGGATCGACGCCGAGGTGCTCGAGAAGAACGAGGACGAGGTGACGGTGCGCGTGTCGGGCCGGCAGGACGACGAGCCCGTCTTCGCCGCCACCCTCACCTGCGCGCCCACCGCCCCGGTACGGTCGCCGTCATGACCGCCGACCTCCTGATCACCGGCGCGACGGGGTTCATCGGCAGCAGGGTCGCCGCGGCGGCCCGCCGGCGTCCCGGTGTCCGGGTCCGGTCGCTGTCCCGCCGCACACCCGGAGCGTCGCGGGAGACCGGGACCGTACCCGGCGACCTCGCCGCCCCCGGCACCCTGCACGGCGCCTGTGCCGGCGTCGACGTCCTCGTCCACTGCGCCTCCCGCGTGAGCGGCGACCCGGACGCCGTCACGGCGGTCAACGACCTCGGTACGGCGGCCCTCGTGGAGGAAGCCGTACGGGCCGGGGTGCGCCGGATCGTGTACGTGAGCACGGCCGCCGTCCACGGCCGGGGCCCCTTCCACGGAGTGCGGCCCGGCGAGGCCCCGATCGCGCCCGTGTCCGTCGTCGGCCGCACCCGCGCGGCGGCCGAACGGCATGTCCTCGACGCGGGCGGCCTGGTGCTGCGCCCGCACCTGGTGCACGGCGAGGGCGACCGCTGGGTGGTCCCCGGACTGGTGCAACTGCTGCGGGAGTTGTCCGCGACGATCACCGGCTGCACCGCCCTCCAGTCGATGATCGACGTCGAGACCCTGGGCCGGGCGGCCGTCGCCGCCGCGCTGTCCCCGCACCACGGGCCCGGCGCCCACTACGTCGGCCACCCGGACCCGGTGTCCGCCTCCGCGCTCCTCACGGCCGTGTGCGAGCAGGTGGAGCGCCCCGGCGCCTCGGTGGACGTGGCCACGGCCCGCGCGCGGGCCGCCGGCTCCCCCCGGGCGCTGCATCACCTGGGCATGCTCACCGTGGACCACTGGTTCGCGGACGACGGCTTCTGGAAGAACCTGGACTGCTCACCGCGCGAGGACTTCACGACCACGTTCGCCCGGTCCGCGCCCTGGTACCGGTCACATCTGACGACCACCTGATAAAAACCGCCCCGCCGGTTTCTGCACCATGACCCACACGAACGAGACCCACGCGACCATGGCCCGCACGAACGAGACCCGGCCGGACCTCGCCCCGCCCCGAACAGCCCCGACCGAACCCGAGACCCGCCCGGCCGACCCCCGGCCGGACGCGCGCCGACCGGATCGGCCCCGGAGATACGCCCGCACCACCGCCACCCGCCCGTCCCCTCGCCGTACTCGACCCGGCCGGGACGTGGGTGCCGTCATCCTGCAGTCGGCCCCCGGCTCCTCGCCCCCGGCCACCCCGCGCCACGGCCACGACACCCCGCGCCTTCCCACAACGGCCGCCCCGGACTCCCGGCGCGACCCTCCCCGCACGCCCGCCGGACGCGATGATCACGCCGCCCCGGCCGAAAATGATCATGAGACGTTCCTCACACGCCGTCTCGCCCGTACACCCACCCCGAACACGCGAAACGGGCGGCATCCGATGGATGCCGCCCGTCCGACGGTGTGCGCGAGGGGGGAGTTGAACCCCCACGCCCTTTCGGGCACTGGAACCTGAATCCAGCGCGTCTGCCTATTCCGCCACCCGCGCATTGGGTGTGTCCTCGAGCCCTTGCCCCTTGGGGTCCGGCGCCTTCCGACACCCAGAACATTAGCACGCTGATCGGGGTGGATTCACATCCCTTTTCACCGCCCGCGACCCGACCGGCACGACCTCGCACGACCTTCCGCGACCGCCTCCGAGGACCGCCCCCGGCCCTTTCCCTTCCCGGCGCGCACCGTGCGACAACCGTGTGACAAAGGCGATTGCTCCACGTATCAACCTCGTACCGGTCGCACCCGTCTCCCCCGGAGCCGGACCGAGACCACCGTCAGGTGCGGGACACTGGTCTTCGGCCCCCTCTACGATCCTTGGCAGCACGACGGGCACGAGCCACCGCCGGAGGAGTTCGAAGAGGAGCCCCGCAGGGAACTCCGTCAGGGGTCGACACCCGTCGGCCGGGCGGACAGGGGGAACCAGCCGGTCGAGCGACGCGTGGATACGATCAGTAAGCAGTACCGGGTAACCGGTGCACGAAACGGTGCACGGGGCAGTACACAGGACGGCAGCGACGGAGGAGGTGCCCCATGGGAGTCCTGAAGAAGTTCGAGCAGCGTCTCGAAGGTCTGGTCAACGGCACCTTCGCCAAGGTGTTCAAGTCCGAGGTGCAGCCCGTGGAGATCGCGGGAGCACTCCAGCGGGAGTGCGACAACAACGCCACCATCTGGAACCGCGACCGCACCGTCGTACCCAATGACTTCATCGTCGAGCTGAGCACCCCGGACTTCGAGCGCCTCAGCCCGTACTCCGGCCAGCTCGGGGACGAGCTCGCCGGCATGGTGCGCGACTACGCCAGACAGCAGCGCTACACCTTCATGGGCCCCATCAAGGTGCACCTGGAGAAGGCGGACGACCTCGACACCGGCCTGTACCGGGTCCGCAGCCGTACGCTCGCCTCCTCCGCCAGCCAGGCCGGCGGCGCGGGCCCCGGAGCCGTAGGGCCGGGCGGCGCCCCGCCGGCCGGCCGTCCCGGTGGCTACGGCTACCCGCCGGCCGGACCTGCGGCCGCCCCGCCCATGCCGGCCGCGCCGCCCCCCGGCGGCGGCCCCGGCGGTTACGGCTACCCGCAGCCGGCGGGCGCCCGGCGGCCTCCCGTGGCCCCCGTGCCCGGCGGACGCGCCCGCTACTGGATCGAGATCAACGGCACCCGCCACCAGATCTCCCGTGCCACCCTCGTCATGGGCCGCAGCACCGAAGCGGACGTACGGATCGACGACCCCGGCGTCTCCCGCCGGCACTGCGAGATCCGCACCGGAACGCCCTCGGTGATCCAGGATCTCGGATCCACCAACGGCATCGTGGTGGACGGACAGCACACCACCCGCGCTACGCTCCGCGACGGCTCGCGAATCGTCGTGGGCAGCACCACCGTTATCTATAGGCAAGCCGAAGGGTGAAGCGGGGGCAATGTCAGAGCTGACCCTCACGGTCATGCGGCTGGGGTTCCTGGCCGTACTGTGGCTGTTCGTGATCGTGGCCGTGCAGGTCATCCGCAGCGACCTGTTCGGGACCCGCGTCACCCAGCGCGGTTCCCGCCGGGAAGCGGGCCGGGCGCAGCAGGCCGCCCGCCAGGCACCTCCGCCGCAGCGCCAGCAGTCCGGCGGCGGACGCCGTGGCCGTAACACGCCCACCAAGCTGGTGGTGTCCGAGGGCACCCTCACCGGCACCACCGTCGCCCTTCAGGGGCAGACCATCACCCTGGGCCGGGCGCACGACAGCACGATCGTGCTGGACGACGACTACGCCTCCAGCCGCCATGCCAGGATCTACCCGGACCGCGACGGTCAGTGGATCGTCGAGGACCTGGGCTCCACCAACGGCACCTACCTGGACCGGACCCGGCTGACGACACCCACGCCGATTTCGCTGGGCGCACCGATCCGCATCGGCAAGACCGTCATCGAGCTGCGGAAGTAGTGCTACACCAATGAATGAGCGCGAGCGGAGCGAGCACGCAGGAGGGGTCCCCACCCAGGGTCCCGGCGCGCTCCCGACCGGAGGGTGGGCAGTGTGGCTCGACACGACCGGCTGTACCCGGAGCCGACAGGCGAGGTGCGCATGAGTCTGTCACTGCGCTTCGCCGCCGGATCACACAAGGGGATGATCCGGGAGGGCAACGAGGACTCCGGTTACGCCGGTCCCCGCCTGCTCGCCATCGCCGACGGCATGGGCGGTGCCGCCGCCGGTGAGGTCGCCTCCTCCGAGGCGATCTCCACCATCGTCGCGCTCGACGACGACGTCCCAGGCTCCGACCTGCTGACCTCCCTCGGCACGGCCGTCCAGCGGGCCAACGACCAGCTGCGCATGATGGTCGAGGAGGATCCCCAGCTCGAAGGCATGGGCACCACCCTGACCGCGCTGCTGTGGACCGGCCAGCGCCTCGGCATGGTGCACGTCGGCGACTCCCGGGCCTACCTCCTGCGCGACGGCGTCCTCACCCAGATCACCCAGGACCACACCTGGGTGCAGCGTCTGGTCGACGAGGGCCGGATCACGGAGGAGGAGGCCACCACCCACCCGCAGCGGTCCCTGCTCATGCGGGCCCTCGGCAGCGGCGAACACGTCGAACCCGACCTGTCGATCCGCGAGGTCCGGGCCGGTGACCGGTATCTGATCTGTTCCGACGGTCTGTCCGGCGTGGTCTCCCACCAGACCCTCGAGGACGCCCTGGCGAGCTACCAGGGACCCGAGGAGACCGTCCAGAACCTGATCGAACTGGCACTGCGCGGCGGCGGCCCCGACAACATCACCGTGATCGTCGCCGACGTCCTGGACCTGGACACCGGTGACACCCTCGCCGGGCAGCTCTCCGACACCCCCGTCGTGGTCGGCGCCGTCGCCGAGAACCAGAACCAGTCCCACGACAACGGCATCATGCAGACCCCCGCCGGCCGGGCCTCCGGCCTCGGCCGCCGGCGCGGCGGAGGCGGCGAGTTCGGCCCTCCCGGCAGCGGCGACGTCACCGGCTTCATCCCCACCGACGGCTTCGGCTACGGCGACGACGACTTCGTCAAACCCGCCAAGAACCGCCGGTGGCTCAAGAGATCCGTGTACAGCCTGCTCACGCTCGCCGTCCTCGGCGCCGGCGTGTACGGCGGCTGGCGCTGGACGCAGACGCAGTACTACGTCGGCACCAAGGGCGAGCACGTCGCGCTCTACCGGGGCATCAGCCAGGACCTGGCCTGGGTCTCACTCTCGAAGGTCGAGAAGGACCACCCCGAGATCGAACTCAAGTACCTGCCGCCCTACCAGCGCGAGCTGGTCGAGGCGACCATCGCCGAAGGCGACCTGTACGGCGCCCGGAAGAAGATCGAGGAACTCGCGGTGCAGGCCTCCGCGTGCCAGAAGCAGGCCGAACGGCGCGCCGCCGAGAGCGAGAAGAACGCGAAGACCGGCGAGGGCGAGGCCGGAGGCACCACGGGAACCACGCCCGTCTCCTTCACGTCCAAGGCTTCACCGTCGCCGAACCCCTCGGGTTCGGCGACGGCCCCGGAGCAGTCCACGCCCCCGTCCACGACCGCACCCACTCCCAGCCCCGGCCCCAGCCTCTCGGAGGAAGAGCAGAAGGTCGTCTCGCTGTGCGGTAAGCAGTAGGCAAGCCGTGAGAGGCCCTGTCACACGATGAGCAGTACTACGAACCCGTCGACGCAGCACACGTCCACGATCGGCGCGATCGGCGCACCCAGCCGGCGCAACACCGAGCTCGCCCTGCTGGTGTTCGCCGTCGTCATCCCGGTCTTCGCCTACGCCAACGTAGGGCTGGCCCTCAGCGACGAGGTGCCCGCCGGGCTGCTGAGCTACGGCCTGGGTCTCGGCCTGATGGCCGGCCTCGGCCATCTCGCCGTACGGAAGTTCGCCCCGTACGCGGACCCGCTGCTGCTGCCGCTGGCGACACTGCTGAACGGCATCGGCCTGGTCGCCATCTGGCGCCTGGACCAGTCGGAGCGGCTTCAGGCGAGCCGGACGTTCGTCGAGGCGGCACCACGCCAGCTGATGTACTCCGCGCTCGGCGTCGCCCTGTTCGTGGCCGTCCTGTTCTTCCTCAAGGACCACCGCGTCCTGCAGCGCTACACCTACATCTCCATGGCCGGCGCGCTGGTCCTGCTGCTCCTGCCGCTGGTCCCCGGCCTCGGCCACAACGTCTTCGGCGCCAAGATCTGGATCAAGATCCCCGGCCTCGGCACCCTCCAGCCGGGCGAGTTCGCCAAGATCGTCCTCGCGGTCTTCTTCGCGGGCTACCTCATGGTCAAACGCGACGCCCTGGCCCTCGCCAGCCGCCGCTTCATGGGCCTCTATCTGCCGCGCGGCCGCGACCTCGGCCCGATCATCGTCGTCTGGATCATCTCCATCCTGATCCTGGTCTTCGAGACCGACCTCGGCACCTCGCTGCTGTTCTTCGGCATGTTCGTGATCATGCTGTACGTCGCCACCGAGCGGACCAGCTGGATCGTGTTCGGCCTGCTGATGTCCGCGGTCGGCGCCGTCGGCGTGGCGAGCTTCGAACCGCACATCCAGACCCGTGTGCAGGCCTGGCTCGACCCGATGCGCGAGTTCGAGCTCAGCCGCGCCGGGGTCCAGGACGGCATCATCCACTCCGAGCAGGCCATGCAGGCTCTGTGGGCCTTCGGCTCCGGCGGCACCCTCGGCACCGGCCTCGGCCAGGGCAACTCCGACCTCATCGGCTTCGCCGCCAACTCCGACTTCATCCTCGCCACCTTCGGCGAGGAGATCGGCCTGGCCGGCGTCATGGCGCTGATCCTGCTCTACGCGCTGATCGTGGAGCGTGGCGTCCGTACCGCCCTCGCCGCCCGGGACCCGTTCGGCAAGCTGCTCGCCATCGGCCTGTCCGGCGCCTTCGCGCTCCAGGTCTTCGTCGTCGCCGGTGGCGTCATGGGCCTGATCCCGCTGACCGGTATGACGATGCCCTTCCTGGCCTACGGAGGCTCCTCCGTCATCGCCAACTGGGCGCTGATCGGCATCCTGCTCAGAATCAGCGACACCGCCCGCCGCCCGGCGCCCGCTCCCGCCGCCAACCCCGACGCCGAGATGACCCAGGTGGTCCGCCCGTGAACAAGCCCCTGCGCCGGGTCGCGATCTTCTGCGGCCTGCTCATCCTCGCCCTGCTCGTCCGGAACAACTGGATCCAGTACGCCCAGGCCGACAAACTGCGGAACGACGAGAACAACCGCCGCGTGGCGATCGAGCGGTACGCCTCGCCCCGCGGCGACATCATCGTCGACGGCGAGCCCATCACCGGGCACAAGGCCACCAACGGCGACTTCGCGTACAAGCGGACCTACAAGAACGGCGCCATGTGGGCGCCCGTCACCGGCTTCGTGTCCCAGGCCTTCGGCGCCAACCAGCTGGAGTCCATCGAGGACGGCATCCTCACCGGCAACGACGACCGGCTCTTCTTCCGCAACACGCTGGACATGCTGACGGGCAAGAACAAGGAGGGCGGCAACGTCGTCACCACCCTCAGCGGTGCCGCGCAGAAGGCCGCCTACGACGGTCTGAAGAAGCAGGGCGGCAAGGGCTCCGTCGTCGCCATCGAGCCGTCCACCGGCAAGATCCTCGCCCTGGCCTCCTACCCGTCGTACGACCCGTCCACGATCGCCGGCAACAGCCTCGACACGGACACCAAGGCCTGGCAGAAGCTGCAGAAGAAGAACAACCCGGACGACCCGATGCTCAACCGGGCGCTGCGCGAGGTCTACCCGCCCGGCTCGACCTTCAAGGTCGTCACCGCGGCCGCCGCGCTGGAGCACGGGCTGGTCGACGACGCGGACGAGAAGACCGACACCCCGCTGCCGTGGATCATGACGGGCACCAAGACCGAGCTGAAGAACGACGGCAACCTGCCCTGCAAGGACGCCACCCTGCGCGAGGCGCTGCGGGTGTCCTGCAACACCGTCTTCGGCAAGCTCGGCGCCGACCTCGGCAACGAGAAGATGCTGGAGACGGCCAAGAAGTTCGGGTTCACCGAGGAGCAGTTCACCCCGGTCCGCTCCAGCGCCTCCGTGTTCTCCGAGAACATGGAACCCTCGCAGGTCGCCCTCTCCTCCATCGGCCAGTTCAACACCGCCGCGACGCCCCTGCAGATGGCCATGGTCAGCGCCGCCATCGCCAACAACGGCACCCTGATGAAGCCGTACATGGTCGACGAACTCCAGGCCCCCAGCCTGGACACCGTCGAGAAGACGGATCCGGAGACGCTGAGCGAGCCGCTGTCGGCGAAGAACGCCCAGATCCTCCAGTCGATGATGGAGACGGTCGTCAACGACGGCACCGGGTCCAACGCGCAGATCCCCGGCGTCACGGTCGGCGGCAAGACGGGTACGGCCCAGCACGGTGAGAACAACAGCAAGAACCCCTACGCGTGGTTCATCTCCTACGCCAAGAACAGCGACGGCAGCTCGCCCGTGGCCGTCGCGGTCGTCATCGAGGACGACGACGCCGTGCGTGGCGACATCTCCGGCGGTGGCCTCGCGGCCCCCATCGCCAAGAGCGTGATGGAGGCGGTCATCAAGGGCAAGCAGTGACCCCGGTCACGTCCACCGTGCATCGGTGCACGTTGCGATACCGGTCCTGTATCGGCTGACTCACTTGGCCAGGTCACACAGAGCGAGCCGGGTACGGTATGCCCGGACGGCAGCCTCCGGCGGCACACATGTGCCGCCCGGGATCGACGGAGAGGGCTGGTAGGTAGCTATGGAAGAGCCGCGTCGCCTCGGCGGCCGGTACGAACTGGGCCATGTGCTCGGCCGCGGTGGCATGGCGGAGGTCTACCTCGCCCATGACACCCGCCTCGGCCGCACCGTGGCGGTGAAGACGCTGCGCGCGGACCTCGCGCGTGACCCGTCCTTCCAGGCCCGGTTCCGCCGGGAGGCCCAGTCGGCCGCCTCGCTCAACCATCCCGCGATCGTGGCGGTCTACGACACGGGCGAGGACTACATCGACGGGGTCTCCATCCCGTACATCGTCATGGAGTACGTCGACGGCTCCACGCTCCGTGAGCTCCTGCACAGCGGCCGCAAACTGCTGCCGGAGCGGACGCTGGAGATGACCATCGGCATCCTCCAGGCGCTGGAGTACTCCCACCGGGCCGGCATCGTCCACCGTGACATCAAGCCCGCCAACGTCATGCTGACGCGCAACGGCCAGGTCAAGGTCATGGACTTCGGTATCGCCCGCGCGATGGGCGACTCCGGCATGACCATGACGCAGACCTCGGCCGTCATCGGCACCGCGCAGTACCTCTCGCCCGAGCAGGCCAAGGGCGAGCAGGTCGACGCGCGGTCCGACCTGTACTCCGCCGGCTGTCTGCTCTACGAGCTGCTGACCGTCCGCCCGCCCTTCGTGGGCGACTCCCCGGTCGCGGTCGCCTACCAGCACGTACGGGAGGAACCGCAGCCGCCGAGCGTCTTCGACCCCGAGATCACGCCCGAGATGGACGCGATCGTGCTGAAGGCACTGGTCAAGGACCCGGACTACCGGTACCAGTCGGCCGACGAGATGCGCGCCGACATCGAGGCCTGCCTCGACGGCCAGCCCGTCGCGGCGACCGCGGCCATGGGCGCGGTCGGCTACGGCGGCTACCCGGACGACCAGCCGACCACCGCCCTGCGTCCGGACACCGGCGCGGGCGCTCCGACCTCGATGCTGCCGCCCATGAACCCGGACGACGGCGGCTACGGCTACGACGACCGGCAGAGCCGGCGCCGCCAGCCGAAGAAGAACAACACCTCGACGATATTGCTGGTCGTGGCGGGCGTCCTGGTCCTCATCGGCGCGATCCTGATCGGCCGCTGGGTCATCAGCGGCGACGGCGTGGGCAACAGCACCGTCGCGACCCCCAACTTCGTCGGCGAGACGAAGGCGAGCGCCGAACAGCTCGCCGTCAACGCCGATCTGAAACTCAGCTTCGAGGAGAAGCCCTGCGAGGACCAGACCGCGGGCAAGATCTGCTCTCAGAACCCGACGCCCGGCACGAAGGTCGACAAGGAGTTCACCGTCAGCCTGGTGGTCTCCACGGGGGCACCCAAGGTGGCCGTCCCGAGCGTCGTCGGCGACCAGGTCGAGGACGCCAAGGCCGAGCTCGAGGGCGACAAGTACGAGTTCGTGGTCGAGGTCGAGGAGAGGGTGGACGCCCAGGAACCGGGCACCGTCCTCGAACAGGACCCGGGTCTCGGCGAAGAGGTGGAGAAGGGCACCACCATCACCCTCGTCGTCGCCAAGGAGGAGGCCAAGTCCACGGTCCCCGACGTCACCGGCCAGACCTGTGACGAGGCGAAGGCGCGGATGGCGGAGAACGACCTCCAGGGCACCTGCTCCGAGGAGGAGGTCGACGACCCGAACCAGGTCGGCAAGGTCATCCGTACCACCCCGCCGAGCGGCCAGCAGATCGACAAGAACTCCCAGGTGACGATCGTCATCGGCAAGGCCAAGGAGAACCAGAAGGTCGCCGTGCCGGACATCAACAACCGGACTCTCCAGGAAGCCCAGCAGTTGATCCAGCAGGCCGGGCTCGTGGTCGGCAACGTCGGCCCTGCCCAGGACCCGAACTCCCGCGTCATCGCCTCCAACCCGGGCCAGGGCACCCCGGTCGACAAGGGCTCGAAGGTCGACCTGATCACCGTGGACCAGGGCGGCGGCAACGGAGGGAACGGCGGCGGCTTCTTCGGCTGACCCGCGGCACCCGCCCACGCGTGACTGAGCCCCGGTCCCCTCTCTCCGGAGAGAGGGGACCGGGGCTCAGTCAGTGGACCCTTTCGAGGTGGCGCGCCGGTCCCGGGCCGGTATCAGCGCAGTTCCTCCGGCGGTGTCCGCTCGCTGTCCACCTTCTCCGTGCGGACCAGTTCGCCCCAGACGATGTAGCGGTACTTGCTGGTGTACACCGGCGTGCAGGTCGTCAACGTGATGTAGTGGCCGGCCTTCTTCTTGCCGGAGTCCTCCGGGATCTTCCCGAGGACGTCCACGTTGTACTTCGATGTCTCGGGAAGGATCGCGTAGGTCTTGTAGACGTACCACGTGTCCTTCGTCTCGAAGACGATCGGGTCGCCCTTCTCGATCTTGTGGATGTTGTGGAACTTCGCGCCGTGGCCGTCCCGGTGGGCCGCGAGGGCGAAGTTGCCCTTCTTCCCCGAGGTCGGCAGGACCGCCTTCACGGGGTCGGTGTAGTAGCCGGCGACGCCGTCGTTCAGGACCTTCATCGAGGTGCCCTTCTCGACGAGGATCTCGCCACCGGTCATCGCGGGCACATGGAGGAAGCCGACGCCTTTCCCGCTGTCGTAGGAGGCCGGTCCACCTCCCGCGCCACCACCGGCGTCCGGCTCCCGCGCCCAGGAGTCACGGACCTTGTCCGCCTGCTCGTCCGCCGCGCGGTCCGCGACGACGTTCGTCCACCACAGCGAGTAGGCGACGAACAGACCGAGCACCAGGCCCGCGGTAATGAGGAGTTCCCCGAAGAAGCTGACCACCATCGCCACCGGCCCCATACGCCGGCTGCGGCGCGCCCGCTGCGGCGGGAACGGGTCGGTGTGCTGTGCGGTGTCGTCGGCGGTCGCTGCCACGTTTCCTCTGCCCTAACTGACGAGCGCATCCGGCTTGCCCTTGCTGCGCGGCCGTTCCTCGACCATCTTGCCCCAGACGATCAAGCGGTATTTGCTGGTGAATTCCGGAGTGCACGTGGTCAGCGTGATGTAACGGCCCGGCCCGGTGAAACCCGATCCCTTCGGAACGGGATCAAGGACCCTCACGTTGCTCGGCGACGTCACCGGCAGTATGGACGCCATCTTGTAGACGTAGTACTCGCCCTGGGTCTCGACGACGATCGGGTCGCCCGGCTCCAGCCGGTTGATGTACCGGAACGGCTCCCCGTGCGTGTTCCGATGCCCCGCGAGCCCGAAGTTGCCGGCCTTCGCGTCCGGCATCGCCGTCTTCAGCGCACCCTCCGCGTAGTGGCCCACCATGCCCCGGTCGAGCACCTTCTTGCTGTTGATGCCCTCCGCGATCGGCACCACCACGTCCAGCTTGGGAATGTGCAGCAGTGCGAAGCCCTGGCCCGGCTCGAACGCGCCCGGCTTGCGCTCACCGCTCGCCCAGTCCTTCTGGAGGTCGCTGGCCTCCTGGCCGGCCTGCGCCTGTGCCCGGACGTTCGTCCACCACAGCTGGTAGGTGACGAACAGCAGCATCAGCACCCCGCAGGTGATGAACACCTCGCCGATGGCCCGGCTCGCGACGACCGCGGGGCTCACCTTGCGCGCCCGCGCCTGCCGACGCGCCTCCACCCGGGACAGCGGCGCCCGGGAAGCCCTCTCGGCGCCCCCTGACGGGCCCTCTCGGCCCTCTGCGCCGCCTGAGACCTCCGCCGCCTTGTGCGAGCCCCCACGCCGCCCCTGACGCTTTCTGGCGGCCTTCCTGCGGGCCGCCCGCCCGCCGCCGGCCGAGGCGGATTCCTCACGCGCCGCATGCGTCGGCGGCGGGTCGGGGATGCGCAGCGCCACGGTCTCCTCGTCGACCGGTGGCAGCTGCGCGGTGGTGTCGGAGGCACCGCCGTAGGTGCCGGGCGCCCCGGTGTTGTCGTACCAGCCGTCCCCGTACGCACCCGGCGCCCCGTACGGCTGCCCGCCGTACGGGGTGCCCTGGCCGCCGACGCCATGGGCGCCGGACTCGCGCTCGGGGCGCAGCGCGGTCACGCCGAGGACCTGCCCACCACCGGCGCGAGCCCCGCCGATCTCGCCACCGCGCCCTCGTCGCCGCACTCCACCAGCCAGTTGGCCAGCATCCGGTGACCGTGCTCGGTCAGCACCGACTCTGGGTGGAACTGCACACCCTCGACCAGCAGTTCACGGTGCCTCAGCCCCATCACCGTCCCGTCCGGCGTCCGGGCCGTGACCTCCAGCTCCACCGGTACCGTGGCCGGCTCGGCGGCCAGCGAGTGGTAGCGGGTCGCCGTGAACGGGGAGGGCAGCCCGGCGAAGACCCCCTTGCCCTCGTGCTCCACCGGCGAGGTCTTGCCGTGCAGCAACTCGGGCGCACGGTCCACCACGCCGCCGTACGCCACCTGCATCGCCTGCATGCCGAGACAGACACCGAAGACCGGCACCCCGGTCGACGCGCAGTGCCGCACCATGTCCACGCAGACGCCGGCCTCCTCGGGAGTGCCGGGGCCGGGCGACAGCAGCACGCCGTCGAACCCGTCCTGGGCATGTCCCGTGGACACCTCGTCGTTGCGCAGGACCTCGCACTCGGCGCCCAGCTGGTACAGGTACTGGACCAGGTTGAAGACGAAGCTGTCGTAGTTGTCGACGACGAGAATGCGCGCGCTCACTGGTTGTCCACCGTCACATCGTTGAAGGGCAGCAGCGGCTCGGCCCACGGAAAGACGTACTGGAAGAGGACGTAGACCACGGCGATGACCAGCACCAGTGAGATGAGTGCCCGCACCGGTGCATTGCCCGGCAGATGCCGCCAGATCCAGCTGTACATGCCGTCCCTTCCGTCGTACCACGGCACCAGACCCACGCCGTACGCCAACAGACTAGCGGCGCGCCCCCTCCGGTTTCCCGGCCTCCGGAGGCTGGGTGCACGTCCGGACGGGCCCGGCCACACGTACCCACATGTACGCGGCACGGAGCCGATCGCCTCGATGTCCGGGCATGTTCCACGTGAAACAACGGGAGAGGAACGGCCGCCCGGGTACGGCTGCTACTCCACGGGCCGCGCATGGTGCAGGTCGATCGTGCCCGCGTAGCCGGGCAGCGTCACCGTGCCTTCGTCCTCGACCTTCCAGCCGAGCCCGTAGACATTGACGTACACCATGTAGTTCTGGATCGCCGGCGCGGCCGCGAGCGCCTCCCTGAGCTTCTCCGGGTCCCCGACCGCAGTGATCTTGTACGGAGGTGAGTAGACGCGCCCCTGGAGGATCAGGGTGTTGCCCACACAGCGCACCGCGCTGGTGGAGATCAGTCGCTGGTCCATGACCTTGATGCCCTCGGCTCCGCCCAGCCACAGGGCGTTCACCACCGCCTGGAGGTCCTGCTGGTGGATGACCAGATAGTCGGGCTGCGGCTCGGGATAGCCGGGGAGTTTGGCGGTGGCGTCCGGCGGGGCGTCGTTCAGGGTGACCGTGATCGCCTCGCCCTTGAGCTTCTGCGTGCCCGCGCGCCTTTCCAGGTCGGCGAGCCGGTCGTCCTCCGCCTCGGTGCTCCCGTCGTCACGCTCGGCGAGGGACTCGATGTCCTCACGCAACGCACCGTTGGACTCGTCGAGCTCGCCGTTCTTGAGGCTGCGCTCATGGATCAGGTCGGAGAGCTTCAGCAGCGAGGCATCGGTGCGGATGTTGGTGCCCCTGGCCGTGTCGAAGCTGGTGAAGAAGAGGAGTCCCGCCAGGGCGAAGACACCCGCGGTGAGGAACCGCACGGGCCGGACACGGCGTCGGCGGGCAGGACTGGATTCCGGTCCGGGGAAGTCGGCAGAATTGCTCAACGTACCCTTATCTCCTTAGGGGCCGCGGAAGCACTACGCTAACGGACGCCCGGGGGAGCGCTCAGAGTCCCCTTGTACGCTGCTCCGAGCCCGACCCAAGTTCCCTGCGCGGCCACGCAGCGCATCGACAGGAGAGACCCTCGTGCCGAAGTCACGTATCCGCAAGAAGGCCGATTACACGCCCCCGCCGGCCAAGCAGACGACCGCGCTCAAGCTGACCAACCGCGCTTGGGTCGCCCCGGTGATGCTGGCCCTCTTCCTCATCGGTTTGGCCTGGATCGTCGTCTTCTACGTCACCGACGGTTCGCTGCCCATCGACGCCCTGGGCAACTGGAACATCGTGGTGGGCTTCGGGTTCATCGCCGCCGGATTCGGCGTCTCGACGCAGTGGAAGTAGCGCTCGCCCCACGGTGAGCACTGCCCTGCCCAGAGCTGTCATCAGCTCTGGGCAGGACTATCCCCTGAGTTATCCACAGGCCTTGTCCACATGTGGACAGGAAACTCGATCTGTGGATAACCCTCTGAAGGTTGACGCCGATGTGACAGAAACACCGGCAACCGAAAACATGTTCGCAAACCTTCTGACCTGCATAAACCTCGGCCGTACGCGCGGAGCACCCAGCTCCCCGCACCCTATGCACAAGATTCGCCACGGTCTGTGGACAACCACGGTGCTCAGGTCAGCTGAGCGGTCCTCAGCAGGGTCATCCCCACGACCACGGCCAGCACCAGCGCACAGGTGCCGTACTGCACCAGCGCCCGCCGTTCCCGCGGGGCGTGGACCATGGCGTAGCCGATCACGACACCGGCGACGAGTCCCCCGATATGCGCCTGCCAGGCGATGTTGCCCCAGCTGAACGTGAAGATCAGGTTGATCACCAGCAGGGCGATGATCGGCCGCATGTCGTACTGGAGCCTGCGCATCAGGACGGCGGTCGCGCCGAACAGTCCGAAGATGGCACCGGACGCACCGAGCGACGCCGCGGTCCCCGCGGCCAGGAGATAGGTCAGCGCGCTGCCCGCCAGGCCCGAAACCAGATAGAGCGCGAGATAGCGGGCCCGGCCCAGTGCCTGCTCCAGCGGTCCGCCGAGCCACCACAGGCTGAGCATGTTGAACCCGATGTGCCAGATCTCCTCGTGCGCGAACATCGAGGTGAACAAGCGGTACCACTCGCCCGTCGCCACGCCCTCGGTCGGCAGGAACGGCGCCGGCGGCCACTGACCGATCAGATACAGCTCACGCGCCAGGGACGGCCGGATCTGCACGGCGACGAACACCGCCAGGTTGATCCCGAGGAGGATCTTGGTCAGCAGCCTGGGATCGGCCGCGACCACTCCGCCCGCAAGGGTGCGGGGCATGGAGGCCGAAGGCGCGTGCCCCGTGCCGCCACGGACGCACTCCGGGCACTGGAATCCGACCGAGGCGTCGACCATGCACTCCGGGCAGATCGGCCGCTCGCACCGCGTGCAGCGGACACCGGTCTCCCGGTCCGGGTGGCGATAACAGACAGGTACGCGCTGGGCGTCCTGCGCGCTGCCGGCGGCCTGGTCGTCCATGGGATCCCCTAGGTCGTGTGAAAAAGCCCCGCCCCGCCCATCCTTACGGATGAGCGGGGCGATTGGTTCCCTTGGAGGGCTTTCGCACTCCGGGGACGAGGTGCTCAGCCCTCGCGGATCTCGACCGACTCGATCACCACGTCGTTCAGCGGACGGTCGGTGCGCGGGTTGGTCGGCGTGGCCGCGATGGCGTCGATGACCTTCTGGCTCGCGGCGTCGGCGACCTCACCGAAAATGGTGTGCTTGCGGTTCAGCCAGGCCGTCGGGGAGACGGTGACGAAGAACTGCGAGCCGTTGGTGCCCGGTCCCGCGTTGGCCATCGCCAGCAGGTAGGGCTTGTCGAAGCGCAGGTCCGGGTGGAACTCGTCCTCGAACTGGTAGCCGGGACCGCCGGTGCCGTTGCCCAGCGGGTCTCCGCCCTGGATCATGAAACCGCTGATCACCCGGTGGAAGACCGTGCCGTCGTAGAGCTTGTCCGTGGACTTCTTCCCGGTCTTGGGGTGGGTCCACTCCCGCTCGCCCTTGGCGAGCTCGACGAAGTTCTTGACCGTGATCGGCGCGTGGTTCGGGAAGAGCCGGACCTCGATGTCGCCGTGATTGGTCTTCAGGGTGGCGTAGAGCTGCTCAGCCACGATGTGCCTTCCGTTGTCTTTCCGTGACGCCCTGATCCTCGCACGGACCGGCCGCCCAGTCGCCCGACCTCCGATCACCGGCGGGCACCCGGGCCGCTCCGCTTACGGAAAACAGGCCCGGCACTTCCTCGGCGGGCACGCATGCGTCGCTCCCCGGCATGGTCGACGCCGGGCTCCCGTTGCCCCGGATTGATCCGCCGCGCACTCGACACCGCACTCGATCGACCTCACCGGCACCCGTATGCCCGTCCGCACATGCCTCGGAGCGAACCGGCAGGCATGATCCGTAAAAGGGTGGAAAGTCGAAATACCGTACGCCACCGAGGAGGAGGAACCCGTGACCCGCATCGACAGCGTGCGCGCCGCGACCGGTTCGGCGAAGGACAGCGTGCTGCACGCCGCGGAAGCGGTGGCGCCCTACGCCGACACGGCCAAGGTCAGGGCCGCGCACTACGCACAGGAGGCCCGCGTACGGCTGGCGCCCAAGGTGACGCAGGCCGCCGGACAAGCTCGCGTCCAGTACGGCGCCCATGTGCAGCCGTATCTGGAACAGGCCCGGACGCATGTACCACCGAAGGTCGACCAGGCTGCCCACCAGGCCGCCCTCCGCACCCGTACGGCCGCTCGGCAGGCGGCGGACTACTCCCGGCCGGTGATCGAACAGGCGGTGGCCGCCGCCGGCCCCGCAAGGGAGCAGGCCGCGGCCCGCAGTGCGGCCGCGCTGGCCGCACTGCGGGGTCAGGTGTCGGCCCAGCAGATCCAGAAGCTCGTCCGCAAGCAGCAGCGTCGGGCGAGGGCCGGCCGTGCCGCGAGGAAGGCTCTGATCCTGAGTGCCGTGGCAGGCGGTGCCTTCGCCGCCTGGAAGTGGTGGGACAAGCAGGCCAATCCCGACTGGCTGGTGGAGCCGCCCGCCGCGACGGATGTGTCGGACTCGACCCCACTGACATCGGTGGACGGCAGCGACCTGGACGCCCTCGACCCGGAGGTCGAAGCCAAGGAAGCCGCGGAGGAAGCAGCCCGGCGCGACGAGACCTGACGGCAGAACCACCAACGGCGCGGGGGGGGGGGCGCCCCCCGGGCCCCGCCCCCCCCCCCCCGGGGGGGGGGATAAAAAACCCACACCCCCCCCTTGCGGCGCGGGGGGGGGGTGGAATTTGGGGGGAAGGGGGGGGGA
>NZ_JBITRU010000007.1:130084-300961 GCF_044540255.1 Streptomyces sp. NPDC086080
GGCGGGCGAGCAGGGGTCTGCCGCTCTTGCCCCTGCGGGGGGCGCCGTTCCCTGCGGTCTAGTGCAGCCACGGCGGGGGGTGGCGCCACTGGGGTGTGGCCCCCCCCACCGCGCCGTTTCACGTGAAACAGATCCCCTCCCACCACGTTTCCGCAGGTGAGAGGGGATCCTTGTGGAGCCTAGGGGAGTCGAACCCCTGACATCTGCCATGCAAAGACAGCGCTCTACCAACTGAGCTAAGGCCCCGAAGGGAAACGTCCACCGGGAAGAACACTTCTCGGCGGGCGCCCGGGACCAGAGTACCGGGTCTCCCGGGGGGTTCCGCAAAAAGGATTGGGGGTCCCCGTGACCGACCACTCTCCGTAAGATGCTCGGCGTGGTTCGCTACAGCGAACCGCGGTTCATGGGGAAGCGATGGGGAGACGCAATGGACGCCGCACAGCAGGAAGCCACCGCCAGAGCGCGGGAACTGCAGCGGAATTGGTATGGGGAGCCGCTGGGGGCGCTCTTCCGTAGGCTCATAGACGACCTGGGCCTCAACCAGGCTCGTCTGGCGGGGGTTTTGGGACTGTCCGCGCCGATGCTGTCGCAGTTGATGAGCGGCCAGCGGGCAAAGATCGGAAATCCGGCGGTGGTCCAGCGGGTGCAGCTGCTGCAGGACCTGGCGGGGCAGGTCGCCGACGGCAGCGTCAGCGCGGCCGAGGCGACCGAACGCATGGAGGAGATCAAGAAGTCGCAGGGAGGTTCGGTGCTCAGCAACACCACCCAGACGACGAGCAGTTCGGGGGCTCCCACGGTCAAGCGGGTGGTCCGCGAGATCCAGTCCCTGCTGCGCTCGGTGGCGGCCGCGGGAGACATCATCGAGGCCGCGGACACCCTCGCTCCCACCCACCCCGAACTGGCGGAGTTCCTCCGGGTCTACGGCGCGGGCCGCACCTCCGACGCGGTCACGCACTACCAGGCCCACCAGAACTGACCTCTCTGTCCGGCGGCCGCAGGGGGATTGGCCGCCGGCAACGAGCGGAAGGTCCGGGACACGGGGGAGGCCCGGGCACCGTGGGGGAGAGACAGGGGGCACCGGGGGAGTCGTGCCGCCCGTCAACGGGCAGGGACGGGGGGACCCCACAGGGGGAGGAGCGCCGTACAGCCATGGGTGAGGTCTTCGCCGGCCGGTACGAACTGGTCGATCCGATCGGACGCGGGGGTGTCGGCGCCGTCTGGCGCGCCTGGGACCACCGCCGCCGCCGTTATGTGGCCGCCAAGGTCCTGCTGCAGAGCGATGCCCATTCCCTGCTCCGCTTCGTCCGCGAGCAGGCTCTGCGGATCGATCACCCTCATGTCCTCGCTCCCACCAGCTGGGCCGCCGACGACGACAAGGTCCTGTTCACCATGGACCTGGTCACAGGTGGCTCCCTGGTGCATCTGGTCGGCGACTACGGCCCTCTGCCACCGGCGTTCGTCTGCACCCTGCTCGACCAGTTACTGGCAGGTCTGGCCGCGGTGCACGCGGAAGACGTGGTGCACCGCGACATCAAACCCGCCAATGTCCTCCTGGAGGCCACCGGTACCGGCAGACCGCGGCTGCGGTTGTCCGACTTCGGCATCGCGATGCGGCTGGGTGAGCCACGGCTGACGGAGACCAATCTGGTGGTGGGCACGCCGGGTTATCTCGCGCCGGAACAGCTGATGGGCGCCGAACCGGACTTCCCCTCCGACCTGTTCGCCGTGGGCCTGGTCGCGCTGTATCTGCTGGAGGGCGCCAAGCCGGACGCCAAGGCCCTCATCCAGTACTTCGCCGACCATGGCACACCCGGCGCGCCCCGGGGCATCCCGGAGCCGCTGTGGCAGATCGTGGCCACACTGCTCCAGCCGGATCCGCAGGCGCGGTTCCGCACCGCCACAGGGGCACGCAAGGCGCTCTCCGCAGCCGCGGAGCTGCTTCCGGAATCCGGCCCCGACGACGAACTGATCGAGATCTTCGACCAACTGGGCCCGCTGCCCCCGGGCTTCGCCGCGGGCGGCCCGCTGACCAGGGCCTCGGGTCTGCGGCCGGGCGGCGGTACGTCCCGGCTCCAGGGCCCCGGGGCAGGCGTCCTGCCCGGTGCCGGCGACGGCGAGCCCTCGCGAGGAGGCGAGCCCTCGCGAGGAGCGGCCCCCGCCCCCGGCGTGGACGACGACGAGTTCGTCTCCGGCCGGGACACGGGCCCCGCGAATGCCGAGGGCCCGGCCGGCCCGGTGCCCGCCCGAACGGCCCCGGCAGCCGGCGCCGGAACCGGCCCGGCAACCAGCCACGGGGCTTCCGGTCCGGGCAGTGAAACGGGCCCGGGCGACAGCGCCGTGCCCAGCGATCCACGCCACAACACCGTCTCTCCCACCACGCCGTCCGGATCCTGGCCGCCGCGGCCCCCGGGTATGTCCGAGACGGGCAGCTACCCTCTCCCGTCGCCCCGGGCCGCGGCCACCTCCTCCCCCACGCCCGCTCCGCCGCCCCCCGCCCACGCTCCTCAGAGCCCGGAGCAGGCCCAGTACGGCGCACCGCACCAGGCGCCCGATGCGGCCCCCTACGTCTCCCCCCACGACGCCACTCATCCGCTGCGCACCCCCCTTCCACGGCCGACCGCACATCCCGACGCCTCTACTGCTGAATACACCGCACAGCCCTCACGGGTTCCGCCTCCGGTCGGGGCGATCTCACAGCACGGTGCCACCGCCCCTCGGTCCCATCGCCGGCGCGGCCGCCGGCCCGGCCCTCCGCCGAAGGTGGCCGTCCCCGTCCTGCTGCTCGCCCTGGCCTGCTACGCCGTGGGCTTCTGGGCCCTCACCCGGATCTGAACCGTCGCCACCCGCCGGACGCCCGAACCCCGGTACGGGGTACGGGCAGCGCCACGCGCCGACCGCGGAAGGAGCGCCCTCTCCGGGACGGCACGGCCTACGGAACGGCCCTCCGCCGGGCCACCAGAGTCCACACGCCGAGCCCCACCAGCAACGCGCTTCCCGTGCCGATGCCGCCCACCGCGAGCGCCCGGTACGCGGTGCCGTCGCCCGCTGTCCCGCCGTCGGCCGCCGCCTCCCGGTCCTTCCCCGTGACCGTGAAGACGTCCGCCGGCACGGTCCGGCCCGCATACCCGGGACCCTCCTGTGCCGCGCCGCTCAGCCGTACCCTCAGGGTCAGCGGAACGGGCCCGTCGCCGAATACGTCCGCGACCGCCTCCGTGAGGTGCGCGACGAGGTAGTACGAGCCGGCGAACCGCATCGCCGCGACCTGACGGCCGGAGGCGTGCCGGTTGGCGTACGCGACCTGCGGCAGGGGCGCAAGGCTCTTCGACTTGTGGCCGCCGTCGTACCCCATGCCCAGGTCCTCGACGCGGCCGCGTGCGGGGTTGTAGAGGTCCAGGTCCAGCGCGGCGGCGACGAAGCCTGTGCCGTCCGAGTCCGTACTGCCCAGTTCGGCCGTGGCGGAGAGCTGCTGTCCCCAGTCGACGGGAACTTTGTAGAAGAGAGTCTGGCCGGGCCGTATGTCGTCCCGCCACACTCCGTCCCCGACGGACGTGGCCCGGCCGAAACCGGCACCGCCCGCACGCCGCTCCGGCTTCCCCGTGGCGGGCGGGGGCGGGGCGGAGTTCCATTCCTCGGGCGCGGACGGACCGGTCTTCTCCAGCGCCGGCTCCGACACCGTGGTGAGCTCCATGGCCCAGGGGCCGGGCAAGGATCCCGTTCCGTCCGGGGCGGCGCGTTCGACGGTCAGGTAGTACGTCCCCGCGTCCTTGCACACGGACCTCCTGGGGGAGATCTCCCGCATGGCCCATGCGGCGACCGGGTGCGGGCTGCCACCGGCGCCGAAGCTCGCCGTGCCCGCGTCGCAGGAGCGGCCGTCGCTGTTCTGCACGGACACCCTGACGCCGTCGATGACGGAGGCGTCACCGCCGGGCGGGGGGACCACGGTGGCGGAGGCGTAGACGTTCGTGGTGTCGTCGAGTTCCAGGCGGTAGTAGACCGTGCCGGTCGCCGGAAGGGTGCTGCGGTAGGACCGGCCGGGCGCCAGTTCCACGGCGTCCGTGGTGCTCACGGCGCCGTCGACACGTCGCGCTTCCTCGGCGAAGGCATAGTCTCCGGGGTCGTCCGAGCTTCGCGCCGGGCCGGACCAACGTGTTCCGGTGGCGCTGACGGACCCGGTGACATCAGTGGTGGCCACGCCGCCGGTGCTCCCGGCGGCGGAGGCGTCCTGCCCGGGAAGAACGCCCCCCAGCCCCAGGAGGACCGCCACGCCGGTGCTTCCGGCGATCAGGCGCGGGCCACGACCGGACCCCGCCCGCCCTCGCGCCGTACTCTGCCGTCCCCTCACGCGCCACCCCTCGTCGCTGCCCGGACGTCGCACCGTGTCGCCCATCCTGCCCCGTGGACGCGGCCGGACGACAAGGCCCCGCACACACAAAACCCCGACCGCGAGGGCGGCCGGGGTCTGTTCAGCGTCGGATAGCGGTACTCACGAACCCGTGGGCACGGAGTCAGTCGCCTCCGTCCACAGATCCTGCTCGGCGCGATCCGCCTGGATCTGGCGGTACACGAGGAGCCCGCCGATGGCGGCCAGTGCGACCAGGAGAAGCTTCTTCACCGCGCGACCTCGTCCTTCGTTGACGTAGGGGACCTCTGTCGCCCGACTATACACACCGGCCGATACCGATCGGTGACCTGCGTCGGTGCCTCGAATCGCCCCTGATCGCGGCGTGGCAGAAGCGGAGTACGGCCATCCGACCGGAGGGTGATGCCGCCTCCACGGAGGGTCACTCGGCCTCCTTCCTGCCACTTCTCCATCTTTTCATCCGCTATGCGCCCATACGAGTGGTGTTCATCTGAACATCCACGCGCCACGGGCGTCGGTCCACCACTTCCCGCCCCTCATACACATCATGAGGAAAGTACGCAAATCGCCCAACCCGAAAGTGAGGGGCCATGGCCCGGAACAAGGTCATGAAGCTGTGGAACGCCATCGTCACCGCCTTCCTCGCGCTGTGCACGGCGCTCGGACTCATCACCACGACCGCCTCCGCGGCCGTACCGCAGACCGAGAAGCCGCGCAACAGCGACAGCGCGCCCAGGACGACGGAACCGTCGACGCCCCACTGGTCCTGGTCACTGAACAGGGCCCTGCCCCCCACGATGAAACAGCGCATCCACGCCGAGGCCCACGGCAAGTCCCCCGGCTGCCGTCACCGTCCCCTCTCGGACACGGAGTCCGACTCCGCGGACTGCTCGGACGACACGACATCCGCCCGGCCGGAACCCGTCACCGGCCGCATCCCGCTCCAACGCTGAGCACGGCCGGCCCCTTCCGAGCCCTCCTCGTGCCGTCGCTGCTTCCCGAAGTCCTGGCGAACTCGCGTACAGCACCACGGCACGACGACGACTCCCGGCCGCTATCGGCCACGGCTCCAGAAGACCCCTGGCCGATACCGGCCGGGGGTTCTTCTCGGTGGCGCCCCGGCGTTGCAGCATCTACGGTTCCTCCCCCTGCTGCTCCGATCCCTTCCGGTACGGCCGGTGAGCCTGTCGCGCGGTCGGCGACGGCCCCGGACCCACCGCCCCCCACCCCGGCTCCCCGCGCACGCCCCTACGGACCCGCGCGCTCGTCGGCCGATGTCGGCCATGGACGGCAAAGACCCCCAGCCGGTATCGACTGGGGGTCTTCTCGCTGGTGGGGCTAACAGGATTTGAACCTGTGGCCTCATCCTTATCAGGGATGCGCTCTAACCAACTGAGCTATAGCCCCGCCGCGCTCTGCGGTGTACGTCCCGCGCGCTGACTCCTGAAGATTAGCGCACGACCGGGGCAGTCCCAAAATCGGTTCTCGAGGGGCTTTCAGGGAAGCCCGGGAAAGCCCTGTGAGCAGCTCACTCGTCCTCGGCCAGCGTCAGCTCGACGCCACCCACGAAACCGGCGGAGAGGTTGTAGATGAACGCGCCGAGCGTCGCGAGAGCCGTCGCCAGGACGACGTCGATGACCGCGATGACCGCCGTGAACATCAGCACGTTGGGCAGCGACAGGAACGACTGGAGGTCGAAGCCGTTCGACTCGTTGGAGCCGGTCGCCTCCGCGATCGTGCCGCCGACCGTGGAGAACACGCCCATGGCGTCCATGACCATCCACAGCACCGCGGACGCGACGATCGTGCAGATGCCGAGGGCGATGGAGAGCAGGAAGCTGACCTTCATCACCGACCAGGGGTCGGCCTTGGCCACCCGCAGGCGTGCCTTGCGCACGCGCGGGGTGGTACGCGCCCCCGTGCGCGGGCGTCGTACCGCGCCGGTCTGGCCGGCCGCCGTACCGGCCTGCGCCACGTAGGCCTGTGGCGGGTGGTACGGGCCCGCCTGCTGCTGTGGCTGCCGTTCCCCCGGCAGCGGTGAGGCCGTGTGAGCGGCGGCGCCCTGGTCCGGCGCGGCCTGCTGCGGGCCTCGGGTGTCCGTCACGGTTCCCCCCTGGGATCCCTGTCTGTCGGACGCGGAAGCGTCCTTGATGGGCGACTTGATCGCTTTGAGATTGGTCGTGTGCGGATCTGTCGCCCGCGCGGCGGAGCCACGGCCACCGCCGTCCGTTCCCGTACTGGTTCCGGTCGGTCCGGCGCCCGTGGCTCCGCTCACGCTGACTCACTCCTCGTGCTACTCGGCCGAGGGCGCCTCACCCTCGTCCGTCCCGGTGGCCGCGTCCCCGTCGGTGGTCTCGTCGACGGCCACGTCGCCGTCGACTTCCTCCGCCTCGCGTCCCGCCTCGGCGTTACGGGCGATGCCGACCACGGCATCGCGCTTGCCCAGATTGATCAGTTGGACGCCCATGGTGTCACGGCCGGTTTCCCTGATCTCATTGACTCGCGTACGAATCACACCGCCCGACAGCGTGATGGCGAGGATCTCGTCCGTCTCCTCGACCACCAGCGCGCCGACGAGGGTTCCGCGGTCCTCGACGATCTTGGCGGCCTTGATACCGAGGCCGCCGCGCCCCTGAACGCGGTACTCGTCGACAGCGGTCCGCTTCGCGTACCCGCCGTCTGTGGCAGTGAACACGAACGTACCGGGTCGAACAACATTCATCGAGAGCAGTTCGTCTCCCGCCCGGAAACTCATGCCCTTGACACCCGAGGTCGCACGGCCCATGGGACGCAGTGTGTCGTCCGTCGCCGTGAATCTGATCGACTGCGCCTTCTTGCTGATCAGCAGCAGATCGTCGTCGGACGAGACGAGCTCGGCACCGATCAGTTCGTCGTCGGAACCGTCCTCCTGCTCACGCAGGTTGATGGCGATCACACCGCCCGAACGCGGCGAGTCGTAGTCCTTCAGCGGCGTCTTCTTCACCAGGCCGGCCTTGGTGGCCAGAACCAGGTAGGGCATCGCCTCGTAGTCGCGGATCGCGCGGATCTGGGCGATCGTCTCGTCCGGCTGGAAGGCCAGCAGGTTCGCCACGTGCTGCCCGCGCGCGTCCCGGCCCGCGTCGGGCAGCTCGTAGGCCTTCACCCGGTAGACCCGGCCCTTGTTCGTGAAGAACAGCAGCCAGTGGTGGGTGGTGGACACGAAGAAGTGGTTGACGATGTCGTCTTCCTTGAGCTTCGTGCCGCGAACGCCCTTGCCGCCGCGCTTCTGGGCCCGGTAGTCGTCGGTCTTGGTGCGCTTGATGTAGCCCCCGCGCGTGACCGTGACGACGATGTCCTCCTCGGCGATCAGGTCCTCGATGGACATGTCGCCCTCGTACGGGATCAGCTTCGTCTTGCGGTCGTCGCCGAACTTGTCGACGATCGCCGCCAGCTCCTGGCTGACGATCGCACGCTGACGGCCCGGGGAGGCGAGGATCTCGTTGTACTCGTTGATCTTCGCCTGGAGTTCGTCGTGCTCCTGGACGATCTTCTGGCGCTCCAGCGCGGCGAGCCGGCGCAACTGCATCTCGAGGATGGCGTTGGCCTGGATCTCGTCGATGTCCAGCAGGTCCCGCAGCCCCCCGCGCGCGATCTCGACGGTGTCACTGCGCCGGATCAGCGCGATGACCTCGTCGATGGCGTCCAGGGCCTTCAGCAGACCACGCAGGATGTGCGCCCGCTCCTCGGCCTTGCGCAGCCGGAAGCGCGTACGGCGGACGATGACCTCGATCTGGTGCGTCACCCAGTGCCGGATGAACGCGTCCAGCGACAGCGTGCGCGGCACACCGTCGACCAGGGCCAGCATGTTGGCGCCGAAGTTGTTCTGCAGGTCGGTGTGCTTGTACAGGTTGTTCAGGACGACCTTGGCGACCGCGTCCCGCTTCAGCACGATCACCAGACGCTGCCCCGTACGCGAGGAGGTCTCGTCGCGCACGTCGGCGATGCCGCCGATCTTGCCGTCCTTCACCAGGTCGGCGATCTTCTGCGCCAGGTTGTCGGGGTTGGTCTGGTAGGGCAGCTCCGTGACCACCAGGCACTGGCGGTTCTGGATCTCCTCGACCTCGACCACCGCGCGCATGGTGATCGAGCCGCGGCCCGTGCGGTACGCCTCCTCGATGCCCTTGCGGCCGACCACGAGCGCGCCGGTCGGGAAGTCGGGGCCCTTGATGCGCTCGATCAGCGCGTCCAGGAGCTCCTCGTGGGAGGCTTCCGGGTTGTCCAGGTACCACTGGGCGCCGGACGCGACCTCGCGCAGGTTGTGCGGCGGGATGTTGGTCGCCATACCGACCGCGATCCCGGCGGAACCGTTGATCAGCAGGTTCGGGAAGCGGGCCGGCAGGACGGTCGGCTCCTGGGAACGGCCGTCGTAGTTGTCCGTGAAGTCGACGGTCTCCTCGTCGATGTCACGGACCATCTCCATCGACAGCGGAGCCATCTTGCACTCGGTGTAGCGCATCGCCGCCGCCGGGTCGTTGCCCGGGGAGCCGAAGTTGCCGTTGGAGTCCACCAGCGGCATCCGCATCGACCACGGCTGCGCCAGGCGGACCAGCGCGTCGTAGATCGAGGAGTCGCCGTGCGGGTGGTAGTTGCCCATGACGTCGCCGACCACGCGGGCGCACTTGTAGAAGCCGCGCTCCGGACGGTAGCCGCCGTCGTACATGGCGTACAGCACGCGGCGGTGGACGGGCTTGAGGCCGTCCCGGACGTCGGGCAGCGCGCGCGAGACGATGACGGACATCGCGTAGTCGAGGTACGAGCGCTGCATCTCCGTCTCGAGCCCGACGGGCTCGACGCGCATGGCGGCCGCGTCCACGTCCTCAAGAGGTGTGACGGGAGTGTTCTCGTCGGTCATTGCTGGTGAAAGTCCTTCCTGGTGCGGTCAGCTGAGACCGACTCAGATGTCGAGGAAGCGGACGTCCTTGGCGTTGCGCTGGATGAACGCGCGGCGTGCCTCGACGTCCTCGCCCATCAGGACCGAGAAGAGGTCGTCGGCCTGGGCCGCGTCGTCCAGGGTGACCTGGCCGAGGACGCGGTGCTCCTGGTCCATCGTGGTGATGCGCAGTTCCTCGGCGTTCATCTCACCGAGGCCCTTGAAGCGCTGCACGGAGTCTTCCCGGATGCGCTTGCCGGCGTTGCGGCCCATCTCGATCAGCGCGTCGCGTTCACGGTCGGAGTACGCGTACTCGAAGTCGTCCTTGCCCCACTTGATCTTGTAGAGCGGGGGACGGGAGAGGAACACGTGCCCGGCCTCGACCAGCGGCCGCATGAAGCGGAACAGGAACGTCAGCAGCAGCGTGTTGATGTGCTGCCCGTCGACGTCGGCGTCCGCCATGAGGATGATCTTGTGATACCGGAGCTTCTCGATGTCGAAGTCCTCGTGCACACCGGTACCGAACGCGGAGATCATCGCCTGGATCTCCTGGTTCTGCAGGATCCGGTCGATGCGCGCCTTCTCGACGTTGAGGATCTTGCCGCGGATCGGGAGGATCGCCTGGTACTGCGGGTTCCGGCCGGACTTGGCCGAGCCGCCGGCGGAGTCACCCTCGACGATGAAGATCTCGCACTTGATGGGATCGTTGGACTGGCAGTCCGACAGCTTGCCCGGCAGTGACGCCGACTCCAGCAGACCCTTGCGCCGGGTGAGGTCGCGTGCCTTGCGTGCCGCCACCCGCGCGGTGGCCGCCGCGATGCCCTTGCGGATGATGTCCGCGGCCTCGTTGGGGTTGCGGTCCAGCCAGTCGTTGAGGTGCTCGTAGACGACCTTCTGAACGAAGGTCTTCACCTCGGTGTTGCCCAGCTTGGTCTTGGTCTGGCCCTCGAACTGCGGCTCGCTCAGCTTGACCGAGATGATCGCGGTCAGACCCTCGCGGATGTCGTCACCCGTGAGGTTGTCGTCCTTGTCGCGCAGCAGCCTCTTGTCCCGCGCGTACTTGTTGATGAGCGAGGTGAGCGCCGCGCGGAAGCCCTCTTCGTGCGTACCGCCCTCATGGGTGTGGATGATGTTGGCGAAGGAGTACACGCCCTCGGTGTAGCCACCGTTCCACTGCATCGCGACCTCGAGGGACAGGTGCCTGTCCTTGTCCTCGGCCTCGAGGTCGATCACGGTGGGGTGCACCACCTCTCCCTTGCGGGAGTTGAGGTACTTCACGAAGTCGACGATGCCGCCCTCGTAGCGGTACGAGACGGCCTTGACCTCGTGCTTCTCGTCCTCGCCCGCCTCGTCCGCACCAGCTGTGGCCTTCGCCGACTCGCGCTCGTCGGTCAGGTTGATCCGCAGGCCCTTGTTGAGGAACGCCATCTCCTGGAAGCGCCGGGAGAGCGTCTCGAAGGAGTACTCGGTGGTCTCGAAGACGTCCGGGTCGGCCCAGAAGGTGACCGTCGTACCGGAGTCCTCGACCGCCTCGTGCCTGACCAGCGGGGCGGTCGGCACGCCCAGCTTGTAGTCCTGCGTCCAGCGGTAGCCGTCCCGCTTGATGTCGACGGACACCCTGCTCGACAGCGCGTTCACGACGGAGACACCGACGCCGTGCAGACCACCGGAGACCGCGTAGCCGCCGCCGCCGAACTTGCCGCCCGCGTGCAGCACCGTCAGCACGACCTCGACGGCGGGCTTCTTCTCGACGGGGTGCATGTCCACCGGGATGCCACGGCCGTTGTCGACGACCCGGACGCCGCCGTCGGCGAGGATCGTGACGTCGATCGTGTCCGCGTGACCGGCCAGCGCCTCGTCGACGGAGTTGTCGACGACCTCCTGCACCAGGTGGTGCAGCCCTCGCTCACCGGTCGAACCGATGTACATACCGGGTCGCTTGCGGACCGCGTCCAGACCCTCGAGGACGGTGATGGCACTGGCGTCGTACGAGGAGGAGACCTCGCTGCCCGAGGTGGTCGCCTCGCTGTTCACGCCGGTGTCGGTGGACGGGATGTTCTCGTTGGGGTTGCCGGAATCGGCCACGAAGCGCCCTTTCTGGCACAGCACGAGCCGGGCTCGTCGGCAGGTTGCCGGAGCGGCTGCGGCATGTTGCGTTGGTAAGCCTTGATCAGCGTTGCTCAGCTTTTCCCGGGCGGTCCCCACAGTCGGGGCGGGATTGGCTCCCAGTCTACCGGTAGCGCCGACATCAATGGGGGTTTGCGGGGACCTGAGTCCGCATGTGCCGCCCTCAATCGGTCTCGTCCGACTCCCGATATGCGGAAGGGGGCTCCAGGAGCCCCACGAGGGCACTCAGCGCTTCCGGCCGTCAACCCTTTGCTACTTAGGAGTCAGGTAGGGGTGAGCGGCCGCGCACGGCTCTACGGCGAGACCGCCGCCCACGGCCCCGGACGTCCCACCGGAGAGCCCTGATGTGATGTCAGTCACGTGTGGCCGAGGGGGCGGAAATGACCGTCCGATCACCCGTACGTGTCACCGGGACCGGTGCTCCCCGGGGCCCGCAGCGGCCCGAAGCGACGGGCGGGGCCGGTGGGACCCACGACCTTGATCAGCCGCACCGCGCCATGGCCCAGGTCCTCGTTCAGACGCGCCACCAGGGTCGGCGCGAGCAGCCGTAGATTCGTCGCCCAGGCCGTGGAGTCGCAACGCACCACCAGCACCCGCTCGTCCTCGTCGTACCGCTCCGGCTCGCAGTGCTTGGCCACGTCCTCACCGACGATCTCCGGCCAGCGACCCATCACCCCTCCCACCGCGGCAGGGGCCTCCCAGCCGCGCTCGGTGAGCAGCCGGTTGATCGCCGCACCGAGCGCCATCGGGTCGCGCCGGTCGGCGCGGGCGCCCGAGCGCAGGCCGCCGCGCCGCGCCTGCCGCTTCTGCTGCGCCGCGTCCCCACGCGCGCGCGCCGCCTCCTTGGCCGCACGCAGCGCCACCCGCGCGAGATCGACACCGGAGGGTTCGGGAGCGCTTCCGGCACCGCTGCCGCGGGGGTCCTGCTCGCTCATGCGCGCTCCACCGTCCCCTCGGCCACGATGAACCGCGTACCCGCCAGCACATCAGGCACGTCGTCGTCCACGGCCGCGGTCACCAGCACCTGCTCACCGGGCGCGACCAGCTCGGCCAGCCGCTCACGGCGGCGCGTGTCCAGCTCGGCGAAGACGTCGTCGAGCACCAGCACCGGCTCATTGCCCTCGGCGCGCAGCAGATCGTACGAGGCCAGCCGCAGCGCCAGCGCGTAGGACCAGGACTCGCCGTGCGAGGCGTACCCCTTGGCCGGCAGCCGACCCAGCTTGAGCAGCAGGTCGTCCCGGTGCGGGCCGACCAGCGTGACACCCCGCTCGATCTCCTGCTTACGGGCCTGGGCGAGCGCGGCCGTCATCTGCTCGAACAGGTCCTCCCGCGTGTGTGCCTCACCGGGCGCGGACGGCTTGTACTCCAGGGCGACCGGTCCGCCGCCGGGCGCGAGCTGTTCGTACGCCTTGTCCGCCAGCGGCTGGAGCACCCCGATCAGGTCCAGGCGCTGCGCCAGGAGCTCGGCGCCCGCACGCGCCAGGTGCTGGTCCCAGACGTCGAGCGTGGACAGGTCCAGCGTGCGCCCGCCGTGCCGGCGGGCCAGCGCGGCCGACTTCAGCAGGGTGTTGCGCTGCTTGAGCACCCGGTCGTAATCGGAGCGGACCGCGGCCATGCGCGGGGAGCGCGCGGTGATGAGTTCGTCGAGGAAACGGCGCCGCTCCCCGGGATCCCCCTTGACCAGGGACAGGTCCTCCGGCGCGAACAGCACGGTGCGTACGATCCCCAGCACGTCCCGGGGCCTGACCTGCGAGGACCTGTTGATGCGGGCACGGTTGGCACGGCCCGGGTTCAGCTCCAGTTCGACCAGCTGCTGCCGCTCGCCCTGACGTACCTGTGCACGGATGATCGCGCGCTCGGCGCCCATGCGGACCAGCGGGGCGTCGGAGGAGACACGGTGGCTGCCCAGGGTGGCGAGATAGCCGACCGCCTCGACCAGATTCGTCTTGCCCTGCCCGTTGGGGCCGACAAAGGCCGTCACCCCCGGGTCGAGCGGGACCTCGACCCGGGGATAGGAACGAAAGTCGGCCAGCGACAGATGCGTGACATGCATGGTCGTACCGCCGACCTCCCCGGCGTTGTGGACCGCCGAACGGTCCTGTGGACAATGGAGCGGCCTGGGCTACTTCTTCTCGACCGCGTGGCCGCCGAACTGGTTCCGCAGCGCCGCGATCATCTTCATCTGCGGCGAGTCCTCCTGACGCGAGGTGAACCGCGCGAAGAGCGAGGCCGTGATCGCCGGCAGCGGGACCGCGTGGTCGATCGCCGCCTCCACGGTCCAGCGTCCCTCACCGGAGTCCTGTGCATAACCCCGGAGCCCGTCCAGGTGCTCGTCCTCGTCGAGAGCGTCGACCGCGAGGTCCAGCAGCCAGGAGCGGATGACGGTGCCCTCCTGCCAGGAGCGGAACACCTCCCGGACATCGGTCACCGAGTCGGCCTTCTCCAGCAGTTCCCAGCCCTCGGCGTAGGCCTGCATCATGGCGTACTCGATGCCGTTGTGGACCATCTTCGCGAAGTGCCCCGCGCCCACCCTGCCGGCGTGCACCGAACCGAAGTCGCCCTCCGGCTTGAGGGCGTCGAATATGGGCTGCACCTTGGCGACGTTCTCCTTGTCGCCGCCGTACATCAGCGCGTAACCGTTCTCCAGCCCCCAGACGCCGCCGGAGACGCCGCAGTCGACGAAGCCGATGCCCTTGGCCGCCAGCTCCTCGGCGTGCTTCTCGTCATCCGTCCAGCGGGAGTTGCCGCCGTCCACGACGACGTCACCCGGCTCGAGCAGCCCGGCGAGCTCGTCGATGGTGGACTGGGTCGGCGCCCCGGCCGGGACCATGACCCACACCACTCGCGGTCCGCTGAGCTTGCCCACAAGCTCCTGCAGGCTGTGGACATCGGCGACGTCCGGGTTGCGGTCGTATCCATGGACGGTGTGGCCCGCGCGGCGGATCCGCTCGCGCATGTTGCCGCCCATCTTGCCGAGGCCGACGAGACCGAGCTCCATCAGTTGTGTTCCTTAGGTATGCGACGTGGCATGACGGCACCTGTGTGCCGACGTCCGAGCCTAAACCCGGACGCCCACGCACATCTGTGGGCATACGCGCTCACACGCACGCCCTCACCTGCGGCTTTCCGCGCGCAGATGATCAGCCGCTGAGCCGAACCGGCATGATCAGGTACTTGTAGGCCTCATCCGCCTCCGCGTCCACCGCCGCACGGCCGCTGAGCAGCGCGGGCTTGGTGGACGTGGTGAACGACAGCTGTGCCACCGGGGAGTCGATGGCACTCAGGCCGTCCAGCAGGAACGTCGGGTTGAAGGCGATCGAGATGTCATCGCCCTCGAGCTGGGCGTCGACCCTTTCCACAGCCTGTGCGTCGTCGCTGGAACCGGCTTCCAGGATGAGCACGCCCTGCTCGAAGCTCAGCCGCACCGGGGTGTTCCGCTCGGCGACCAGGGCCACACGCTTGACGGCCTCCACGAAGGGGGCGGTCTCGATCACGGCGACGCTGTTGAACTCGGTCGGGAACAGCGTGCGGTACTTCGGGAGGTCGCCCTCCAGCAGCCGCGTGGTGGTGCGGCGGCCGGCGCCCTCGAATCCGATCAGGCCCTCGCCCGCCCCTGAGCCGGACAGCGCAAGGATGACCTGGTCACCGCTGGTCAGGGCCTTGGCGGTGTCCTGGAGCGTCTTGGCGGGCACCAGGGCGACCGCGGAGACGTCCGGGTTCTCCGGCTTCCACAGGAACTCGCGGACCGCGAAGCGGTAGCGGTCGGTGGAGGCGAGCGTGACGGTGTCGCCCTCGATCTCGATGCGCACACCCGTGAGGACGGGCAGCGTGTCGTCACGGCCGGCTGCGATGGCCACCTGCTGCACGGCGGACGCGAAGACCTCGCCGGGGACCGTGCCCGTCGCGTTCGGCATCTGCGGCAGTGCCGGGTACTCCTCCACGGGCAGCGTGTGGAGGGTGAACCGTGAGGAACCGCACACCACCGTCGCCCGTACACCGTCTGTGGAAATCTCCACGGGCCGGTTGGGCAGGGCCCGGGAGATGTCGGCCAGCAGCCGGCCGGAGACCAGGACCGTGCCTTCCTCCTCGACCTCCGCCTCCACCGACACCCGAGCGGAGACCTCGTAGTCGAAGCTGGACAGGCTCAGCTGGCCTTCCTCGGCCTTCAGGAGCAGGCCGGCGAGGACAGGGGCCGGCGGACGGGCCGGGAGGCTGCGCGCCGCCCAGGCCACTGCCTCCGCGAGTACGTCGCGTTCCACCCGGATCTTCACTGTTGCCGCCTCCTGCTGTTGCCGGCGCTTCTCGCCCTGCCTGGCTTCGTCGTCTGACTCGGTGTCGTCGGCCCCTGGGCCGGGAAGAACACCGGGACCAGTCTGACGCACCGCACTGACAGTAGGTGCCCGTCGGGGTCAAGTCGTGACGAGGGGCAGCCGGGGCCGCAACAGCGAGTTGTGCACAGGGCCCTCTTCGAAACGGATTCCTCGCTCTCTCTAGTTGGGAGTAGTAGTAGGGCCTGTGGATACCGTGGATAACCTCGTTTGCCCAGCTCAGCCCGGCTTTTTTGTCCACGGGCCCTGTGGGCGGAGCCGGTGGACAACCAGGGGTTTCTGTGGAGAACCGAAAGTTCTGCACACACCGTGCACAGGGAGGGCCGAGTTCTCCCCAGCCCCGTCCCCAGGTTTTCGGCGCTTTCCCACAGGCCCCTGCGGCAGCCTGGTGTGACGCCTTTCACTCGCCCCGGTGAGAGAGCGCGTCGCGTTGCCGAACAGTGGACAGGCATGTGGAGAAGCCGGCGATCGCTGGGGACAACCGGCCGCTGCCTGTGGGTTGTCCGTGGAAAACCTTGTGCACAGGTTGTGGATCATCGCTCCGTCCACAGTCTGTGGAGATCGTTCGTCCACGAATCCACAGGCAGTTGACCTGGATCGATCCTCCCTCGACCGGCCGAGCTGTGGACACGATCGGGACAACTTCCCGGTCCCCAGCATGTGGACGGGAGAAAGTCACCGAATCTGTGGAGGACGGCCGTAACCCGGTCCTGAAATCGAACAGCGCGGGGCGGCAGACGCGCGAGCAGACGCACGAAGAAGGGCGCCTCCGGATCCTTCCGGAGGCGCCCTGGTCGGATCAGGGACCCTCAGCCGGCCTTGATGCGGTTGGTGAGCTCGGTGACCTGGTTGTAGATCGAGCGCCGCTCGGCCATCAGATTGCGGATCTTCCGGTCCGCGTGCATCACCGTCGTGTGGTCACGGCCACCGAACAGTGCGCCGATCTTCGGCAGCGACAGGTCCGTCAGTTCCCTGCACAGGTACATGGCGATCTGCCGGGCGGTCACCAGCGCGCGTCCGCGTGAGGTGCCGCACAGGTCCTCCACCGTGAGGCCGAAGTAGTCGGCGGTGGCGCCCATGATGGCCGTCGAGGTGATCTCCGGCGCCGAGTCGTCGCCCCCGGGCATCAGATCCTTCAGGACGATCTCCGTCAGCCCCAGATCCACCGGCTGCCGGTTGAGTGAGGCGAACGCCGTCACCCGGATCAGCGCCCCCTCCAGCTCACGGATGTTCCGCGAGATTCGGGAGGCGATGAACTCCAGTACCTCCGGCGGGGCGTTGAGCTGCTCCTGCACCGCCTTCTTGCGCAGGATCGCGATGCGGGTCTCCAGCTCGGGTGGCTGGACGTCGGTGATCAGTCCCCACTCGAAACGGTTCCGCAGCCGGTCCTCCAGTGTGACCAGCTGTTTGGGCGGCCGGTCGCTGGAGAGCACGATCTGTTTGTTGGCGTTGTGCAGCGTGTTGAAGGTGTGGAAGAACTCCTCCTGCGTCGACTCCTTGTCCGCCAGGAACTGGATGTCGTCGACGAGGAGGATGTCCATCTCGCGGTAGCGCTTGCGGAAGCTGTCGCCCTTGCCGTCGCGGATGGAGTTGATGAACTCGTTGGTGAACTCCTCCGAGCTCACGTACCGCACCCGCGTGCCCGGGTAGAGGCTCCGCGCGTAGTGACCGATCGCGTGCAGCAGATGTGTCTTGCCGAGTCCCGACTCCCCATAGATGAACAAGGGGTTGTACGCCTTGGCCGGTGCCTCGGCGACCGCGACCGCCGCCGCGTGCGCGAAGCGGTTGGACGCGCCGATGACGAACGTGTCGAAGAGGTACTTCGGGTTCAGCCGCGCGGTGGGCTCACCGGGGCCGGTCGCAGGTGCCGGCTGCGCCGCCAGTGGGCCCGGTGCCCCAGTGGTGGGCAGGTTCGGGCCCATGGGGCCGCCGCGGTGGACGTGCCCCGAGCCGGAGGACGGTTCGGGCCGTTCACGGTGCCGGGCGTCGCGCTGGTCGTACTCGCCGCGCGAGGAGTCGTAGTCGGAGCGCTGCTGTTCGTAGGACGACGGCCGCTCCACCGACTGCGGGCGGTAGTCGTGCGAGGGTGAGCCGCCGTAGCCGTCCTGCGGGCCGTAGCCGTCCTGGGGGCGGTACGAGTCCTGCGAGCCGTAGGTGTCCTGGGACGGCGAGGCGTACGGGTCCCGTTCGGGGAAGCCGAGGCGCTGCTGCTGCCAGCCGTACTCCTCCTGCGGCGGCCGAGGCCAGGAACCCGGCTCGGGCCGCTGGTACTCCGAAGGGTAGGTGGGGCGGGCCGTGGGGAGCTGGTCCCCGGACGGGCCCGGCTGCTGATCGTTGCGGCGGCGGCCGTAGCCCTCGTATCCCTCGTACGACTCGCGCTCCGGCCGGTCCGGCCGCTCGCGGTGGTCGGGGCGGACGGTGGGGAGCTCCGGCTCCTCGTAGCGCGGCTGCGGCCGGGGCGCCGGCGGGGTCGGTGGTTCGCCGACGGTGTCGTCGACCGTGATCGCGATCCGGATCGGGCGGCCGCACTCGCGGCTCAGGCTCTCGCTGACGACGGGTGCGAGGCGTCCCTCGAGCACACCCTTGGCGAACTCGTTCGGTACGGCGAGCAGTGCGGTGTCGGCGACCAGGGCCAGTGGCTGACAGCGCCGGATCCAGTGCTCGTCCTTGCCCTCGACCCCTTGCCCGCGACCCTCACCGAGCAGATGTTCCAGAACGCGTGGCCACACTGCGGCAAGATCGGCAGGTACGTCAGCCACAGGGCACGCTCTCTCACAGGTCCCTCGATCGTGTGATGCGGAGGACGGGTCGGGATGTAAATCGGGTGGTGGAGGGTCAAGGGAACGAATCGGAGTCCAGTCACGGTAGTCAGCGCGGCCGGTATGGTTCAAGTTGTTGTCCCCAGGCTGTGGACAAGTGTCTCCCGGCGACCGCTGGTTTGACCGAATGGCGCAGCCGCGCGTACCGTAAACAGGTCGAGTTGTCGATGGCTGCTGCCGCCTGCCTCCGATGGGCACAGATCGCGCACAATGATCGGTCAGCGGTGCACTCGGGCGTAACGCGAGCTACTCGTGGGCGCACGGTGACAGCCAGGACGGCACCCCGCAAACATCGATTTCTTCTGGAGCCCCCGAGTGAGCAAGCGCACCTTCCAGCCGAACAACCGCCGTCGCGCCAAGACCCACGGCTTCCGGTTGCGTATGCGCACCCGTGCCGGCCGCGCGATTCTCGCGACTCGCCGCAGCAAGGGTCGCGCCCGTCTGTCCGCCTGATCCCGGTCAGGTCATGACGTCGTGCTGCCCACCGACAACCGGCTGAGGCGGCGCGAGGACTTCGCGACCGCGGTACGACGAGGGCGCCGGGCCGGGCGCCAGCACCTCGTCGTCCACCTTCGTAGCGGTGCAACGGACCCGCATGCGCCTGGGGAGAGCGCTCCCCCGGTGCGTGCGGGTTTCGTCGTGAGCAAGGCGGTGGGTGGCGCGGTGGTGCGCAACAAGGTGAAGCGCAGGCTTCGCCACCTGATGCGCGAGCGAGTCGACCAGCTGCCCCCCGGTAGCCTGGTAGTCGTACGAGCGCTGCCCGGTGCGGGCGACGCCGACCATGCACAACTGGCCCGAGACCTGGACGCCGCCCTGCGGCGGTTGCTGGGAGGGGGCGCGCGATGAAGTATCCGCTGCTGGCTCTGATCAAGATCTACCAGTGGACGATCAGTCCACTGCTGGGACCGGTGTGCAAGTACTACCCGTCGTGTTCCCACTACGGCTACACGGCCATTGACCGGCACGGTGCCCTCAAGGGCACTGCACTCACGGCCTGGCGCATCCTGCGGTGCAATCCGTGGTCGCTGGGCGGTGTGGACCATGTCCCGCCGCGCAAGCGTCCGCGGTGGCACGAAATGCTGCGTAACGCCTGGCGTGCACGCAAGGGCGGGACCTCCGCCGCCGAACCGGCCACCGAAGGACAGACTTCTCCCACGAGTCGGACGAGTCCTTCGAGCCCGGCCGCAGAGACCTCGTCCCATGCCCAAGGAGCATGATTAGTGGACACGATTGCCAGCCTCTTCAGCTTCATCACAACCCCTGTCTCCTGGGTCATCGTCCAGTTCCACAGCGTGTACGGCGCCATCTTCGGCCCTGACACCGGGTGGGCCTGGGGCCTGTCCATCGTGTCCCTGGTGATTCTGATCCGTATCTGCCTGATTCCGCTCTTCGTGAAGCAGATCAAGGCGACGCGCGCGATGCAGACGCTCCAGCCGGAGATGAAGAAGATCCAGGAGCGGTACAAGAACGACCGCCAGCGCCAGTCCGAAGAGATGATGAAGCTCTACAAGGAGACGGGTACCAACCCGCTCTCCTCGTGTCTTCCCATCCTGGCTCAGTCGCCGTTCTTCTTCGCCCTCTACCACGTGCTCAACAGCATCGCCTCGAACGACACCGTCGGCGTGATCAACGAGCGTCTGCTTGAGAGCGCGCAGAAGGCCCACATCTTCGGTGCCCCGCTTGCGGCGAAGTTCACGGACAGCTCGGACAAGCTCGAGGCTCTGAACTCCTCGCTGACCGATGTCCGTGTCGTCACCGCGATCATGATCGTCCTGATGTCGGCGTCGCAGTTCTACACGCAGCGTCAGCTGATGACGAAGAACGTCGACACCTCGGTGAAGACGCCGTTCATGCAGCAGCAGAAGATGCTGATGTACGTCTTCCCCATCATGTTCGCCGTCTTCGGTATCAACTTCCCGGTCGGTGTCCTCGTCTACTGGCTGACCACCAACGTGTGGACCATGGGCCAGCAGATGTACGTGATCCACAACAACCCCACGCCGGGTTCCAAGGCCCAGGCCGCATACCTGGAGCGCCTTTCCAAGCACGTCACCCGGCACAGCAGGACCCGCAATCGCCGTGAACGTGCCATCGTCAAGGCCATCGTCGCCAAGGGCCGAGACCGCAACGAGTACGAGCGTAAGTTCATCAACGGTCTGAACAAGGCAGGTCTCGCGGCTCAGCCCGACGGCATGGTGATCAAGAGCGAAAGCACCGCCGTGGCCCAGGCGGAAGACGGTACGGCCACGGGAGCCGCCCCCAAGCGGCAGCAGCCCAAGCGGCAGAGCAAGTCCCAGCGCCAGTCCGGTCCGGCCAAGGCGGCGGAGGAGTCCACCACCTCGCTGACCAAGTCCGGCGGGCCCGAGGACACCAAGCCCGCCTCCGCTGCCAAGAAGGGCAATGCCAAGCCTGCCGGCAGTACCCGCAGCAAGGCCCAGTCCGGACAGCGCAAGGGCCCGCAGCGGCCCAAGTCCCCGTCCAAGAAGTAAGAAGGAGTCCATCCCGTGACGGAAGGCACCACCTCCGCCGCTGCCGAGGGCGCAGACACCCTGACCCGCCTGGAGCAGGAGGGCGAGATCGCGGCGGACTACCTGGAGGGTCTGCTCGACATCGCCGACCTTGACGGCGACATCGACATGGACGTCGAGGCCGACCGCGCCTCTGTCTCGATCATCAGCGACTCGGGCGGCCGTGATCTGCAGAAGCTGGTGGGCCGCGACGGGGAGGTGCTGGAGGCGCTCCAGGAGCTCACGCGTCTGGCCGTGCACCGGGAGACCGGGGATCGCAGCCGCCTCATGCTCGACATCGACGGCTTCCGGGCCAGGAAGCGCGCCGAGCTGTCCGAGATCGGTGCGAAGGCGGCCGCCGAGGCCAGGAGCAGCGGCAGCCCCGTGAGGCTCGACCCGATGACGCCGTTCGAGCGCAAGGTCGTGCATGACGCGGTCAAGGCGGCCGGCCTGCGCAGCGAGTCCGAGGGCGAGGAGCCGCAGCGCTTCGTCGTCGTGCTTCCCGCCTGATCGGCTTCACGTTCCACCGGCCCCGTCTGTTGCGCAGACGGGGCCGAATTTTGTCAGCCTGTTAGTGCTGGTTCTGGTGCCGGCGTACCGTGTCGGCACCGTACGGAAGGACGGTTCCCCAGTGACGGAGGCAGCGGAGCTTCCCCCTGCGCCTGAGCAGGCACGTGAGGTGTTCGGTGATCGCTTCGCGGATGTGGTCCGGTACGCCGAGTTGCTCGCCGAGGCGGGCGTGCAGCGAGGCCTGATCGGTCCGCGGGAGGTGCCCCGCCTGTGGGAGAGGCATCTGCTGAACTGCGCGGTACTCGCGGAAGTCGTTCCCGAGGGGGTGACCGTGTGCGATGTCGGCTCGGGAGCCGGCCTGCCGGGCATTCCCCTGGCTCTGGTCCGGGAAGACCTCAAGATCACTTTGTTGGAGCCGTTGCTTCGGCGTACCAACTTCCTCACTGAGGTCGTGGAGCTGCTGGGTCTTGACCATGTCACGGTCGTGCGCGGCCGGGCGGAAGAGGTCATGGGGAAGCTGCCGCCGGTGCACGTGGTGACTGCCCGCGCCGTGGCCCCGCTCGACCGTCTTGCCGCATGGGGTATCCCACTGCTGCGGCCGTACGGGGAGATGCTCGCACTCAAGGGCGACACCGCCGAGGAGGAGCTGAAGAGTGCCGCCACGGCATTGAGCAAGCTGGGAGCCGTGGCGACGTCGATCGTGCATGTGGGTGAGGGTGTCGTGGATCCGATGTCCACCGTGGTGAAGGTCGAGGTCGGGGAGAGCCCTGGAGGGGTTCGGTTCGCGGCCAAGCGGGCGAAGGCGGCCCGCACGGGCCGGGTTCGTCGCCGACGCGGATAGCGAACGCTGACGCCCTCCCGCGGTGGAGGGTTCGAGGGGCGCATGGCCCGTTCTGAGGATGGGGCGTACTCCACACAAGCTCCCAAACCCATGCATGCCGGAGTGTCGCGGCATCGCGGGCCCGGCTGCTGTGCATCGTGTTTCACGTGAAACGTCGCTCACTGCTGCACGGCATCATCAGTCGGGGCCGCGCCGCGGCCGAACCCCGTGAACGGAAGCCCCTCGGTTCGCTCGGACAGGGGCCTGTTTCCGACGAAACGCCACCCCCTTCGCGGGGTGTGGAGTTGTCCACAGAGGTGGATTTCTCCACAGAACGTCAAGCCTCACTGGTTCACGACCCCGAAGGCATGGGAGGCTCTGTTCATTGCGAGCCTGAAGTCGAGGAGAGTGAATCCTTGCGGTCCGACGCCAACATCGCGGGACCGATGACCGATCCGGTCCCCGGTCCCCGTACCGAATCGATGGGGGCGGATGTTTCACGTGAAACACCGCCTCCGATGGACGACACTCCCATCGGTCGTGCTGCCCAACTGGCAGTGGAGGCTCTGGGGCGTGCCGGTGAGGGCCTGCCACGGCCTGAGCAGACACGCGTCATCGTGGTCGCCAACCAGAAGGGGGGCGTCGGCAAGACGACGACCACGGTCAACCTTGCGGCGTCGCTGGCTCTGCACGGTGCGCGTGTGCTGGTGATCGATCTCGACCCTCAGGGCAATGCGTCCACGGCCCTGGGTATCGACCACCACGCCGAAGTGCCCTCCATCTACGACGTGCTGGTGGAGAGCAAACCGCTTGCGGAGGTTGTCCAACCGGTCCCCGATGTCGAAGGGCTGTTCTGCGCTCCGGCCACCATCGATCTCGCCGGTGCGGAGATCGAGCTGGTGTCCTTGGTGGCGCGTGAGAGTCGGCTGCAGCGGGCCATCCAGGCCTACGAGCAGCCGCTGGACTACATCCTCATCGACTGTCCGCCCTCCCTCGGCCTGCTCACGGTCAACGCCCTGGTGGCCGGCCAGGAGGTTTTGATCCCGATCCAGTGCGAGTACTACGCACTGGAAGGGCTGGGCCAGTTGCTCCGCAATGTCGACCTGGTACGGGGACACCTTAATCCCGCCCTGCATGTATCGACGATCCTGCTCACCATGTATGACGGCCGTACGCGACTCGCGTCGCAGGTCGCGGACGAGGTGCGCACCCACTTCGGAGACGAGGTCCTGCGGACGAGTATCCCTCGCTCCGTCCGGATCTCGGAGGCGCCGAGCTATGGCCAGACGGTACTGACCTACGATCCTGGATCGAGTGGTGCCCTCTCCTACTTCGAGGCGGCACGGGAGATTGCGCTGAGAGGTGTCGGGGTCAGCTACGACGCATCGCAGGCGCACATCGGCGCACAGCAGAATGATCCGAGCATGGTGGAGGGCGTTCAGTGAGTGATCGACGGAGGGGGCTGGGCCGGGGTCTCGGTGCATTGATCCCTGGCCCCGCAGAGAAGACGGTTCCGCCGGCCGCGGTGGGAGGTGCCGCCTCCACGTCGCCCGGATCGGTTCCGGTGCTGTCGAACGAGCGTGGGGTCGCGGCGGCGAAGGTGGCCACGCTGCCGCCTGTTCCACGTGAAACGGAGGAGCACTCGGAGGCGGGCTCTGCGGTCGTGCCCGCGCCGCCCATGGGCGCCTACTTCGCTGAGATCCCTCTCGACGCCATCACGCCGAACCCTCGGCAGCCGCGTGAGGTCTTCGACGAAGACGCACTGTCCGAGCTGATCACCTCCATCAAGGAGGTCGGCCTCCTCCAGCCGGTCGTGGTACGCCAGGTCGAGCCTGGGCGGTATGAGCTCATCATGGGCGAACGCCGGTGGCGGGCGTGCCACGAGGCGGGTCTCGAGGCCATCCCGGCGATCGTGCGGGCCACGGACGACGAGAAGCTTCTCCTGGACGCGCTGTTGGAGAACCTGCACCGTGCTCAGCTGAATCCGCTGGAAGAGGCTGCCGCCTATGACCAGTTGCTGAAGGACTTCAACTGCACGCACGACCAGCTGGCGGACCGCATCGGCCGGTCCCGCCCCCAGGTGTCCAACACACTGCGTCTGCTGAAGCTCTCGCCCACGGTTCAGCGCCGGGTTGCCGCCGGTGTGCTGTCCGCCGGACACGCACGCGCACTGCTGTCCGTCGAGGACTCCGAGGAGCAGGACCGGCTGGCCCACCGGATCGTGGCCGAGGGCCTCTCGGTGCGGGCCGTCGAGGAGATCGTGACCCTGATGGGGTCGCGGCCGCAGAAGGCCCAGCGTTCCAGAGGGCCGCGTGCCGGGGCTCTCGTGTCGCCGGCCCTGACGGGCTTGGCGACGCGCCTCTCGGATCGGTTCGAGACCCGGGTGAAGGTCGACCTGGGGCAGAAGAAGGGCAAGATCACCGTCGAGTTCGCCTCCATGGAAGACCTGGAGCGCATCCTCGGCACCCTTGCCCCGGGGGAAGGTCCCGTACTGCAGAGGAGTCTGGTGGAGGACGACTCCGCGGAGACCGAGTCCTGAGCCGTCGGCTGTGCCGGCCGAGCCGATCAGTCGCGCAGGGTGGACCGTGTCCGGTGTGCTACCGGGGACACGGTCCACCCTTTGCTTTTCGCCGGTATCGATGGAATCTCTTCATGGATACGATGCGTGGGGACAGGGCGCATCCACCCGGCAGTACCTCTCAGAGCAAGGCAGGAGCCATGCGAATGATGAGCCGTACCGGCTGGTGAGCGCGGGGCTGGGGGTGGGCGCCGTCAGCGGCTTCATCGGGAGCCTGCTCAGGGAACGGAGTGCTCTGACAGCCGCCTGTGAGGCAGCGCGCGAAGGAAGCGAGGAACAGCCTTTATGGGCCGTCGGCTCGTACCGCTCACGCTGGACAACCTTCAGGATCTCCCCCAGCGTTGCCGTTCGTGCGTCTTCTGGGAGCGGGATCCCGTCAGCGGCGAGGCGGCGGTAAAGGCCGGAACGTCCGTGCTCGAGAAGGAGTCGTGGCTCTCTGCGGTCCTCCTGGACTGGGGATCCTGTGGCCGAGTCGTCTACGTTGACGATGCCCCTGTGGGTTTCGTCCTCTACGCTCCGCCCGCCTATGTGGCTCGGTCCACGGCTTTTCCCACAAGCCCGGTGGCGCCTGACGCCGTGCAGCTGATCACCGCGTTCATCCTGCCCAGCCATCAGGGGCAGGGACTGGGCCGGGTGATGGTGCAGACGGTGGCCAAGGACCTGCTCCGCCGAGGCTTCAAGGCGATCGAGGCCTTCGGTGACGCCCGCTGGAAGGAACCTGCCTGCGTCCTGCCCGCAGACCATCTGCTGGCTGTGGGCTTCAAGACCGTCCGGCCACACCCCACGTACCCCCGGCTGAGGCTGGAGTTGAGGACGGCGCTCTCCTGGAAGGAAGACGTGGAAATGGCGTTGGACCGACTGCTCGGAGCCGTGCAGAAGGAGCCGGCCCTACGGCCGCTCTGACGGGCGACCTGTGCTGTCCCTTCATGGACTTCATGCGAATGGGCCGGCCCTGAGGGCCGGCCCATTCGTGTTTCACGTGAAACACGCACCGCCGGAGAGGCGGTCTGCCCTTAGTCGGCGATGAAGTCCTCGAGGTCGCGAACGATCGCGGCCTTCGGCTTCGCACCGACGATGGTCCTGGCGACCTCGCCGCCCTGGTAGACGTTCAGGGTCGGAATGGACATGACGCCGTACTTGGCGGCCGTACCCGGGTTCTCGTCGATGTTCAGCTTGACGACCTCGATCTTGTCCCCGTACTCGGAGGCGATCGCCTCGAGGGACGGAGCGATCTGACGGCAGGGGCCGCACCAGGCGGCCCAGAAGTCCACCAGAACAGGCTTGTCGCTCTTGAGGACATCCTGCTCGAAGGAATCGTCGGTCACGTTCTTCAGGGTGCCTGCCACTGCGGGCTCCTTAACTGGTTGATGCACGGGGCGGGTGAGAGTCAGACAGCGGTCTTCTCGGGCTCGGGCTTCTCCCCGTCCGCGAGTGCCGCGAGGAAGCGCTCGGAGTCAAGGGCCGCGGAGCAGCCCGTACCGGCCGCGGTGATCGCCTGACGGTAGGTGTGGTCGACCACGTCACCGGCCGCGAAGACACCGGTGATGTTGGTGCGGGTCGAGGGTGCGTCGACCTTCAGGTAGCCCTCCTCGTCCAGCTCCAGCTGGCCCTTGAAGAGCTCGGTGCGCGGGTCGTGACCGATCGCGATGAACAGCCCGGTCACCGCCAGGTCGGAGAGCTCGCCCGTCTTCACGTTGCGCAGCTTCAGACCCGAGAGCTTCTGGTCACCCTGGACCTCGGCGACCTCGCTGTCCCAGATGAACGAGATCTTCGGGTCGGCGAAGGCACGCTCCTGCATCGCCTTGGAGGCACGGAGCGTGTCACGACGGTGGACGATCGTCACGGACTTGGCGAAGCGGGAGAGGAAGGTGGCCTCCTCCATCGCGGTGTCGCCACCACCGATCACGGCGATGTCCTGGTCCTTGAAGAAGAAGCCGTCACAGGTGGCGCACCACGAGACTCCCCGGCCGGAGAGGGCGTCCTCGTTCGGCAGGCCCAGCTTGCGGTGCTGCGAGCCGGTGGTGACGATGACGGCCTTCGCCTGGTGGACGGTGCCGGCCGTGTCCGTCACCTTCTTGATCTCCCCTGTCAGATCGACGGAGACCACGTCGTCCGGGACGAGCTCGGCACCGAAGCGCTCCGCCTGGGCGCGCATGTTGTCCATCAGCTCGGGGCCCATGATGCCGTCCCGGAAACCGGGGAAGTTCTCGACATCGGTGGTGTTCATCAGCGCACCGCCGGCGGTGACGGCGCCCTCGAACACCAAGGGCTTCAGCGACGCACGGGCGGTGTAGAGCGCCGCCGTGTAGCCGGCGGGCCCTGAGCCGATGATGATCACGTTACGGACGTCGCTCACGGCTGGATTCCTCGTCTCTGGTCTGCTTCGTTCGACCGGGGAAGCTTCTCTCGGGACTCTCATCCCACCCAACGGATCCTAAGGGGCGCGCATTCCCGCTGTGTCCACGCACACGCGCTGAGCCCGTGATGGCAGAGAAGGCATGCACTGGAGGGGGATCCCACGCGGGCGGATACCAAGCGCGGATCGTCAGCGTGTGTAGGAATGCTTCAGCAGTATCTCTGCCGCTGTGGCCGAGGGCTGACTCCCTACACACGTCGTTTCGACGACGTAAGCGGTGACACGGGTCTCGTCCGATGTATCGGGAAGCACGACGAGCAGTGCTTGCTTCCCTTTGTATATGCCCTGCTCGGTGGCGAGAGCGGGGTCGTTGCGCCCGATGCCTTCGCGGATGCACTCCGGGACCATGGGCTGTTTGAGAACCTTCAGTTTCGCGGCGCCGCCGGACTCCGATTCCAGTCCGAAGGTCTGCGGAGATCCGGAGCCCTTCCGATGGCCCTGCCCTTGGCTCCGCGCCAGGAGATCGGTGACCTGCTTCTCCAGTTCGTCTTCGGAGAAGGTGTCCGCCGCGGTCGCCCGGTCCCCCGTTTCGGACCCTGTGTCGTTGTTCAGGGACGACAGCACTGCAGAACCGAGACCCAGGGCGGCTACGGCGAAGACGGTCCCCAGGACGGCGACCCGTCGGCGCCCAGCCCGCAAGCGCCCCTTACGCCCCGGCCCTGTCGTGGAGGGATGGGAGTGCCCGGCCGGTCGGTCAGCAGGCACCGATGTTTCACGTGAAACATGCGGTTGGTCGTCGCCTGGCGATGAAGACGCGGTGACGAGATTTTCCTCGGCAGCCCCGGGTGCCGTGGCGTGCAGCAGGGCTTCCGCGGCGAGCGCCGCGTCGATACGTCCCGCGACCTCGGCGGGCATAGGGGCAGGACCCGGTACCGTGCCCAGGAGATCCCGGATCTGCTCGAGTGAGGCCTGGACGTCCGCGCAGAGGGCGCACGCATCCAGATGCCGGCGTACGTCAGCGCTTCGGGCCGAAGGGAGGAGCCCTTCGGTGAGGTCGGAGATCTCCGCGACGTCCGGGTGTTCCGCCATGTCCTTCGCCGACGTCACGCTCGCCCACCTCCGCCCTTCGATGCAGCCGGGTCAATCGTTCCAGTGTCCGACGGGTCCGGCTGTCGGTGACCCGCTGCGGGTGGGACGGACGTCACCTGGGTCCGGTTCCGTGCCGCGCCCCTCGCGTCCTCACCGCTGCCGTCCGGCCGCAGGTGCGTGAGCAGGGGCAGGAGTCTGGCTCTGCCACGAGCACACCGGCTCTTCACCGTGCCGGTGGGCACATCGAGGATCCGGGCGGCTTCGGCGACCGGATAGCCCTGCATGTCCACGAGGACCAGTGCGGCCCGCTGATCGGGCGGAAGCGTACCCATCGCGTCGATGACCTGGCGATGCAGATCATTCCGCTCCGCGGGCGCCGAGGCGGACTCGTGTGGCTCCAGCAACTGCTCCAGGCGCTCCGTGTCGTCGACCGGTGCGGTCTTCCGGGAGGCCGCCTTGCGGGCACGGTCCAGGCAGGCGTTCACCGTGATCCGGTGCAGCCACGTCGTGACGGCGGACTGGCCGCGGAAGGTGTGGGCGGCCCGGTAGGCGGAGACCAGGGCGTCCTGGACGGCGTCAGCGGCTTCCTCACGATCGCCCAGTGTCCGCAGAGCCACGGCCCAGAGCCGGTTCCGGTGCCGCCGTACGAGCTCACCGAAGGCGTCCGCGTCGCCGTCCACGTGACGAGTGAGGAGTTCCCGGTCACTCGTCCCTTCATCGGCGCCGTCCGCCATTGGCCCTCCTCCCCTTGTCGCAGAAGGCTTAGCTGCTCACCTTGACGTCCACGACACGGCCACGGAAGTTGCCGTCACTGGTCTGCGGCAGTTCTGTCAGCCATACCAGAAGGTACCGGGACTCGACCGACTTCTGAGGCTTGAGTGTCACCGTGGAACCGGACCCCTCGGCGAGCTTGGAGAAACCGTCGAAGGAGGTGGGCTGCGTGTCGCCGGAAGCGGCGCGCAACTCGACCGACGTGTCTCCGACGAAGGTGACGGTGACCTTCCCCACCTGCTGGACCTTGCCGAGGTCGAGGATCACTCCGACGCCCGACTTCAGCCGGCCGAAGTCCGAGCTCAGGTAGTAGTCCGTCTGCCAGTACGTGTCGGGCGCGTTGTCGTACACCTTGCCCACGTCACCCGGCTTCTCGGAGCCGTCGCTGCCGAACGGGTCGAAGTCCTGTGCGTCCTGAATCCCTATCGGCTTGCTGACCGGCCTCTTGGGACTCTTGTCGTCGCCGTCCGTCGTCTGGGTCTTATTGGTCTCGTCCGCCTTGCCGCCCTGTTCCATGAGGGCATCCGCCAACTGCCAACTGCCCAGGCCCAGTGCCGCGATCAGCAGCGCCGAGACGGCCCACTTCAGGGCCTTGCCCGTGCGGCTCTGGAGCGGGGGAGGCGGGACCGGTGCCTGCTGGGTGACACCGGGGTGCGGCGCGGGACGGCCGTAGGTGCCCTGCTGGTACGTGGTGCGCTGGTAGTCGGGCGGGGTGGTGAACGCGGGCTCCGGCGGACGGATCCGGGGCATCTCGCCGATCGCCTTCACCAACTCCTCCGGGGTGGTGCATGGCGACTCGTGGCGCGAGGCGGTCGCGCCGTCGTTGGCGAGCGCGCGCATCGCCAGCTCGGACAGGCCACGGTGGACACCGGCCCGTACCTGGTCGGGCGGGATCAGCCCGATGTCCTTCGGCAGGCCGGACATGCCGTAGGCGTCGCTCTCGTAGGGCCAGCGCTGGGTGAGCGCCGCGTAGAGCAGGGCACCGATGGACTCGGTGTCGGTCCGCTGCGGGGTGTCGGAGCTGGCACCGCGCAGCGCCGCGTTGACGGCGAGACCGCGGATGCGCCACTGGCCGGTCGAGGTGCGCAGGACGGCATTGGGGTTCAGACGCAGATGGGCGAGGCCCTCGCGGTGTGCCGCGGCCATGGCGGCCGAGACCTGACTGACCATCTGGTAGGCGTCGTACACCTCCAGCGGTCCCGCCGCCAGGAGCGCGGTCAGCTCGGTGGCATCGGGAAGCCACTCGTGCACGACGTAGACGACGTCGTTCTCCTCGACGGCATCCAGTACCTGAACGAAACGGGGGTCGCCCAGCAGGGCGGAGGACCGGGCCGCGGCCAGCACGGACCGGGCACGTGAGTGATCGGCGGGCAGGATGTGCACGCCCACGGCGCGGCGGAGCTTCTCGTCCACGGCACGCCAACTGCTGAATCCGTCCAGTCGGGTGACGCACTCCTCGAGGCGGTAGCGTCTGGCGAGTTTGTGGCCGCTGTGCAGTTCGGGCGGCGAGATCTTCCCGGAACCGTCGGCCCCGGCGTTCTCCTGTGCCTCGTCGCTGTCCGTGTCCCGCTCCCGGTTCTTGGCCACCCCGTCGGCCGTGGACTGGTCCGCCTGTGCGGTCAGCGGCTGCTCGCCGCTGTTGTCTGCCACGTCGACGGCAGCTGTGCTCCGTTCCGCCACCGTCGTTCCCTGCCTCCCCATCCATAGCGCCATAGGCCGACGTCCGTCGCGCGCCGGCCGGCGCCGAGACCAATTGTGCCCACAGTCCGCCGCTATGCACGACACACGGGGGCGGGTGATGGTTGTGCGCCTACCCCCTGCCTCAGCGTCCCAGGCGTCCGCGCACCATACCGACCAGCGAGTTGACTTCTTCGATCCGCATCCGCCGGGCCGCCACGTAGAAGGTCCCGAGCAGAACCGCCCCACCGCCCAGCAGCGCGGCGAACGAGCCCACGACCCCCTGGCCCAGCGCCTGGCTGATGCCGTAGCAGGCCGCTCCGCTGACCAGTGCGGCGGGAACGGAGGCGATGCACAGCCGGGCGTAGGTCCGCAGCACCCGGGCGCCGTCCAGGTCCCCGCCCAGCCGGTCGCGCAGCCGGCGCCAGGCGACGCCGACACCGATTACGTACGCCAGACCGTAGGAGGCGGCCATGCCGACCACGGCCCAGCGGGCAGGGAGTACGAGGAAGCAGACCGCCGACGCGATCGCGTTGCCCGCGGCCACGATGACCGTGTTGTAGAAGGGGGTTCGGGTGTCCTCGTACGCGTAGAAGGCCCGCAGGACGACGTACTGCACGGAGTAGGGGATCAGGCCGAGGCCGAAGGCCATCAGCATGTAGCCCATGTTGGTGGCCGCGCCGGTACCTGAGGAGCCGAACATCAGCGTGCACATCGGGATGCCGAGTGCCACGAAGCCGAAGGCGATCGGCACGATCGCGACGGCCGTCGTGCGTAGGCCCTGGGAGATGTCGTCGCGGACGGCACCAGCGTCGTCGTCGGCCGCCGAGCGCGAGATACGGGGCAGGAGCGCGGCCATCAGGGAGACGGTGATGATGGCCTGGGGCAGGCCCCAGATCAGCTGGGCGTTGGCGTAGGAAGTGATACCCGTGCCGGCGATCTTCGTCTCGACAAAGGATGCCGTGGCCAGCTGGGTGACGACCAGCGCGCCCGCCTGGTTGGCGAGGACGAACAGGATGGTCCACTTGGCGAGCATCGCCGCCTTGCCGAGACCATGTCCCTTCCAGTCGAACCGCGGGCGGATCCGGAAGCCGGTCTCGCGCAGGTACGGGATCATCGCCAGTGCCTGGACGACGAGTCCGAGCAGCACGCCGACGCCGAGCAGCCGCACACCTTCCGGCGGGATGTTGGTGACCTTCATCTGGGAGTCCCCGGCGGTGCCGTAGACCCAGATGAAGGTGCCCAGGGTGACGATGATGACGATGTTGTTGAGAACGGGGGTCCACATCATCGCGCCGAACCGGCCGCGCGCGTTGAGGATCTGACCCATCACCACGTGGACGCCCATGAAGAAGATCGAGGGCAGGAAGAAGCGGGTGAAGGTGACGGCCACCTCGTTGGCCGCGGGGTCGCTCGCGACGGGGTTCGACAGCGCGCGCACCAGCAGAGGGGCGGCCAGCCAGGCCAGGGCGGTGAGCGCGGCCAGGGCCACCATCACCAGCGTCAGCAGGCGGTTGGCATACGCCTCGCCGCCGTCCTCGTCGTCCTTCATCGCCCGGACCAGCTGCGGTACGAAGACGGAGTTGAGGCCACCGCCGACGGTCAGGATGTAGATCATGGTCGGCAGCTGGTACGCGATCTGGAAGGAGTCACCCAGGAGAGCGAGACCGAGCGCCGAGACGATCATCGCGGACCGGATGAAGCCCGTGAGGCGTGACACCATCGTGCCCGCCGCCATCACGGCGCTCGACTTCAGCAGTCCCCCGGCCCGGCCGCCTTTCTTCGGTGCGGGGGCGGAAACGGGTTCCGGGACCGGTGCCTCGGCGGCGGGAGGCGGAGTGGCACCGGCGTAGTGGCCGGGTGCCGGGGTCGAGGGGCCCGGCACAGGCGCGGACGCGTAGTGCTGCGCGCCGTTCACCGGCGGGGGCCCGGTGGGTCCATCGCCGTGCCGGGGATGGCCACCGCCCTGCTGCTGGTCCGGAAAGGCACCGCCCTGCTGCTGATCACGGAAGAGATGAGCGAAGGCGTCCGGTTCGTGGCGCTGGTCCCTGGCCTGGCCGACCAGGTCGTCCACGCCCACGAACTGGGTCGTGTGCGGGTCGTCGCCGTAGGGCAGGTACTGCGTCGGGCCGTCCGGCTCCGGTGCCGGGGGCCGGGCCCACACCCGGGGATCGGGAGTGTACGGGGACTGCGGTGGCTGCCCGTACAGCGGCTGCTGAGGTGGGTAGGCGCCCGGAGGGGGCGGCGGGTGCGCGGCACGGTCGTAGAGCGCTTCCGCGACCGGGTCCTGGGCGGCGATGTCCCGCGCCTGGTAGGGATCCTGGGCGTAGGCGTCCTGGAGGTACGGGTCCGCGGCTGGCTGCGGTACCTGGTCGTGCCCGGGCGGCGGACCCTCGGGGGGGTCCGACTCGGGATGGCCCGAGTTGCCCGCGGCATGGCCGCGGTCACCGTCGTACGGCGCGTTCATGGTTACCCCACCTCATCGTCCCGGGCCGACCGGCCACGACATCCTCAACGGTCCACTCTCTCACCCGTGCCGGACGGGTCGGCGTTCTCCGGTGCGGTGTCCGGTGCCGGGTCACTCGGCTGCTCGGGGTCGTCCTCCCGCGAGCCCGTCGCGGGCTCCTGGGAGAGACGTGTCCGGGAGGCTCCGGGGTTCTGCGGGTCGTCGGCGTTCTCATCCGTCTGGCGTTCCTGCTCCTCGGCCTCGCGGGCCGCGGCGCGCTTGCGCTGGGTGTACATCCTGAAGCCGGCGAGGACGAGTAGCAGTACACCACCTCCGATGACCAGCATCACCGTGGCGGTGATCTCGGTGACCTTCACGTCGAACGTGACGGGGGAGCCGTACTTGTCGCCGTCCTGCGTGTACAACTGGGCGATCACCGTCGCCCTGCCGTTGGCATTGGCGGACGTGGTGAACTTCACCGACTGGCTGTGCCCGCCGGAGACGGTGACGGGCTGCTCCTCGTAGGCGGCCCCGCCGATCTCCAGACGGGTGGGGTTGGTCGAGGTGAGCCGGAGTACCAGATGCTCGACGCCCTGCACCAGATTGTTCTGGACCGTCACGGGGATCGTGGCACTGCGGCCGGAGAGTTTGGTCTCCGACTTCTCGATCAGCCTCACCTGGCTGATCAGCCCGTCCAGATAGGACTCGACGCCGCTCCGGTAGATCGCGGCCTCGGACTGCCGGCCCCGCCAGGACACGGACATGCCCCGGTTCAGGGCGCGTCCGAACGGGGTCACCACGCGGGACTGGGCGGAGAGGATCACCTTGAACCTGTTGAGCTTGGCCTGGGTCCTGGCGATCTGCTCGAACGTCGACTTCGGGAGCTCCTGCTTGCGCAGGGAGGACGGGTACGACGAGGCCCGGGGGACCTCGGTGGCGGCGGCGGGGTCCGGTTCCGCCCCGGCGGCGGCTGTGAGGGCCTGGGGCTCGGACCAGGTGGCGTCTTGGAGGATCTCGATGGCCTCGGCCATCGCCCGGGCCTGACTCGCGGACGGTGTGCGCTGCGGTGCGACGACGACGCTGCGCTGCCGGTCCGTCTGGAGGCCGAGGGTCAGGCTCTGGGCCAGGAACCGTTGCACCGCGAGCGTCGATGTCGAGGCCTTGGTCATGTCGCCCTGGAACGACGTGGACAGTCGTGCGTCCGCGACGACGGCCGTGGTGCCGCCGCCGATGGGGCGGGGCGCGGAGGTCGTGTACGTCAGGCCGGTCTCCTCGAAGGTGTCGCTGCGAGCGATCACCTTGTCGGCCCCGGCGGATGTGGCGACCCGGACGACGGAGGGGTCGATGGCGCCGTTGACGGGCCAGGCGAAGTCCGTGGTGGGCGTCACGTGGAGGATCGACTCCACGGTGTCGGAGGCGACATCGGTGGCCTCCTTGAGATGGCTCAGCGATCCGGTGACCGACGTCCCGTTGTGAGCGAGGGAAGCCAGGTCGGGATCGCCGAACGGGAGCGCGACGACCTCCTTGTCCGCCACCGCCTGCTGCACCTCGGTGAGCCATCGCTTGGCGACCGACTGGTGGGTACCGACGATGGTGTCGTCACCCTCGCCGGGAATCTCGTACCGCTCGGCCATCGCCCCCACGGAAGCCAGCAGGTCCGGATCGATCACCCAGGTGACGCCGAGGTTCTTGCCCAGCGCCACCATCCGGTCCAGTCGGCCGCCCGGGGAGATCTCCTTGGCGAGCTCGTCGTCGTGGAACACCGGCGTCTGCTGTTCGTCCGAACCCGTCTGCGCCGTCATGTGCACCGTGGAGATCAGTGGCCACATGAACGTCGTCTTCGTCTTGGTGCCGGATCTCTCGGGCTTCCAGGGCAGAAACGTCCGCTGGACGCCGAGGGTCTGCTTCCAGGGCTGCTTGGCGGTCTCTCCGGAGAGGGAGACCGCCAGCTGGTAGACGCCGTCCCGTCCGAGGTCCAGCTCGTCCGCCGGTACCGAGAGGGTGAAGGGCCGCGAGACACCCGGAGTGAGCGGGGGAAGATCCTGTGCGTACTTGTCGTCGATCTCCGAGCCGACGGCACTCTGGAGGTCGTCGCTGTTCTTCGCGGCGGTGTCGATGCCCGAGCGCGTGTCCAGCAGTGGCCCCACCCGTAGGCCGACGTGGGCGTCGGTGACGGTCTGCTTGCCCTTGTTGGTCACCGTCCCGGTCACGGTCACGGTGTCGCCCTCGGCGGGCGCACCGGGAGTGAGGGAGTCGACCGACACGGAGACCGACCCCGCTTCGGTGGGGGCCTGTGCCGCGGCCGGTGCGACGGCGTCCGCGGGTGACGCGGCCGGCAACTGGAGAAGTCCCGCCAGCAGGGGCGCTCCGGCGAGCAGCGTTCCGGTGCGCCGCAGCCAGCGGCGGGCAGGTGAGGGACGTGTCCCCTGGAAGTCTGCCGCCTCGGCCACGCGCTCGCCCGTCCCTCGTCGTCGTCAGTGGTCGTCGGAAATGTGCGTCCACGCATGGTAACGAGGTGCGCTGAGAGGAAGTGCCACGGACCGGTGCGCACGTGAGGCGGACGCGGCCCTTGTCCGTGTATCGGCGGGGGTGTCCGCGCACACCAAATGGAGGAGCTTTCCGTCGTTCGGGCCACGTACCCTCTTCTGTTGTGCCGAATGCCAATGAAGAGACCAGTGCCCTGAGCCAGGCGCAGGACCGCGCCGTGAGTGAACTGCTGCGGGTCGCCCCTGTCGCCGACGACCTCGCCCGCCGCTTCCGGGAGGCCGGGTTCTCACTCGCCCTGGTCGGCGGTTCGGTGCGGGACGCGCTGCTCGGCCGCCTGGGAAACGATCTGGACTTCACTACGGACGCCCGTCCACAGGACGTACTGAAGATCGTGCGTCCCTGGGCTGACGCCGTCTGGGAGGTGGGAATCGCCTTCGGCACGGTCGGCGTGCAGAAGGACGCCCGCGTCGAAGGCGTCGACCGGAGCTTCCAGATCGAGGTGACCACCTATCGGTCGGAGGCGTATGACCGCACCTCACGCAAGCCGGAGGTGTCGTACGGCGACTCCATCGAGGAGGATCTCGTCCGTCGTGATTTCACCGTGAACGCGATGGCCGTCGCGTTGCCGGAGAAGCGGTTCATCGATCCGCACGGGGGTCTCGGCGACCTTGCGGCACGGGTGCTGCGTACCCCGGGCACGCCGGAGGAGTCCTTCTCGGACGATCCGCTGCGGATGATGCGGGCGGCCCGTTTCGCCGCCCAGCTCGACTTCGAGGTGGCACCCGATGTGGTCACGGCGATGAAGGACATGGCCGACCGGATCGAGATCGTGTCCGCCGAGCGCGTGCGGGACGAACTCAACAAGCTGATCGTGTCCTCGCACCCCCGTAAGGGCCTGTCCCTGCTCGTGGACACCGGGATCGCGGATCGCGTGCTGCCCGAGCTGCCGGCGCTCCACCTGGAGAGGGACGAACACCACCGGCACAAGGATGTCTACGAGCACACGTTGATCGTTCTGGAGCAGGCGATGGCCCTGGAGGAAGAGGGCCCCGACCTGACCCTTCGGCTGGCGGCCCTGCTGCATGACATCGGCAAGCCCCGCACGCGCCGGTTCGAGAAGGACGGCCGTGTCTCGTTCCACCATCACGAAGTGGTCGGGGCGAAGATGACGAAGAAGCGTCTGACGGGGCTGAAGTACTCCAATGAGCTGGTGAAGGACGTATCGCGTCTCGTCGAGCTGCATCTGCGTTTTCACGGCTACGGCACGGGAGAATGGACGGACTCCGCCGTCCGTCGCTATGTCCGCGACGCCGGACCTCTCCTTGGGCGGCTCCACAAGCTGACCCGCTCGGACTGCACCACGCGCAACCGGCGCAAGGCCGCCGCGCTCTCCCGTGCCTACGACGGTCTGGAGGAGCGGATCGCTCAGCTGCAGGAGCAGGAGGAGCTGGACGCCATCCGTCCGGACCTCGACGGCAACCAGATCATGGAGATCCTCGGCGTCAAGCCGGGTCCGGCGGTCGGTGAGGCGTACAAGCACATGCTGGAGCTCAGGCTGGAGAACGGTCCGATGGAGCATGACGCGGCGGTGGCGGCACTCAAGGAATGGTGGGCGAAGCAGTCCGGGTGAGACCGTGAAACGGGGTCATGTTTCACGTGAAACATGACCCCGCTGACGTGACAAGGGTGGTGTTTCACGTGAAACACCACCCTTGGTGTCTGTCCTACTTGTCCTTCAGGCAGAGGAGGAAGCTCTTGCTGCCCGCGGTCTCCGTGTAGGAGTACTGGAAGTCCTTGGCCTCCGCCTCGCACTTCGTCTGGGCGGTGAGACCGGTGAAGCTACCCTCGACCTTGGCGAGGACCTTGAACTGGGCCTTCGCGTCACCGCAGTCGACGACCTCGAGGTCGGGATTGTTGTCGTCCGTGCTGCCCCGGTGCATGCAGTCGCCGACCGCGGCGGTGTCGGCGTCGTCCCGGCTGCTGACGTAGGCTCCGACAGCCACGCCGGCGACGATCAGGACGATGACGATGTTCTTGATTGTTTTGAAGCTGAGCTTGCGACCCTGCTGCGGCGGCGGAACGGGAGTGCCCGGCTGGGGGAACCCCGGCTGACCTGCCTGCTGCGGGAAGCCTCCCTGGGCCGGGTACTGGCCCTGGGGCTGGCCGGTGGGCTGCTGCTGGCCCTGGGCGAACGGGTTGCCCTGAGGCGGCGGAGTGGTCACTTGGGGTCCCCCTAGAACATAGGTGCGTGGCGCGAAAGATGCGTTGATAAGACGCACGTAAGCTACCGGTCCGCACTGACAATCCGGCCGCCGGATCAGGCAATGTGGCATTGATGTGACACTTACCGGCGTTCAAACCGGGCCATAAACACAGCTACCGCCCCGTAGATAACGGCGACTGTTACGACCAGCGGAACCGATCGGCCGTCCGGGGGCAGCATCAGGGCGGCCACAGCCGCGGCGCCGACGAAGGCCACGTTGAACAGGACGTCGTACAGGGAGAAGACCCGGCCGCGAAAGCCGTCCTCCACGGCGGACTGGACGATGGTGTCCGTGGCGATCTTGGCGCCTTGCGTGGTCAGTCCCAGGACGAACGCCCCCGCGAGGAGTGGGCCGGTGGCGAACGGCAGGCCCAACGCGGGTACCAGCAAGGCCGCCGACGCGGCGCACACCACGATCCAGCGGCCCGGCCCGAGCCGCCCGGCGGCCCAGGGCGTCATGACGGCCGCTACAAAGAAGCCGGCACCGGAGGTACCCAACGCCAGGCCCAGCAGGGCGAGTCCCTCTTCCGAGGTCGAGGTCAGCGCGTACCGGCACAGCATCAGCAGCAGGACGAGCATGGCGCCGTAGCAGAACCGCATCAGCGACATCGCCGTGAGGGCACAGGCCGCTTCCCTGCGTGGAGGTGCGGCGAGGTGACGTACCCCCGCCCTGAGATCGCGGGCGGCGCCGCCGAGCGCCGTGCTCAGCCGAGGGCGTAGCAAGGCCGGTTCGGGGCCAAGCAGTTCCTTCGCCATGCGCAGCGATGCCAGGGCCGCGCACAGGTACAGCACGGCGCCGACGAGCACCACGGCCTCGTCGGAGTCGGCGACGACCAGACGGACGACGAAGGCGAGGCCGCCGCCCGCGGTGGCGGCGAGTGTTCCGGCGGTCGGGGAAAGGGAGTTGGCGACGACCAGCCGTTCGGGGTCCACCACGCGCGGCAGCGCCGCGGACAGGCCCGCGAGGACGAATCGGTTGACACCGGTGACGCACAGCGCGGAGACGAAGAGCAGCCAGTCGGGCACCCGGCCGATGATGAGGAGGGCGGTCACCGAAGCCATCAGGGCGCGCAGCAGATTGCCGTACAGAAAGACCTGGCGGCGGCGCCATCGGTCCAGCTGAACCCCGGCGAAGGGGCCGACCACGGAGTACGGGAGGAGCAGCACGGCCATCGCGGCGGCGATCGCCGCGGCCGATGTCTGCCTCTCCGGAGAAAAGACCACATAGGAGGCGAGCGCGACCTGGAAGACGCCGTCGGCACCCTGGGAGAGCAGGCGGACGGCGAGCAGGCGTCTGAAGCCCTGAAATCGCAGCAGAACGCGCAGGTCACCGACGACGGCCATGGGGCACAGCCTCACATACGTCGAGGGTCTCCGGGCCATACGACCCGGAGACCCTCAATGGCTCACAGCGGGAGGTCCTAGCGCTCGACCTCGCCCTTGATGAACTTCTCGACGTTCTCCCGGGCCTCGTCGTCGAAGTACTGCACCGGCGGGGACTTCATGAAGTACGAGGAAGCCGAGAGGATCGGGCCACCGATGCCCCGGTCCTTGGCGATCTTCGCGGCGCGCAGGGCGTCGATGATGACACCGGCGGAGTTCGGGGAGTCCCAGACCTCGAGCTTGTACTCCAGGTTCAGCGGGACATCACCGAAGGCACGGCCCTCGAGGCGGACGTAGGCCCACTTGCGGTCGTCCAGCCAGGCGACGTAGTCGGACGGGCCGATGTGGACGTTCTTCTCACCGAGCTCCCGGTCGGGGATCTGCGAGGTGACGGCCTGCGTCTTGGAGATCTTCTTGGACTCGAGGCGGTCACGCTCGAGCATGTTCTTGAAGTCCATGTTGCCGCCGACGTTCAGCTGCATGGTGCGGTCCAGGATCACGCCCCGGTCCTCGAACAGCTTCGCCATGACCCGGTGCGTGATGGTGGCGCCGACCTGGGACTTGATGTCGTCACCGACGATCGGGACGCCCGCCTCGGTGAACTTGTCCGCCCACTCCTTGGTGCCGGCGATGAAGACCGGAAGAGCGTTGACGAAGGCGACCTTGGCGTCGATGGCGCACTGGGCGTAGAACTTCGCCGCGTCGTCGGAGCCGACGGGCAGGTAGCAGACGAGGACGTCGACCTGCTTGTCCTTGAGGACCTGGACGATGTCGGCCGGCTCCTCGGCGGACTCCTCGATGGTTTCGCGGTAGTACTTGCCGAGACCGTCGAGGGTGTGGCCGCGCTGGACCGTCACGCCGCTGCTGGGGACGTCGCAGATCTTGATGGTGTTGTTCTCGGAGGCTCCGATGGCGTCCGCGAGGTCGAGACCGACCTTCTTGGCGTCCACATCGAACGCGGCGACGAACTCGACGTCACGGACGTGGTACTCGCCGAACTGGACGTGCATCAGGCCCGGCACCTTGGCCGCCGGGTCGGCGTCCTTGTAGTACTCGACTCCCTGTACCAGCGACGCGGCGCAGTTGCCCACGCCGACGATGGCTACGCGAACCGAACCCATTCCGGTTGCTCCCTGTGTGTACGAGTGAGGCCCTGAACGGGTCTCACGTGGCGGTGTCGTCGGGCGTATCCGGACGGGGGCTGTCCCCCGGCCGGGGCAGGCCGCCCGTCGTTCCAGATGTGGTGTCCTGCTGAGCGGATCCGCCGGACGCGGGCCTCTTCAGGTCCCGTCCCGCTCGCTCGCTCTCGATGAGCTCGTTCAGCCAGCGCACTTCGCGCTCCACGGATTCCATCCCGTGGCGCTGGAGCTCAAGGGTGTAGTCGTCGAGGCGCTCACGGGTCCGCGACAGGGAGGCGCGCATCTTCTCGAGACGTTCCTCCAGCCGGCTGCGGCGTCCCTCGAGCACGCGCATCCGTACGTCGCGCGATGTCTGCCCGAAGAAGGCGAACCGCGCTGCGAAGGTCTCGTCCTCATACGCGTCCGGTCCCGTCTGGGAGAGCAACTGCTCGAAGTGCTCTTTGCCCTCTGCCGTCAAGCGGTAGACGATCTTGGCACGTCGCCCCGTGAGCGGAGCGGCGAGAGCGTCCTCGGTGGTGTTCCCCGGCTCCTCGATCAACCAGCCGTTGGCGACCAGCGTCTTGAGGCAGGGGTAGAGCGTCCCGTAGCTGAACGCACGGAACACACCCAGTGAGGTATTGAGTCGTTTGCGCAGCTCATAGCCATGCATCGGGGATTCGCGGAGCAGGCCGAGTACGGCGAACTCGAGGATCCCGGAACGCCGGCTCATCGTCGCCTCCCCTCTGCCGCGGTCACCCGTGCTGGCCTCGTGTACGGCTCGAACGCCGTCCTTATGCCGTGCTGATGTATCGACTCGATACATCACGACGATAGAACGGTGTTCCGGATGCGACAAGAGGGGGGAGGGTGAACGGGATCACATCACGGATTCATTGCGGGCAAGTTGCCTGATTTGAGGTGAACTTCTGTGCTCGGCGGGTTTTGACGGTGCGTAGTCTGTGCGCCATGCACAGCACCGGGAACCGAGTGACGCCCGGGGACGTCTTGGTCCCCGGTGCGGTACGGGTGAATGCGCACAGCGCCGCATCCGTACTTCGGGGGGACCGGAAACCAGCCGCCGTTTCCAGGCGCGCAAGGGTGCGCCTGCCCGAGGAGTAGTCGTTCGATGAGCGAGCACCGTCGCAAACCGCCGCAGCCGCAGGGAGGCGGACGTGCCGCGGCCCGACGCGGCCAGTCCGGCTCGTCCTCCGGCCGCCGCGCGGCACCGCGAGGCGCCACCGGGTCTCCGTCCGATGCCTATGGGTCGGGTTCCCGTGGGGGTGAGGACCAGGCATACGGCAGCCGCGCCGAGGCGCGACGCGCCGCGCAGCGAGGCGGGGCCCGCCGCACCGGTTCCGCCGCGCCCGGGCGCGGCAGAGGTCGTGCGGCCCCTCCCGGCAAGAAGCGGATCATCGACTATCCGCGCCATGACAAGGACGGCTGGCGCCGCTGGACGCCGTCCTGGAAGCTTGTCGCCGGCCTGTTCATCGCGTTCCTCGGAAGCCTGGTCGCTGTGGCGGGCATCGGGTACGCGATGGTGAGCGTGCCGGACGAGGGACACGCTGCCGCGACGTCCGAGAACAACGTCTACTACTGGGCCGACGAGACGCAGATGGTCGCCACGGGCAGCGGCCAGAACCGGCAGAACGTCACGATCGACCGTATCCCCGAGGCCATGCAGTGGGCGGTGATCTCGGCGGAGAACAAGACCTTCTTCGACGACTCGGGTGTCGACCCCATGGGTATCGCCCGGGCGCTCGGCAACATGGCCACGGGTGGTGACACCCAGGGTGGCTCGACGATCACCCAGCAGTTCGTCAAGAACACCTACCTGAGCCAGGAGCAGACGATCTCCCGGAAGTTCAAGGAGATGTTCATCTCGATCAAGGTGGGCACGAAGCTCACCAAGGACGAGATTCTCCAGGGCTACCTGAACACCTCGTACTACGGCCGCGGCGCCTATGGCATCCAGGCCGCCGCCCAGACGTATTACGGCAAGGACGCCGTCAAGCTCACGCCGAGCGAGTGCGCCTTCCTCGCCGCCCTGCTCAAGGGCCCGACGTACTACGACCCGGCGGGCAACCCGAGCATCGACTCCTCGGCCGACGCCAAGTCCAACCGTAAGCGTTCCGAGGTGCGCTGGAGCTGGATCCTCGAGCAGATGCACGCCGACGACCACCTCACGGACGCCGAGTACCAGAAGGCGACCGCGAAGTACCCCGAGCCTCAGGGCCGCAAGGCGACCAAGGGCATGACCGGCCAGATCAGCTATCTCGTCGACACGGCCAAGCGGTACGTCCTGAAGAACTCCGACATCACGGAGGCACAGTTCGACCAGGGCGGCTACCAGATCTACACGACCTTCGAGAAGGACAAGGTCGACGCACTGGCCAAGGCCGTCAAGAAGGTCGAGAAGAAGAACATCGACCCGAAACGCAAACTGGACCAGCACGTGCAGTTCGGTGCGGCGACCGTGAAGCCCAATGACGGTGCGATCGTCGCGCTCTACGGCGGTGCCGGCTTCGAGAACGGCCACTTCAACAACAACGCGGACACCTCGGGTATCCCCGTCGGCTCGACGTGGAAGCCGTTCGTGATGGCCGCCGCGATGCAGCACGGCACCTATGAGTCCGATGGTGAGGGCGTCTCGCCGCTCAGCAAGTACAACGGCGACGATCACCTGAAGGTCAGGAACAACGACGGCTCCTTCGTCCTCAAGAAGGACAACACACCCTTCTTCCAGGAGAACGAGAGCGACTTCCCGTGGGGCTACATCACCCTGCGCAAGGCGATGGAGCAGTCCGTCAACACCCCGTTCGTGCAGCTCGGCATGGACGTGGGGATGAAGAACGTGGCGGACGTCGCCGAGAGGTCCGGCATCCTCAAGGACAGCTTCGCCGGGCTGAACGCGTCGTTCGCGCTCGGTACCTCGACGCCCAGCGCGATCCGCATGGCCGATGCCTATGCGACCTTCGCGGCATCCGGGAAGCAGGCCGACCCGTACTCGGTGACCGCCGTCAAGCACAAGGGGACGGAGCTCCCCGGCTTCGAGAAGCCGCGGATCAAGCAGGCCATGCCCGAGAACGTGGCGAACAACATCACCGACATGCTCGAGAACGTGATCGAGAACGGTACGGCCAAGCACGCACTGGAGCTGGGACGTGCGGCGGCCGGCAAGACGGGTACGACCGACGAGAACAAGTCCGCCTGGTTCGTCGGCTACACCAAGCAGTTGTCGACCGCGGTCACGATGTTCCGCGAGGACCCCAAGAGCCACAAACTGCTCTCGATGAACGGTACGGCGGGCAAGGACTCGATCCACGGTGGTGACATCCCCACCGAGGTGTGGACCGAGTTCATGAAGGCCGCGCTGAAGGGCGAGCCGGACGTCGAGTTCCCCAAGGCCGAGAAGATCGGTGAGATCGCGGACGGGTTCGGCGCGCCGTCCCCGACTCCGAGCGCCACGGAGACCGAGGAGTCGACTCCTTCGGCGCCGCCCTCGCCCACGAAGCCCGAGACACCCACCACCCCGCCGCAGCCCTCGCAGACGGAAACCTGCGGTCCCTTCGACTTCCGCTGTGGAAACGGCGGGGAGGAGACGGGCGGCACCGGTCCGGGCGGAACAGACAGCGGTGGCACGGACGGCGGCGCGAGCTCCTCACCCGATCCCACGGAAAGCGGTGATCCCGGGAGCACCAAGGGAGGCAACAACGGAGGCGGTTTCCTCGGCGGTTCCGCCGGTTAGCCACCCTCTCGCCCGACATGGGTGTTTCACGTGAAACACGGGCCGTCGTACCCACCCGGTACGGCGGCCCTCGGCGTATCCCCGTTCGCGTACGGCAGGATGTGCGCCATGCCCAGTGGAGAATCGACGCAAGCGAGGGTCCATGAGCCGGAACTGGTGCGGCCGACCCAGGAGGACCGGGTCGCCGCGGCCGGCAGCGAGCTGATCGGTGGTCCGCTCGGGCGACGTGCCCTGACCGGAAGGTCCTGGTGGACTCCGGTGCGGGTGATCGCGCTCGTGGCGATCGGCATGTTCGCGCTCGGCCTGGTCCAGAAGGCACCCTGTTACAACGGTGCCTGGTTCTTCGGCGCCAGCTCCCAGTACACCCATGCCTGCTACTCGGACATCCCGCACCTCTACCAGGGGCGCGGCTTCGCCGACGGGCTCGTGCCGTACTTCGACAAGCTCCCCGGGGACATGCAGTACCTCGAGTACCCGGTGCTCACCGGCGTCTTCATGGAGGTCGCGGCCTGGCTCACTCCGGGCAGTGGCAGCATCCAGGACCAGGAGCAGTGGTACTGGATGGTCAACGCCGGGATGCTCATGGCCTGCGCGGCGGTCATCGTCGTCTGTGTGACGCGTACGCATGCGCGACGTCCCTGGGACGGCCTGCTGGTCGCGCTGGCACCGGCATTCGCGTTGACCGCGACCATCAACTGGGACCTGTTGGCGGTCGCACTGACGGCCGCCGCGATGCTGATGTGGTCGCGGGGGCGTTCCCTCGCCTTCGGTGTCCTCCTGGGGCTCGCCACGGCCGCCAAGCTCTATCCCGTGCTGCTGCTCGGGCCGCTGCTGGTGCTGTGCTGGCGGGCGGGCCGATGGCGGCAGTACGGCACGGCCCTCGCCGGAGCGGCGGTCGCCTGGCTCGTCGTGAACGGGCCCGTGATGCTGTTCGCTTTCGACGGCTGGTCGAAGTTCTACACGTTCAGCCAGGAACGGGGAGTCGACTTCGGGTCCTTCTGGCTGATCCTGGCGCACAACTCGGACGACCCGCTGAGCACCGATACGGTCAACACGCTTGCCACGCTGTTGATGCTGCTGTGTTGCGGGGGCATCGCGGCACTCGCGCTCACGGCTCCCCGCCGGCCGCGCTTCGCCCAGCTCGCCTTCCTGGTCGTCGCGGCGTTCGTCCTCACCAACAAGGTCTATTCGCCGCAGTACGTCCTGTGGCTGGTGCCGCTGGCGGCCCTCGCCCGGCCGAAATGGCGGGACTTCCTCATCTGGCAGGCGTGTGAGGTGGGGTACTTCGTGGGCATCTGGATGTACCTCGCGTACACGACCAGCGGGGACGCTCACAAGGGCCTGCCCGCCGATGGTTACCACTGGGCCATCGGCATGCATCTGCTGGGGACGCTCTACCTGTGTGCCATGGTCGTGCGCGACGTCCTGAAGCCGGAGCGGGACCCGGTGCGCCGGTCAGGTGACGACGATCCTTCGGGCGGTGTGCTCGACCGAGCGGAGGATGTCTTCGTGCTCGGCCCCGTGCACCGTCCCGCCCGGCACGCGACGCATTTCGAAGGACCCAGGGTCGAATGGGGCGGGAGGGGAGCCACAGGGGGTTCGCTCTGAGCGAACACCGCAGGGGCGAGCGCCCTCACGGGGGCACAGAAAGGCCGGGCACGGGAAATCCGTGCCCGGCCTTTCTCGCTCTCAGCGGTCGACGAGGCGGTCGAACTGCGTGGTCGTGTGCCGGAGATGGGCCACCAGCTCCTCGCCCACCTGAGGCTCCGGTGCGTCTGAGGGCACGAAGAGGATCGACACCTGCATGTGCGGCGGCTCGGCGAACCAGCGCTGCTTGCCGGCCCAGACGAACGGCGCGAGGTTCCGGTTGACCGTGGCGAGGCCGGCCCGGGCGACGCCCTTGGCGCGCGGCATGACCCCGTGCAGGGCCTTGGGGGCTTCCAGGCCCACTCCGTGCGACGTACCGCCCGCCACGACCACCAGGTAGCCGTCGGAGGCGGCCTTCTGCTGCCGGTAGCCGAACCGGTCTCCCTTGGCGACGCGTGTGACGTCCAGGACCGCACCCCGGTACTCGGTCGCCTCGTGGTCGCCCAGCCACAGCCGTGTGCCGATCCGGGCGCGGAACCGGGTCTGCGGGAACTGCTGCTGCAGCCGGACGAGCTCGTCGGCCTTGAGATGGCTCACGAACATCGTGTGCAGGGGCAGGCGGGCCGCCCGGAGGCGGTCCATCCAGCCGATGACCTCCTCGACGGCGTCCGAGCCGTCCGTGCGGTCCAGCGGCAGATGGATGGCGAAGCCCTCCAGCCGGACGTTCTCTATGGCCTGGTGCAGCTGGGCCAGGTCCTGCTCGCTGATGCCGTGCCGCTTCATCGAGGACATCACCTCGATGACCACACGGGCCCCGACCAGGCCGTACACGCCGTCGACCGAGGACACCGAGCGGATGACCCGGTCGGGCAGCGGCACCGGTTCCTCACCTCGCCGGTACGGCGTCAGTACCAGCAGGTCACCACCGAACCAGTCCTTGATCCGGGCGGCCTCGTACGTCGTGCCGACGGCGAGGATGTCCGAACCCATCCGGGTCGCCTCCTCGGCGAGGCGCTCGTGGCCGAAGCCGTAGCCGTTGCCCTTGCAGACCGGGACCAGCCCCGGGAACTGCTCCTGCACGTGCTTGTGATGCGCCCGCCAGCGCGCGGTGTCGACGTAGAGCGTGAGCGCCATGGCCGGACCTGGAACCTTTCTCGTGGCTGCGGTGTATCAAAGGTATGGGAGCCAACGAAGCCGTCGGGGCTACGAAGACGAAGACCGTGACGAAGAACCGGTCAGCGGCGCGACATGTAGATGTCGAGTGCCTTGTGGAGCAGCTTGTTGAGAGGGAAGTCCCACTCGCCGAGGTACTCGGCGGCCTGGCCGCCCGTGCCCACCTTGAACTGGATCAACCCGAAGAGGTGGTCCGTCTCGTCCAGCGAGTCGGAGATGCCCCGCAGGTCGTAGACGGTGGCACCGAGCGCATAAGCGTCTCGCAGCATCCGCCACTGCATCGCGTTCGAGGGCCGGACCTCACGGCCGATGTTGTCGGAGGCACCGTAGGAGTACCAGACATGCCCGCCGACGATCAGCATCGTCGCAGCGGAGAGGTTCACGCCGTTGTGCCGGGCGAAGTACAGCCGCATACGGTTGGGGTCCTCGGTGTTGAGGGCCGTCCACATGCGCTGGAAGTACGACAGCGGGCGGGGCCGGAAGTGGTCGCGCACGGCCGTGATCTCGTACAGCCGCTGCCACTCGGGCAGGTCGTCGTAGCCGCCCTGGACGACCTCGACGCCGGCCTTCTCCGCCTTCTTGATGTTGCGGCGCCACAACTGGTTGAAGTTCCTGTGGACCTCTTCGAGGGAGCGGTTGGCCAGGGGCACCTGGTAGACGTAGCGGGGCTGGACGTCACCGAAGCCGGCGCCGCCGTCTTCGCCCTGCTGCCAACCCATGCGGCGCAGTTTGTCGGCGACCTCGAAGGCGCGGGGCTCGATGAAGTCGGCCTCCAGATCGCGCAGACGCTTGACGTCCTGATCCTGGATGCCTCTCTTGATGGTCGCGGCCTCCCAGCGCCGGATGATCACCGGCGGGCCCATCTTCACGGAGAAGGCGCCCTGCTGCTTCAGGTGCGCGAGCATGGGCTCGATCCACTCCTGAAGATTCGGCGAGAACCAGTTGATGACCGGGCCCTCGGGCAGATAGGCGAGATACCGCTTGATCTTGGGCAGCTGTCGGTAGAGAACAAGGCCAGCACCGACCAGCTCACCGGTCCGGTCGTCGAACCAGCCGAGGTTCTCCGAGCGCCATTCCGCCTTGACATCAGCCCAGGAGGGGACCTGCATGTGACTCGCCGACGGCAGGCTCTGGATGTAGGCCAGATGCTGCTCTCGGCTGATGGTCCTCAGGGTCAGGCTCATTCAGGGCGCTCCTCGGGCTGGTGTGTCCCCATGGGTTCAGGGGCTCCGGCTCTCGCGCGAAGCCTACTGCGCCCGGGGGGCGCCCCGGTTGGGCGCACGGACCTTCGCCCCGGCCTGTCGCCGGCCGGGGCGTTCGATGGTGTTCGGGAAGGGTGGTGCCCGGTGTCAGTCGACGAGCCCGCCGAAGAGGCCGCCGTGTGCCATGCCCAGGAAGAACCCGACCGCCGCGGCACCGAGGCCCAGGACCAGGCCGAAGCGCTCGCGCGTCGTCACCGAGATCCACTGGCCGTACGCGCCGGTGAGGATTCCCACCAGACCGGTCCAGGAGCTGAGCAGGTGCAGATGGTGGAACATCGCCGTGATGAAGGACGTGATGCCCAGCACCAGGGTCACCGCGAGCAGGGTGTCCTGGAGTGGGTGGGACTTGCCGTCCGTGGCGAAAAGGCCTCCGGCGGTGTTGGGTCGCAATGCCTGTGCCATGGGCACCTCCTGCGAAAGGCGGCGGATCGTAGCGCCGTACACACCCGATGTGTACAGATTGACGCTCCTCACGGCCGGATTTCAACCGGAAGGCGCTGTGCGGGTACTCTGTAGCGTCTGCACCGGTGTCTGTCCGGACAGAGCCGGACAAGAGCAGGGCTGGGCCATGGTCCGTCCCCGCCGGTCCGGGAAGCCGCCGCCCGGTCTCGATTGTCAGTGGCGGCTGTTTTACTGACAGGCATCGTTGCGCAACGCATCACGACCCTCCTGCCACGGAACGACCGTGGCCGCTGAGTCCAAAGGAGGTGGGTTCCACATGCGTCACTACGAGGTGATGGTCATCCTCGACCCCGATCTCGAGGAGCGTGCTGTCTCCCCGCTGATCGAGAACTTCCTTTCTGTCGTCCGTGACGGCGGCGGAAAGGTCGAGAAGGTCGACACCTGGGGCCGTCGTCGTCTCTCGTACGAGATCAAGAAGAAGCCCGAGGGCATCTACTCGGTCATCGACCTGCAGGCCGAGCCTGCGGTCGTCAAGGAGCTCGACCGCCAGATGAACCTGAACGAGTCGGTCCTCCGGACCAAGGTCCTCCGTCCCGAGACCCACTGAGCTCTTCCGCTCAGCTGATTTCGGGTTCCGAGTAGCAGCACAAGCAGCCAGCAGCAAACCCGCCGAGAGGTTCCCCCATGGCAGGCGAGACCGTCATCACGGTCGTCGGCAATCTTGTCGACGACCCCGAGCTGCGCTTCACCCCGTCCGGTGCGGCCGTCGCGAAGTTCCGTGTCGCGTCGACCCCCCGCACCTTCGACCGTCAGACGAACGAGTGGAAGGACGGCGAGAGCCTGTTCCTGACCTGCTCGGTCTGGCGTCAGGCGGCGGAGAACGTCGCCGAGTCGCTCCAGCGAGGCATGCGCGTCATTGTGCAGGGCCGGCTGAAGCAGCGGTCCTACGAGGACCGTGAGGGCGTCAAGCGCACGGTCTACGAGCTGGACGTCGAGGAAGTCGGCGCCAGCCTGCGCAACGCCACGGCCAAGGTCACCAAGACCACCGGCCGCGGCCAGGGCGGCTACGGCGGTGGCCAGGGCGGCGGTGGTGGTGGCGCCCAGGGTGGCGGCGGCTGGGGCGGCGGCTCCGGCGGCGGCCAGCAGGGCGGCGGCGCTCCCGCGGACGACCCGTGGGCGACCGGTGCTCCCGCCGGTGGCCAGCAGGGTGGTGGCGGCTGGGGCGGCGGCTCCGGCGGCAGCGGCAGTGGCGGCGGCTACTCGGACGAGCCCCCCTTCTAGGTGGGCCGTACCCCACACTTCTTGATCACACAGGAGAAACATCATGGCGAAGCCGCCTGTGCGCAAGCCTAAGAAGAAGGTCTGCGCATTCTGCAAGGACAAGGTCACGTACGTGGACTACAAGGACACGAACATGCTGCGGAAGTTCATTTCCGACCGCGGCAAGATCCGTGCCCGCCGCGTGACCGGCAACTGCACGCAGCACCAGCGTGACGTCGCCACGGCCGTCAAGAACAGCCGTGAGATGGCGCTGCTGCCCTACACCTCCACCGCGCGATAAGGGAAGGGTGACAGACACATGAAGATCATCCTCACCCACGAGGTCTCCGGCCTCGGTGCCGCGGGCGACGTCGTCGACGTCAAGGACGGTTACGCTCGCAACTACCTGGTTCCGCGGAAGCTCGCGATCCGCTGGACCAAGGGAGGCGCGAAGGACGTCGAGCAGATCCGTCGTGCTCGCAAGATCCACGAGATCCAGACCATCGAGCAGGCCAACCAGGTGAAGGCCCAGCTCGAGGGGGTCAAGGTCCGTCTGGCTGTTCGCTCCGGCCAGGCCGGTCGTCTCTTCGGTTCCGTCACCCCGGCCGACATCGCTTCCGCGATCAAGGCTGCCGGCGGTCCCGAGGTCGACAAGCGCCGCATCGAGCTGGGCGCGCCGATCAAGACGCTGGGCGCCCACGAGACGTCCGTGCGTCTGCACCCCGAGGTTGCCGCCAAGGTCAGCCTCGAGGTCGTCGCCGGCTGAAAGCCGCGCTCGCTGACGCAGTGAGCACATGGGGGCCGCACCCTTCCGGGTGCGGCCCCCATGGCCTTGTTTCACGTGAAACGGTCAGCGTGCGGCGCCTGTGACGATCCAGCGGCCCGAGCGGGTACGGAACCACAGGGTCAGCATGCGCACGCTCATCATGAGCCCCATCGTCGCCCACAGTGCGGTGAGCCCACCGCCGAGGGAGGGGACCAGCAGGGCGACCGGAGCGAATACCGCGAGGGTCAGCAGCATCGCCCAGGCCAGATACGGTCCGTCGCCGGCCCCCATCAGCACCCCGTCCAGCACGAAGACGATGCCGCAGATCGGCTGGGACAGCGCGACGAGCACCAGTGCGGGCAGTGCCGCCTCCTTGACCGTGGTGTCGCTGGTGAACAAGGGCAACAACACCGGCCGGGCGAGTAGCACCAGCACACCGAGGACGACACCCACGGCTGTCCCCCACTGGACCATGCGGCGGCACACCTCACGGGCCCCTTGGGCGTCGCCGGCTCCCAGATAGCGCCCGATGATGGCTTGCCCGGCGATGGCGATGGCGTCCAGCGCGAATGCGAGCAGACTCCACAGGGAGAGGATGATCTGGTGGGCCGCGATGTCGGAGTCGCCGAGGCGGGCGGCCACGGCTGTCGCGATCATCAGGATGGCCCGGAGGGACAGGGTGCGCACCAGCAGAGGAACGCCTGCCTGGGCCGAGGCCCTGATCCCGGCGGCGTCCGGGCGCAGGGAGGCCCCGTGTCTGCGCGCTCCGCGGAGCACCACGGCCAGGTAGACCGCGGCCATGCCCCACTGCGCGATGACAGTGCCCCAGGCGGAGCCGGCGATGCCGAAGCCGACGCCGTAGACCAGCACGACATTGAGCACAGCGTTGGCGACGAACCCGGCGATGGCGACGTACAGAGGCGTTCTGGTGTCCTGAAGGCCGCGCAGAACACCGGTTGCGGCGAGCACGACGAGCATCGCCGGTATGCCGAGCGTGGAAATCCGCAGATATGTGACCGCGTAGGGTGCCGCTGTGTCGGAGGCACCGAAGAGGTCCACGAGGGCGGGTGCCGTGGGCAGGACGACCGCCACGACGGCGGCACCGAGGAACAGCGCCAGCCATATGCCGTCCATGCCCTGGCGGATGGCGGAGGGCAGGTCGCCAGCCCCGACACGGCGGGCGACGGCTGCCGTGGTGGCATAGGCCAGAAAGACGAAGACGCTGACGGCGGTCATCAGCAGGGCCGAGGCGACGCCGAGGCCGGCGAGTTGTGCCGTGCCGAGATGGCCGACGATGGCGCTGTCGGCCATGACGAACAAGGGCTCGGCAACAAGGGCACCGAAGGCCGGGAAGGCCAGCATGACGATCTCTCGGTCATGCTGTCGGCGAGCGGCTCGGGGGCGCGCGGGGGCCTGTGTCATGCGCACCAATCTAATCGTCCACAGGTAAGAGATGCAAAGGCTATAGGACCCTTACTTCGTGGCGCAGGGTGTGTGCTTGCGTACACCGCATGAACCGATCTTGATCCGACTGGGGAAGTTTTTCTTCTGCACAGACGGTGGATGGTGAATGTGCAGGTCAGAGGGATTCCCGGTGGGGGTTTCCGGGCTTGTTCACAGGGCTGTCCACCGGCTCGTGCACAGGTTTTGCCGAGTTCTCCACAGCATTGGGCTGGTCGTCCACATGGCCTGTGGATAACCAGATTGGCTGACGGTGCCGACGGGCCTACGGTGGTCCGGCGCCCGCTCCGTCCGCCGGTTTCACAAAGACCACAAAACCGGCGCGCGACAAACGGAGTTGGGCTCCTTATTTGTCAGTGCCGTGCCGTAGAACAGAGGGGCACGGCGAGGTCCGCTCGGCGGACGGGAGGAGGTGGCTCGGTGAGCATTTCCGAGCCCTTGGACGACCCGTGGGCCGACAGCGGCCCCAGTGATCGTCTGCCCGCCTCCCGCCGTCGCGACGATCGGGGCCGGGGCCGCGACGAGCAGCACGACCGCGGCCGGGACAGCGACGGGTGGGACGGCGGCGGCTCCGCCTTCGAAAGAGTGCCGCCACAGGACCTCGAGGCCGAGCAGTCCGTCCTGGGCGGCATGCTGCTGTCCAAGGACGCCATTGCCGATGTGGTCGAGATCCTCAAGGGCCATGATTTCTACAAGCCGGCCCATGAAACCGTCTACACCGCCATCCTCGACGTCTACGCCAAGGGTGAGCCGGCCGACCCCATCACGATCGCGGCGGAGCTGACCAAGCGCGGCGAGATCAACAAGGTCGGCGGGGCCTCGTATCTGCACACCCTCGTCCAGACCGTCCCCACGGCGGCGAACGCGGCGTACTACGCGGAGATCGTGCACGAGCGCGCCGTACTGCGCCGTCTGGTCGAGGCAGGCACGCGCATCACCCAGATGGGATACGCGGCCGACGACGACGTGGACGAGATCGTCAACCGCGCGCAGGCGGAGATCTACGCCGTCACCGAACAGCGCACCAGCGAGGACTATCTGCCGCTCGGCGACATCATGGAGGGCGCCCTCGACGAGATCGAGGCGATCGGATCGCGCAGCGGTGAGATGACCGGAGTGCCCACCGGATTCACCGACTTCGACTCGCTCACCAACGGTCTGCACCCCGGGCAGATGATCGTCATCGCCGCGCGTCCCGCGATGGGCAAGTCGACGCTCGCTCTGGACTTCGCCCGGGCCGCGTCCATCAAGAACAACCTGCCCAGCGTCATCTTCTCGCTCGAGATGGGGCGCAACGAGATCGCGATGCGTCTGCTGTCCGCCGAGGCCCGCGTCGCCCTGCACCACATGCGTTCCGGCACGATGACGGACGAGGACTGGACGCGCCTGGCGCGCCGGATGCCGGATGTGTCGGCGGCACCGCTCTACATCGACGACTCCCCGAACCTGTCGATGATGGAGATCCGCGCCAAGTGCCGTCGTCTGAAGCAGCGCAATGATCTGAAGCTGGTCGTCATCGACTACCTGCAGTTGATGCAGTCCGGCGGTTCCAAGCGGGCCGAGAGCCGTCAGCAGGAGGTCTCGGACATGTCTCGTAACCTCAAGCTGCTCGCCAAGGAGCTCGAGGTCCCGGTGATCGCGCTTTCCCAGCTCAACCGTGGCCCCGAGCAACGCACCGACAAGAAGCCGATGGTTTCCGACCTGCGTGAGTCGGGCTCCATCGAGCAGGACGCCGACATGGTCATCCTGCTGCACCGGGAGGACGCCTACGAGAAGGAGTCCCCTCGCGCGGGTGAGGCCGACCTGATCGTGGCGAAGCACCGAAACGGCCCGACGGCGACGATCACGGTCGCCTTCCAGGGCCACTACTCGCGCTTCGTCGACATGGCACAGACCTGACCTGTCGTCACCACCGCTCTCCGTCCGGCAACCGTGCTGGACTGGGGGCATGACGACATCTGAGGAAGCACTGCTGCCCGGCACGCGACGCGCTCTGCTGCACCGGATCGCCGTCGCCCAGAGCGAGGGGCGGACGCCCTCATTGGTCGCGGCCGTGGTGCGGGGCGGCAGGGCGGTGTGGACAGGGGCGCGGACCTCGGTGGACGGCCACGCCTCGGCCGTAAACGTGCAGTACCGGATCGGTTCGATCACCAAGACCTTTACCGCGGTCTTGGTGCTCCGGCTGCGCGATGCGGGAGTGCTCGACCTGTCCGATCCGCTCGACAAGCATCTGCCGGGCACAAGGGTGGGTGAGGCAACGATCGCCGAGCTGCTCTCGCACAGTGGTGGGCTGGCCGCCGAGACTCCGGGCCCCTGGTGGGAGCGGACTCCGGGGTCCCTGCGGCCCGGCCTGGTCGATGTGCTGGGTGAACGGCCACTGGTACATCCCAGGGGACGGCGGTTCCACTACTCGAACCCCGGATACGCGTTGCTGGGCGCCTTGGTCGAGAAGCTCCGCGGTGCCCCGTGGGAAGCAGTGCTTCGGCGGGAGGTGCTCGAACCGCTGGGCCTGCACCGCACGAGCGTGCAACCGGAGGCGCCGTATGCGGGTGGCTGGGCGGTGCACCCGTGGGCGGATGTGATGCTGCCCGAGCCTCTGGAGCATCTCGGCCCGATGGCACCCGCCGGGCAACTATGGTCCACTGCCGCCGACCTGGTGCGCTTCGCGGCCTTCCTGACCCGGGGTGACGAGCGCGTGCTGAGTGCTGAGTCCCTGCGGGAGATGAGCACCCCGGCCGCACCGGTCGGTGCGGCGGACGTGGCCGACGGCTATGCGTACTGCCTGGGCCTTGAGCTCCGTCACCAGCACGGGCGTGCTCTTGTCGGGCACACCGGTTCGCTTCCGGGTTTCCTTGCCTGTCTCACGATCAGCGTGGCCGACGACGTGAGTGCGGTGGTCCTCACCAATTGCACGTCCGGGCCGGCGCCGTTCACGGTTGCCGCCGATCTCGTCCGGATCGTCGCTCAGGCGGAACCGCGTATCCCTGCTCTCTGGCGGCCCTTGCGGGAGGCTGATCCATCGGTGCTGGAGCTGGTGGGCCCGTGGTACTGGGGGACGTACGCCTTCGCGCTGCGGCATTCGGCGGACGGGATCGTCTCGTTGGAGCCACTGGCCGGCACCGGTCGGCGCTCCCGCTTCTGCTCGAACGGAGACGGGACATGGGTAGGGCTGGAGGGCTACTACGCAGGAGAACTCCTGACGCCCGTACGGCGGCCGGACGGAACAGTGAGCCATCTCGACCTGGGATCGTTCGTGTTCACTCGTCGGCCGTACGAGGAGGAGGCTCCCGTCCCCGGCGGAGTGGACCCCGAGGGGTGGCGGGGTATCGGCTAGTTCTTGGTCGCCGGAGAGCCGGGGCAGGGTGGATCATGTTTCACGTGAAACATGAAACCAGGCACCCTCGGAGCGCCTACATCACAACGGCAGCTTGAAGCCCACATGGGAGGCCGTGAATCCGAGCCGTTCGTAAAAACGGTGGGCATCGATACGGGTGTTGTCAGAGGTCAGCTGAACCAGTCGGCACCCCTCCCGGCGCGATGTGTCCACGGCCCACTCGATCAGCCGGGTGCCCAGGCCGCTGCCGCGCTCGTCCGCATGGATGCGGACCCCTTCGATGATCGACCTGGTGGAGCCGCGGCGGGACAGTCCCGGAACGATCGTGAGCTGCAGCGTGCCCACGACACGTCCCTCGCGGACCGCCACGACCAGGTGCTGGTTCGGATCGGCGCTGAGCCGCTCCAGAGCGGTGAGGTACGGGCCTACGTCGTCTGGTGACTCACGCTGCGCACCCAGGGGATCGTCGGCAAGCATGCCGACGATCGCGGGGATGTCGTCGGCGACTGCGGCTCGTATCTCAAGATCTCCCATGTCCGCACCCTATGCGGACACCCGCGGCGCCTTCAGCGTCTCCACGGCCCGGACCAGCGGGGCCAGCTCCGGGTCCCTCGCCGCCTCGTCGAGGGCCTCGCGCAAGGCGGTGTCATGGGTCGGCCGTGCCTCTGCCAGGAGTTCGAGGCCGGCGTCGGTGACATTGGTGTAGATGCCGCGCCGGTCGGTGGGACACAGGTAACGCTCCAGCAGGCCACGGTCCTCGAGCCGGCTGACCAGGCGCGTGGTGGCGCTCTGGCTAAGTACGACTGCGTCGGCAACCTGCTTCATCTGCAGATGGCCCCCCTCGTCGTCGTGCTGGCGGCTCAGTACGTCGAGCAGGGAGTACTCCCGCACGCTCAGATCGTGCCGGGACTGAAGGGCGCGCTCGATAAAGGCCTCGATCCTCCCGTGCAGCAGGGAGAGCGCGCACCACCCCTGAGCGGCGGCGGTGAGCGCGGGATCCGTGGCTGTCATGGGCGTTTCCTCCGATCAGGAACTCCTGAGCACCAGGGTAGGGTACGACCGCAATAGACCGCGCCTGCGCGTAACCCGCGTGCGCAATGATTACTGCCTGAAAGGTCCTGCGGGTCTTCTCCCCGCCCTGGTCGCGGCCGCCCTGAGTGTCAGCCCGCCGCGACCGTCACCGGGGCGAACCGCCGCCTCCAGTCCCCGGGCAGCTCTGTGACCCCGTACGCCATGACGGCGTTGAACGCCACGGATGCCAGCCCGTGTTCCTTCGCCCAGCCGAGCAGTTCCTCGTGCCGTACATCGATGTCGGTGCGCAGAGGCCGCTCGGTGTGTTCGGCGAGGGACGCGAGAAGCGCCGTGGCCGTCGCGGTGTCACGGGCGATCAGCGGGCCTACGACATGGGTGTCCATGTTGGGCCAGGCCGCCGCGTAACCGATGAGCCGGCCGTCTTCCTCGGCGACGCGCAACTGATCGGCGAAGGCGGGCAGCCGGGTGACGATATGCGTCCGGTCCGCCCCGAACACTTCCTCGTCGAGCCGGAGGATCGCAGGGAGGTCCCCTGCGGTCGCGGGACGGGTGGCGATCGCCTGCCGAGAGCCCGTGGGGAGCAGATGCCCCCGCAGCATCTCGGCCCGGCCAATGACCTTGAAGCCGAGCTCCTCGTACAGCGGTCTGCCGGACGGGGTGGCATGCAGGGTGAGCGGTGTGGTTCCCACCGCCGAGACGACATGACGCATCAACCGGCGTCCTATGCCCCGGCGCGCATACCGTTCGGCGACCAGGACCATGCCGACGGCCGCCAGAGCGGGCTGCCGTTGTGGTCCGTACTCGGTGACGACACAGGCGGTCACCAGGCCACCGTCGGGGTGGTCGATGCCATAGCCCTTCCCGGCCGCGAGGAGGAGAGCCCACTTGTGCTCCTCGCGTGGCCACCCCCGGTCCTCGGACAGGTCGGCGCATGCGGTGAGATCGCGGAGCGTCAGACGGCGGATGGGCGATGACTCGGGGGAAGGTGTCGGCACGCTGGTCAGGCTGTCCGAGAGACGGCTTCGGCGTCCACCTGTTTGGGCAGACCTGTGAGAGCTTTCGGCCATGCGTGAGTGTCGAGGTCAGCCCAGGTCGGGAGCGTGCATGGCGCGCACGCCCTCGATGTTGCCGTCCAGATAGTGCCGCAGCGACAGGGGCACGAGGTGGACAGAGGCGATGCCGACCCGGGTGAACGGAACGCGGACGATCTCGTACTCACCGATGGGTTCGTCGACCTCCGGGCCGTGCCGCAGGGATGGGTCCATGGATTCCAGACGGCATACGAAGAAGTGCTGCACCTTGACTCCGGTGGCGCCGCCGTCCTCGCCGATGTGCTCCACGGTGTCGACGAAACAGGGCACCACGTCGGTGATCTTGGCGCCGAGTTCCTCGTACACCTCGCGGTGCAGAGCGTCGACGACGGTCGAGTCCTCCGGCTCCACACCGCCGCCCGGGGTGAGCCAGTAGGGATCCATGCCAGGTTTGGTGCGCTTGATGAGAATCAGGTTCTCGCCGTCCAGCAGAACGGCTCGGGCGGTGCGCTTGACCACGGGTCGGACGGTCATGGGGGAAATCTGGCCCGGCTGGTTCCACGTGAAACATCACGCGATCATGTGGGCCTGTTTCGGGCGATGTGACCCGACTCGCAGGGTCAGCACCAGTCGGTCGCCGCCCGCTCCAGCCACTCGTGGGCCCGCGCGATGTGCGGCATCGCCAGCGTGCCCGTGCGGATCACCAGGAAGTAGGTGCGCAGTGGGGGCACCGTCGGTTCATGCAGGGTGACCACCTCCCTCCGTTCGAGCGCTGCCGCGCACAGGTAGCGAGGCAGTACCGCCAGCCCCGCACCCGCGGTGGCGCAGGCCAGCACCGCGCGTAGATCCGGGACGACGACAGTCCCCGGGACGATCGGGTGGGAGTCGAAGACGGACGCCCAGTAGCGTGCGACGAACGGCAGCGACTCGTGCACCTCGACCACCGGGACCCGCTCCAGGGCGGACGGACCGGTCCCGTGGAGCGTGCCGGAGCCGATCCGCTCGGCCCAGTGCGGGGCGGCGACCAGAACGTGCTCCTCGTCGCAGAGCGCAGTCGCGGAGAGCAGGGTGCCACGGGGGCGGGCCGTGCTGATGGCCAGATCATGATGTCCGGCGGCAAGCCCTTCCAGTGTTTCCTCGGCGGTTCCGAAGGAGGCGCGCAGGGCGAAGCTCTGGCCGTCCTCCCGGGTCAGCTCCGTGAGCGAGGGCAGAGCCCGCTCGGCGGTGAACTCCGGAGGGCCGGCCAGATGCAGCGTTCGTGAGGAGGAGTCCTCCTCCAGACCGGTCTCGGCTATCTCCACCAGGGCGTCGAGATGCGGTGCGGCCTTGTGCGCGAGTTCGTCCCCGATGGTCGTCGGTGTCACACCGCGGGCCCGGCGCAGGAACAGAGGGCGTCCCAGCTGTCGTTCCAGCGTCCGTATCTGGGAGGTCACGGCCGGCTGGGAAAGGCCGAGCAGAGCGGCGGCACGGGTGAAGGAGCCGGCCCGGTGCACGGTCACGAAGGTCCGCAGCAAGGCCAGATCCATGGCACACCCTTCTCGGTCGGCCCGCGCGACGGGCCGTAGGCGGCCAACTATAAATATGTCGATAGGTCGCTGTCGCTACTGTGATTGGACACTGACACTCAGTCAACTAGCCTTGGTCGCGCGGTTCTTCGCGCGCAGAACCGAGGGCGGTCCGAGCCACGAGGGGGGAGGCTCGGACCGCCCGCCGCGATGCGCCGGGCGATGTCCCGACACACTCGGACATGGCTGGTCAGACGTCTGAATCGGCCAGAGCACGCAGCACGTCGGCGACCAGGTCCTCCGGGTCCTCGGCGCCGACGGAGAAGCGGACGAAGCCTTCCGGTACCGCGTCCCCGCCCCAGCGCCCGCGCCGTTCCGCCGTGGACCGCACGCCGCCGAAGCTGGTCGCGTCGTCCACGAGCCGCAGCGCGTCGAGGAAACGGTCCGCACGCGCGCGCGAGGGCAAGGTGAAGGAGACCACGCACCCGTAACGCCGCATCTGCCGCGAGGCGGTCTTGTGCGAGGGATCGTCGGGCAGCCCGGGGTAGCGCAGTCCCGTCACCTCCGGCCGCTCCCGCAGCGCCTGGGCGAGTGCCAGCGCGGTGGCGTTCTGCCGGTCGACACGCAGCTGGAGCGTGGCGATCGAACGGTGCGCGAGCCAGGCCTCCATGGGCCCGGGAATCGCCCCGACGATCTTGCGCCAGCGCCGGACGGCGGTCATGGCGTCGGCATCGCGGCCGGTGACGTACCCCAGGAGCACATCGCCGTGCCCGGTGAGCTGCTTGGTGCCGCTCGCCACCGAGAAGTCGGCGCCCAGCTCGAGCGGGCGCTGGCCGAGCGGCGTCGCGAGGGTGTTGTCGACGGCGACCAGAGTGCCCTGGGCGTGCGCCGCCTCGGCGAGCCGTCGTACGTCGCACACGTCAAGACCCGGGTTCGAGGGTGTCTCGATCCACAGCAGCTTCGCGCCATCGAGGACCGCGAGCTGGGCGTCGCCGCCCGTGGGCGCGGTGCGCACCTCGATGCCGAACGCCTCCAGCTGGGCGCGCGCCAGGGGCAGTGCCTGGTAGCCGTCGTCCGGCAGGACGACCGCGTCCCCGGCGCGCAGCTGGGAGAAGAGCACCGAGGAGATCGCGGCCATGCCCGAGGCGAACACCAGAGTCTCGACATCGCTCCGGCCGGGGGCCTCCAGTTCACCGATGGCCCGTTCCAGCAGCGTCCAGGTCGGGTTCTCGTCCCGGCCGTAGGTGTACGGGCCGGTGGGGTCGCCCGGCAGGTGGAAGTGGGCCGCGAACACGGGACCGGGCAGGGTCGGCTCGTGCTTGACCGGCTCGGGCAGCCCGGCCCGCACGGCGCGGGTGCCGTCACCCGCCCCGCCGGGCAGCGCGGGACCGTGGTCCGCGCCCGTCGTCGCATCGTTCATGCCGCCTGTCCTTCCACGTGCGTGCGTACCGCGGCGAGCAGCCCCGTGCTCGCCGTCTCCACCATCTCAAGGCACTGCTCGAAGCCGTCCGCCTCCCCGTAGTACGGGTCCGGTACGTCGAGGTCGTCACCGGCGGTGGGGTCGTACGAACGCAGCAGGCGTACCTTGTCCGCGTCCTGCCGCGTGGGGGCGAGGCGACGCAGGGCCTTGAGGTGACCGGAATCGAGCGCGACGACGAGATCGAGGCGGGCGAACCAGGAGGGATCGAACCGCCGGGCCGCGTGGTCGGAGTCGTATCCGTTCTCCCGCAGCACGGTACGCGCGCGGGGGTCGGCGCCCTTGCCCTCGTGCCAGCCGCCCGTACCGGCACTGTCCACCTTGATCAGCCCGTCGAGCCCGGCCGCCGCCACCCGCGCGCGGAAGACGGACTCGGCCATGGGCGAGCGGCAGATGTTGCCGGTACAGACGAAGCAGACGCGGTAGGTCATCGGGCTCAGTCCCCGTCGGGCAGGACGACGTTGAGTGCCCAGGAGACAACGGAGATGATCAGACCGCCCAGCACGGCCGTCCAGAAGCCCTCCACATGGAAGCTCAGGTCCACCTGGTCGGCGAGCCAGGAGGTGAGCAGCAGCATCAGGGCGTTCACCACCAGGGTGAACAGTCCGAGCGTCAGAATGAGCAGCGGCAGACTCAGGAGCTGTACGAGCGGCTTGACCAGGACATTCACCAGGCCGAAGATCAGGGCGACCAGGAGCAGGGTGCCGATCTCCTTGCCCGTGCTGTCACCGGTCAGGGTGATGTTGTCGAGTAGCCACACCGCCACCGCCAGGGCACCCGCGTTGGCGATCGTCTTGACTAGGAAATTCGTCATGTGTCTGATCGTGACAGACACGATCGGACTTGAGCAGGGTAGGGGCGGCACCAGGAAATGAAGGCATTCCGGCTGGACGAACTGGAGGCGGAACGCGCCGCCAACGACGGGGCCTACCTGCAGTTCTTGCGGGAGCGGAACATGTCGGTCGGTCTCTACGCCCTGGACGCCGGCGTCCAGGATCCTCAGCGGCCGCACCGCCAGGACGAGGTGTACTTCGTCGTCAGCGGCCGGGCATCGATCACCGTCGGTACGGAGACCACGCAGGTGGCACGGGGCAGCGTCGTGTACGTACCGGCCGGTGTGGCCCACAAGTTCCATCACATCAGCGAGGATCTGCGGGTCCTTGTGGTGTTCTCTCCCCCCGAGAGCTGAGCCGGACACTCCGGGTTCCCTAGGGGACCGGTCAGGGGAGGACAAGGGATCCGAGGCCCCCGGCGGACCACCTGGCGCCCTAGCATCGGGTGCAGGACATCATTGACGCGACCCGGCACTCTGCGGGCGGAGAGACAAGGACAAGGGCGATGCGAGAGATCTTCGCGGGACTGCCGTGGTGGGTGAAGTGGATCGCGGTGCCGGTCATCGCTCTGGTGGTGTTCGGCGGGCTGATAGCCAGCGTGGTCGGATTCGTGATCGGACTCCTCTTCAAGCTGCTGGTGTTTGTGGCGCTGGTCGGCGGACTGATCTACGTCGTCCGCAAGTTCATGTCGAGTTCCTCGTCGCGCAGCGACTGGTGAGTCGGGAGGGACCGGTGAGGCGGTAACAGGAATCACCGGTTCCCTCGGGCGGGGGAAGTTTTACCGGCGGGCCGTCTGCGTATGGTGACAGCCGGTTAGAGTCCGGAACTCGACGCGGGGACGATCCCCGCGAGCGGCGTCCCCCCACCCGTGTTCTCCGCACGGGCTGCCCCCTCGCGTTTCGGGAGTGACCCTTGGCCACGACTGGCACCGCCTCAGCCCCTCTGGCCGCGGTCCCCCCGCAGCCCCGATCACCGGCGCCCACGGCGCCCACCGCGACCCTCATCGGCTCCGTGCAGCGGGCGATGCGCCTGCTGGAGACCGTCGCCGGGCACGCGTACGGGGCGCCCGCCAAACAACTGGCCCGCGAGACCGGGCTGGCGCTGCCCACCACGTACCACCTGCTGCGCACCCTGGTGCACGAGGGCTATCTGCGCCGCGACAAGGGCTTGTTCTTCCTCGGGGAGGCGGCCGAGCGGCTGAGCGGCAGCGGAGCACAGCAGAAACGTCGCAGCAAGGTCGTCGACACCCTGGCCCGCTGGCGGGACGCGATCGGGGCCCCCGTGTACTACGCGGTGTACCGCGAGGGCGAGATCGACGTCATCTGTGTCTCCGACACCCCGGGCAATCCTGCGGTCGAGGAATGGGCCGACTTCCGGGAGACCGGCCATGCTCACGCCATCGGGCAGTCCCTGCTCTCCCAGCTCGACGGAGAGGCCCGCCGTGACCATCTGAGCCGCCATCCGGTGTGTCCGGTCACGCCGTACACCGTGCGCGACGATCACAGCCTGCTTCGGCGGCTGGACCGTAACCGGCGCATGGAGCTGGTGGTGGAGCGTCAGGAATACGTTCTCGGGACGGTGTGTGCGGCCATCCCCATCACCGTCGGCGCCACAGCGGCGTCGGTGGCCATCTCCCTGCCCGCACATCAGGCCGACCGGCTCGCTCCCGCGGCCCAGCTTCTGCAGGCCGAACTGGGGCGTCTGCTCGGCTCGCTCACGCTGTCTATCAGTATCTGAAAACTCACTCCTTGTGATCTGCCGTGTACGTTCAGCAAGATTCCATCTGGTGTCAGGTTCCATGCCCGGCCAGTCCGCGGCGAATGACGGGGTAGGCGATGCGCGAATCCGTACAGGCAGAGGTCATGATGAGCTTTCTCGTGTCGGAGGAGCTTTCCTTCCGTATCCCGGTGGAGCTGCGCTACGACACCTGTGATCCCTACGCCGTGCGGCTGACCTTTCACTTGCCCGGGGACGCGCCGGTGACCTGGGCCTTCGGCCGGGAGTTGCTGATCGACGGCGTCGGCCGGCCGTGCGGTGAGGGGGATGTACGGGTCTCACCGGTCGACCCCGACATGCTGGGGGAGGTGCTGATCCGGCTTCAGGTCGGGAGCGACCAGGCACTGTTCCGTTCGTCGACCGCACCGCTCGTGGCCTTCCTCGACCGCACCGACAAGCTGGTGCCGCTGGGCCAGGAGGGGGCGCTCGCGGACTTCGACGCCCACCTCGACGACGCGCTGGACCGGATCCTGGCGGAGCAGAGCGCCGGCTGAGGCGTCGCGCCAGTCGGTCGACGGTGTGGCGGAACGCTTCAGCACGTCCCGCTCCCCGCTCCACTCCGAGCACCTCACCGCTTGCGGCGCCGGCCCCTTCCGCCGCGTCCTGCGGCCGACCTGGCATCCGGTACCTGCCCGCGCCCCTGGGCGGGCCCCTGAGCCCGACCCGGTGCCCGTCCCTCCTGAGCCCCTGCCGCCGGACGGTCGGCCGAGACCACCAGTGCGGCCAGCACCGTCGTGACCGGCACCGAGGCGACCAGACCGATCGAGCCGATCAGGGTACGCACGATCTCCTCCGCGACCAGCTCGCTGTTGGCGACCGTCCCCACACTGCTCTGAGCGATGGAGAACAGCAGCAGCAGGGGCAGCGCGGCGCCCGCATAAGCGAGGACCAGGGTATTGACCACGGACGCGATGTGATCGCGGCCGATACGGATACCCGCGCGGTACAGCCCGCGACGGCCCAGCGACGGATTGGCCTCGTGCAGCTCCCAGACCGCGGACGTCTGCGTGACCGTCACGTCGTCGAGGACACCGAGTGAACCGATGATCACGCCGGCCAGCAGCAGTCCGCTCATGTCGATGTCGGGATACAGCCCGTGAATCAGACCGGTGTTGTCATCCGTGTTGCCGGTGAGCGCGGCCCAGTCGATGAACACCGAACCCAGGAGGCCGATCAGCAGCAACGAGATGAGGGTGCCGAGCACCGCCACCGATGTACGTGCCGAGAGTCCATGACAGAGATACAGGGCCAGCAACATGATCGCGCTTGCTCCCACCACGGCCACGAGCAGTGGGTTCGACCCCTGCAGGATGGCCGGCAGGATGAAGAAGTTCAGCACCAGGAAGCTGACCGCCAAGGCGACGAGCGCCATGACACCGCGCAGCCGTCCCACGGCCACGACGGCGAGTGCGAAGATGCCCGCGAGCAGCGCCAGAGGGAGGCGCCGGTTCACATCGGTGACCGAGTACTGCAGGTCTTCGGGAGCGGAGGGCTCGTAGGCGACCACGACCTTCTGACCCTGCTCCAACTGACGGCTCTGGTCCGGCTGCACGATCTCGTTGAACGTACGGCCCTTGTCGTCGCCGGTATCGACCCGGATTGTCGCCTTCTTGCAGGTACCGTCCTCCTGCTGCTGGGCGGAGGACCCCTCGGCCGTGGACGTGTCACCCGTCGGCACGCTTCCGGAAGCGTTCACGGACTGGCAGCTCACCTCGACCACCTTGGTGACCGTGGCGTCCTGTGTCTGCCGGTCGAAACCGACGCCGGTGCGTTCGTGCGCCGGGGCGCCGCCCGGCCACAGCACGGCGAGTCCGATCAGCACCGCCGCGGCGAACGGGACCAGGATGGCCGCGATGACCTTGCGCAGATGCCGGGAGACGGGCGCCGCCGGGCCGTGGCTGTGGCTGTGGCCGTGCCCCTGTCCGGGCCCGTGCCCGTGTCCGCTCCCGGCGTCGGCGCCGTGGGGTGGTTCGGGCGGTGGAAACGGGGGAGGCTGAGTCGGGGTCACCGCCCGATCATCGCAAGAAGCGAGGGGGCCCTCTGTTCACCGCGCCAGAAGTGACGCTAGCGTGGTGACACCTTTTGTACACGCGGGAGCTCGGAGCACCGGGCTGAGAGGGCGCTGACCTCCGTATCAGCGACGTTTCACATGAAACATCACGGCAGTCCCAGTGATGTGTCACACGGAACGTCAGACGGAAGCCGCTGCGTCGACCGCCGAACCTGTTACCGGGTAATGCCGGCGTAGGGAGTAGGTCTCATGACCAACAAGGACGCACGCACGCCTGCCTCCACGCAGAACCCGACGGAGACGTCGGCGAACGGGGAGAACGGGACGTCCGTCGGCTGGCACAAGGCGTACGTCAGGGGCACTCGCCCCGACCTGCGGGTGCCGGTCCGCCAGGTGCATCTCACCAACGGGCAGTCGGTCACCCTGTACGACACATCCGGCCCGTACACCGATCCGCTCGTGGACACTGACGTGCGCAGGGGCCTGGCCCCGTTGCGGGAGAACTGGATCGTGGCCCGCGGTGACGCGGAGGAGTACGCGGGCCGTCCCGTCCGCCCCGAGGACGACGGAGTCAAGCACACCTCCCCGCGTGGGGGCCTGCGCAACCTGGACGCCGTCTTTCCGGGGCGGCCACGCCTGCCGCGCCGTGGCCGTCCGGGCCGGGCGGTCACGCAGCTGGCGTACGCGCGCCGCGGAGAGATCACGCCTGAGATGGAGTTCGTGGCGATCCGGGAGAATGTCTCTCCCGAGGTGGTCCGCGAGGAGATCGCGGCGGGACGGGCGGTGCTGCCGGCCAACGTCAACCACCCCGAGACCGAACCGATGATCATCGGCAAGCGGTTCCTGGTGAAGGTCAACGCGAATATCGGCAACTCGGCGGTGACGTCCTCCATCGAGGAGGAAGTGGAGAAGATGACCTGGGCGACCCGCTGGGGCGCGGACACGGTCATGGACCTCTCCACCGGCCGCAACATCCACACCACGCGCGAGTGGGTGCTGCGCAACTCCCCCGTCCCCATCGGCACCGTGCCGCTCTATCAGGCCCTGGAGAAGGTCGACGGCCGGGCCGAGGAGCTGACCTGGGACATCTACAAGGACACGGTCATCGAACAGGCCGAGCAGGGCGTGGACTACATGACGGTCCACGCGGGTGTGCGTCTCGCGTATGTACCGCTCACCGCCCACCGCAAGACAGGGATCGTCTCGCGCGGCGGCTCGATCATGGCCGCCTGGTGCCTGGCGCACCACAAGGAATCGTTCCTGTACGAGAACTTCGAGGAGCTCTGCGAGATCCTCGCCGCGTACGACGTCACCTACTCGCTCGGCGACGGCCTGCGGCCCGGCTCCATCGCGGACGCCAACGACGAGGCGCAGTTCGCGGAGCTGCGCACGCTCGGGGAACTCAACAGGGTCGCGAAGCGTTTCCACGTACAGACCATGATCGAAGGGCCGGGCCACGTCCCGATGCACAAGATCAAGGAGAACATCGACCTTCAGCAGGAGATCTGCGATGAAGCCCCGTTCTATACGCTCGGCCCGCTGACCACCGACGTCGCGCCGGCGTACGACCACATCACCTCCGGCATAGGTGCCGCGATGATCGCCTGGTGGGGCACGGCCATGCTCTGCTACGTCACGCCCAAGGAACACCTGGGCCTGCCCAACCGTGACGACGTCAAGACCGGCGTCATCACCTACAAGATCGCCGCCCATGCGGCCGACCTGGCCAAGGGGCACCCCGGGGCGCAGGAATGGGACGACGCGCTTTCCGACGCCCGCTTCGAGTTCCGGTGGGAGGACCAGTTCAACCTCGCCCTCGACCCGGACACGGCCCGCGCGTTCCACGACGAGACCCTCCCGGCGGAACCCGCCAAGACGGCCCACTTCTGCTCGATGTGCGGTCCGAAATTCTGTTCGATGAAGATCAGCAGAAGCATCACGGAGCAGTTCGGCGGTGACGATCCGCAGGCCGGTGACGATGAGGTTCGGGCGGGGATGCTGGCCAAGTCCGCCGAGTTCGCCGCCCGGGGGAACAGGCTCTACCTGCCGATCGCGGACTGATGTTCCGGCGTCTCAGTGGCCCCCGGCACAGCTGTCGGGGACCACTGAGACCTCGGCACCGACTCGCGTTCCCGAGGGCCGCGCCCGTCGCTCAGGCCCGAGCGTAGGTGAGGCAGTCAACCCGCTCGCGCTCGTAGCCGACGGTGATGGCCGGGGCGTGGCACTCCAGCGCGGTGTTGTGGCGGCAGTCGGCCATCTTGCACGCGCCGACCCGTCCGGTGACGGAGGGCTCTCCGCCCTCCATGTCCGCGCTCATGAACGTGTCGCAGACGGGTTTGCCGACATCGCCCACAGTGATCGCCGCGGCGTGACAGGTGTGGTCGTTGTTGTATGCGCATCCCTCGGCCGCGCACTGGCTGATGACCGGGAGCTGCATGACGGGCGTGGCTGCCATGAGGGAACCCACTTTCTGGAGGTGACGACCACCGCGTTCTTCCTTTCCACCTTCTGCGACATCCGGTGTCGGCGCATGTCGACGCATCCAGGCCGAGGGCCCCTGAGCCGTGTGTCTGCGGCGGCCCGCTCCTCGACCTGTTGTCGTCCTCATGGACGAGGGAATGCGCCGACCCGTGTCTTCGCCGGGCGGGGGCAGACTGGCCCCATGACAGCGAGTTCGATGAGCAAGGGGTCCAATCTTCCCGTCGATGCGTCCGTGGTGCGTGCCGAGCTGGCCTGGGAGGCCGGGGCCGGGGTACCGGACGTCGATGCCTCCGCGTTGCTCCTGACGGAGTCGGGGCGGGTGCGGGACGACCGGGACTTCGTCTTCTACAACCAGCCACGGCACACCTCGGGTGCCGTGAGACACCTCGGCAAGCAGCGTGGCTCCGGCACCGCGACCGACACGGTCGAGGTGGATCTGGGCGCGGTCGAACCGGCCGTCGACCGGATCGCGCTGTGCGCGTCGGCCGACGGCGGGACCTTCGGGCAGGTACCGGGGCTGATGCTCCGGCTGCTCGACGCGGGGACGGGAGCCGAGGTCGCCCGGTTCGTGATGGCCGCGGGGAGCGAGACCGCGTTCATCGGCGGTGAGCTGTACCGGCGGCAGGGGGCGTGGAAGTTCCGCGCGGTGGGTCAGGGGTACGCCGCCGGGCTGGCCGGGCTCGCCACGGACTTCGGCATCACCGTGGACGATCCCGCACCGGCGGCTGCCCCGGTCGCGGCCCCGGCGGCTCCGCCGCCCCCTCCGGCACCCTCGCCCACCACCCCGGCACCGATGGCCGCCCCCCGGCTCACCAAGGGTGAGGAACGGCTTCCCGTCGACATGCGCAAGCGGTTGTCGCTGCGCAAGGAACAGGTGGCGGTCAGTCTGCGCAAGCACGGGGCTTCCGGGGTCACGGCGCGCGTCATCCTCGTACTGGACGCCTCCGGGTCCATGTCCTTCCTGTACTCCAAAGGCATCGTGGCCGATGTCGTCGAACGGATGGCCGCGGTGGCGGCGCAACTGGACGACGACGGAGAGATGCAGGCCTGGACCTTCGCCTCGAACCCGGCCCGGTTGCCGGATCTGCGGCTCGGCGAGCTTCCCGAGTGGCTGCGGCTGCATGTGCGGGTGGGGGAGGTGGGCCTCTTCCGGCGAGGGCGGAAGAAGGGACTGGAGCCCAGCCAGGTCGACATGCGGGACGTCGGCATCCAGAACGAGGAGCAGAAGGTGATCGCCGAGGTGCGCGCGTTCGTACGGGCTCACCCGGCATCCGCTCCGACGCTCGTGCTGTTCTTCTCCGACGGCGGTGTCTACCGGAACAAGGAGATCGAACGCGAGCTGCACGAGGCAGTGGAGGAGCCCGTCTTCTGGCAGTTCGTGGGGCTGGGCAAGTCCAACTACGGCGTGCTGGAGCGGTTGGACACGTTGCCGGGACGCCGCGTCGACAACGTCGGCTTCTTCGCCGTGGACGACATCAGCACCGTCCCCGACCCCGAGCTGTACGACCGTCTCCTGTCCGAGTTCCCGCTGTGGATCACGGCCGCGGGGCGTGCGGGCATTCTCTGAGAGTGGTGTTTCACCCATCCATCCGGCTCGCGCCCCCGAGCGCGGAGCGCAAGCCGACGGACGGGCCACCGGCCGTCCGGGCTACTCCGGTGGGTGTTCCGGGCCACCGAAGTCCGGACTCGAGTAGTCCGGACTCGAGTAGCTCGGCCGGGTGCCGCGGGCCCTGCCCTCACCGGGGCTGGAGAAGCCCGGCCGGTCGTACCCGAGGCTGGGCATCCGGCCGGCCGGTGCGGGCGGTGCCGTGTGCTGCAGCGTGGCGGCCGCCGGGTCGGTGAGGGCGTCCCGCAGGAACGGCAGGATCCCCCGCTCCAGCAGTGCTTCCCGCCAGACGTCCCTGGCCAGGGACACCTCCTCGTCGAGTTCGCGGTACGCACCCCCGAGCGCCGAGGGCTTGTTGCGCAGCGCGGTGAGCAGCAGACCCACGGCGGCCACCAGGATGGCGACCGCCGTCACCGCGCCGAACACCCATCCCGTGGTGAGCATGGTCCGGGCGAATGCGGCCTCGGAGTCGATCATCCGCAGGAGGGCACCGAACAGCAGGAAGATGGCGGCGGCGGTGCCGGCCAGAACGGGGGCCAGGACGGCGACCACGGCCACCGCGCCCGCCCCGGCCGTCTCCACGGCCTCGCCCATGGTGGCGGCGAGCCCCGTCGCGCCCGTGCCCTGCTCGGTGGAGCCGGGGACGGCCGGGGTGGACGACGCCGGTGGCCGGCGCAGTTCCTCGCGGATCTTCACATAGTGCTGGTACTCGGTCGCCGCGGCCGCGGTGATGATCGCGGTGGCGTTGAGTGCCATCGTGCGCAGTTGTTCCGAGTTGAGCCGCTGTCCCACAGCGGCCAGTTCCGGGTTGTGTGGTGCGGAGCGCAGCGCCTCATCGAGAACCCGCTCGTATTCCTGGCGGTCCTCGCTCAGCAGGTGCTGCGGAACGCTGTTCATGTGCATCCCCCGATGCTCCGTAGGGCTTGGGGCTCGGCATGCTGACGAGCCGTCGGGCAGAAACGGAGGGGAGCCTGCTACGGATAAGCCGATGGTAGAGCGGTGACGGCGCGCGGTGACAGGGGGTTTACCGAAATTGCCGTCCGCGCCGTGCGGTCGCGGGCCGCCGGAACACGGCCCGTGGAACGCTCAGCCGTTCAGCGGCAGCTGCTGGACCAGCAGTTTTCCGGCCATGGTGACCCCGCCGTCCATCGCGATGGCGAGTCCGTCGGCGTAGACATGTGGTCCGGTGACCACGGGACCCCCGTTGTCCTCGCCGTCCTCCGAGCCGACTTCACCCAGCAGGTACGGAATCGGGCTGTGTCCGTGAACGACCCGGGTGCCGCCGTACGTATCCAGAAGGGAGCGCACAGCGTCGGCGCCGCCCTCGTCACGGAAGGAGAACCGCTTGGTGAACTTGCGGAACAGGTCCCAGACCTCGTCGGCGTCGTTGCGGGCGATCGTCTCGCGGACGGTGTCGTTGACCTCCTCGATGGAGCGGCCGTAGTCGAGGTAGGCGGTGGTGTCGGAGTGGAGCAGCAGATGGCCGTCGACCGCCTCGACGGCGTCGAGGCGGGCCATCCACTGCAGGTGGTGGTCCTGGAGGCGGTCCATGTCGGTCTTCTGGCCGCCGTTGAGCAGCCAGGCCGCCTGGAAGGTGGCGGTGCCGGCCCCGGAGTTGACGGGGGTGTCGTTGAACCGTTTGGCGCCGAGCAGCAGCAGTTCGTGGTTGCCCAGGAGGGCTTTGCAGTAGCCGCCGGCCGCGGCGGCCTCGGCGGACAGCCGCATCACGAGGTCGATGACGCCGATGCCGTCCGGTCCGCGGTCGGTGAAGTCACCGAGGAACCACAGGCGCGCGGTGCCGGCGCACCACTGGCCCGCCGCGTCGACGAGGCCCTGCTCCTGGAGGGCGGCCAGCAGTTCGTCGAGGTAGCCGTGGACGTCGCCGACCACGTAGAGCGGTCCCGGGCCGGTGGCGGGTGGCGCGGTGACGGGAGCGGGGTCGACGGTCACCTGGACGGTGTCGCCCCGGTTGATGACGGGGAGGTCCCGTTGGGTGGGCGTGTAGCCCTCCGGGTAGGCCTCCTCGCAGGGCGGGGCGACATCGCCGGGGTGCGTGCTCTGGGCGTACGGACCGGTCTCGTGGACGTAAGCGGGCACCCGGAAGTCGCGCAACGTCGCTGTCCGCTCCACCTCGGGTCCCTGACCGGCCCCCTGAGTCATCGACCCCTCCACCATCGCGCCGCATCTGCACCGCGTCGGACTGCCTGGTCGCAGCGGCCCGCGGTGTCGTGGGCCCATCATAGGAATGCGGATCGCGCTGTGTGATGACCCAGGGGTGGTGAATCGGAGCAAGACTCCGACTCGCCGTGACGTTCGCCCCTTTTGGGCCGTTCTGTGACCGCTTGGTGGCGGTCCGGTGTCCGCCGTCGGAACGCGCCATCCGCCGGTCCGGTTGTCCGCCGTCGGCACGCGCCCGCGCCGGTCGGACCGCCGTTGTCGTGCTCCCGTCGTCGCCCTCCCCCGCATGGCGTCCCCGGCACGGCGTCCCCGGTACTCATGTCCCGTTCGCCGGCGACCTCGGCGGGCTGACCGTCGTACGGGGCGGACGCCGTTGCGAAGAGGTACGGACGATAAGTTCGGTCGGTATGACCTGCTCCACCGGGCGGTCCGAATCGACCCCTTCGATGGCGTCGATGAGCAGCTGGACCACCGCCGTGCCGATGCGGCGCGGCTTCAGGGAGAGCGTGGTGACCGGCGGTTCCGTGCTGGCGTAGACGGTGGACTCGCTGCAGCAGACCAGCAGCAGGTCGTCCGGCACGCGCAGGCCGTAGCGGCGGGCGGCGGCGAGCAGATCGGTGCCGTTCGGGTCGAACAGGCCGTACACGGCATCGGGCCGGTCGGGGCGGGCGAGCAGCCGGTCGGCGGCGACGGCTCCGGCGCACGGATCATGTGCCGGGTAGGCCTCGTACACCGGATCCTGGCCCACTCGCTCGCACCAGCGCAGATACGCGGTGGTCGACAGGCGGGTGTAGGTGTCGGTGGTCGTGCCGGTGAGCAGGCCGATCCGGCGGGCGCCCGCGTCGGCGAGGTGGTCGAGGATGCCCAGGACGGCGGCCTCGTGGTCGTTGTCGACCCAGGCCGTGACCGGCAGCGAGCCGACCGGACGGCCGTCGGAAACGACCGGTAAGCCCTGCCGGACCAGCTCGCTGACCACCGGGTCCTGGTCGGAGGGGTCGATGACGACCGTGCCGTCCAGGGCGACGTTGGACCACACGTCGTGGCGGGAGGTCGCGGGCAGGATGACGAGGGCATAGCCGCGGTCGAGCGCGGCGGAGGTGGCGGCGCGCGCCATCTCGGCGAAGTAGGCGAACTCGGTGAAGGTGAAAGGTTCATCCCCGTATGTCGTCACGGTCAGGCCGATGAGTCCGGATTTCCCGGTGCGGAGCGTACGGGCGGCGGCCGAGGGGCGATACCCCAGTCTGTCGGCCACCTCGCGGACGTGGCGCCGGGTGGCGTCCGGGAGCCGGCCCTTGCCGTTGAGGGCGTCGGAGACGGTCGTGATGGAGACTCCGGCGGCGGCGGCCACGTCCCTGATGCCCGCTCGATCCGGCCGGCTGCCTCGGCGTGAGGTTTCCGCGCGGCTCACCTGGTGCTTCCCTGCTGCTGTCATGGCGAGCCGATAGTAGGGCTCATGCGGTGGGGTAGGGCGGACGCATATGCACGCATTGACAGGCACGTTTCTGCATGATCATTAAGGCTTGAACTCCTTGAAAACAAAGACTGTTGAACGTTCCAATGACAAGACCTGTCGTATCGACGCACGCGGGCCTGCCGAGGGTGCGATGTTGCGAAGAGGTCTCAACTCACCTGCACGGGGGATGCGCGCCACGGCGCGAACCACGGGCGCGTAGATATATGTGCGGCGCGCCCCCGGTCCGTGCGCCGTTCCTACCCCTTCGGGTGTGTTGCCCCTGTTGGGTGTGACCGATGAGGGAGGCATGCGTCCGGGGCGTCCGGCGTGTGCCTGCGCCGTCCCTATACGCAGCGGCGTCGAATCCTCATAGGGTGAGCAGCATTGGATGTCGGCGGCGGTCATGGGCCGCCGGTCACGAGGAGGACTGCGGTGAGCGAGACGAGCCCCAAGCTGCGCGCCGAGCTGGAGGGGGTCCCCGCGTACACGCCGGGCAAACCGGCTGCGGCCGGCGGTCCGGCGGCGTACAAACTGTCCTCCAACGAGAACCCCTATCCGCCGCTGCCGGGCGTGATGGAGGCCGTGGCGGCCTCGGCCTCCTCCTTCAACCGCTACCCGGACATGGCTTGTACGGCCCTGATGGCCGAGCTCTCCGAGCGTTTCGGTGTCCCGGCGTCCCACGTGGCCACCGGTACCGGTTCGGTCGGTGTCGCCCAGCAGCTGCTGCAGGCCACCTCCGGGCCCGGCGACGAGGTGATGTATGCCTGGCGTTCCTTCGAGGCCTATCCGATCATCACGCGGATCAGCGGTGCCACGCCGGTGCAGGTGCCGCTGACGCCGGGCGATGTGCACGACCTGGACGCGATGGCCGACGCGGTCACCGACCGGACCCGGCTCATCTTCGTCTGCAACCCGAACAACCCCACCGGCACGGTGGTGCGGCGGGCCGAGCTGGAGCGCTTCCTCGACCGGGTGCCGAGCGATGTCCTGGTGGTGCTCGACGAGGCCTACCGTGAGTTCATCCGGGACACCGAGGTGCCGGACGGCGTCGAGATCTACCGCGAGCGGCCCAATGTCTGCGTCCTGCGGACCTTCTCCAAGGCGTACGGCCTGGCGGGGCTGCGCGTCGGTTTCGCCATCGCCCACGAGCCGGTGGCCGCGGCGTTGCGCAAGACGGCGGTGCCGTTCGGGGTGAGTCAGATCGCGCAGGACGCGGCGGTCGCCTCGCTGCGCGCCGAGGACGAGCTGATCGGCAGGGTCGGGTCGCTGGTGTGTGAGCGCAACCGGGTGATGGACGCGTTGCGGGCCCAGGGCTGGAACGTGCCGGAGACCCAGGCCAACTTCGTGTGGCTGCGGCTGGGGGAGCGCACGATGCCGTTCGCGCAGGCGTGCGAGCAGGCGGGTGTGGTCGTCCGGCCGTTCGCCGGGGAGGGCGTGCGGGTCACGGTCGGGGAGACCGAGGCCAACGACATCTTCCTGAAGGTGACAGAGGACTTCCGCAAGGACGTCTGACCAGCGGGTACAGCGCAGGCGCGGAGGCGGCCGACGGATGACGTCCGGCCGCCTCCGTGTACCCCGGACGTGTGGGAAAAGGGGCTGACGTCACAGGGGACCCCCCTTCCTGGGTGAAAAAGCAGTAGGACATAATTGCTTGTGAATGTGAACGCGTTCACAAGCGCTTCCGTTTTGCCTGAATACGGCAGGCCGAACGGGACCAAGCGGTCGCTGTGACCACCGCTGAGTAAGGAGCGACGACGTGGATCTGGCTCTGGCGCCGGAGACCCTGGCGCGATGGCAGTTCGGTATCACCACCGTCTACCACTTCCTCTTCGTTCCCCTGACGATCTCGTTGGCCGCCCTTGTCGCCGGGCTGCAGACCGCCTGGGTGCGCACGGACAAGGAGAAGTACCTCAAGGCGACGAAGTTCTGGGGCAAGCTCTTTCTGATCAACATCGCGATGGGTGTCGTCACCGGCATCGTGCAGGAGTTCCAGTTCGGTATGAACTGGTCCGACTACTCGCGGTTCGTCGGTGACGTGTTCGGTGCCCCGCTCGCGTTCGAGGCCCTGATCGCCTTCTTCTTCGAGTCCACCTTCATCGGTCTGTGGATCTTCGGCTGGGACAGGCTGCCCAAGAAGATCCACCTGGCCTGTATGTGGATGGTCTCGTTCGGCACGCTGCTGTCGGCCTGGTTCATTCTCGCCGCCAACTCCTGGATGCAGCACCCGGTCGGCTACCGGTTCAACGAGGACAAGGGCCGCGCCGAGCTCACCGATTTCTGGCTGGTGCTCACCCAGAACACCACGCTCAACCAGGTCTTCCACACCCTCTCGGCGGCCTTCCTGACCGGTGGTGCCTTCATGGTGGGCATCGCCGCCTTCCACCTCATGCGCAAGAAGCACATCCCGGTGATGCGGACCTCGCTCCGGCTCGGCCTGGTCACCCTGGCGGTCGGCGGTCTGTTCACCGCGGTCAGCGGCGACACCCTCGGCAAGATCATGTACGAGCAGCAGCCGATGAAGATGGCCGCCGCCGAGGCCCTGTGGGACGGCGAGAAGCCGGCGCCCTTCTCCGTGTTCGCCTACGGGGACGTCGACGAGGGGCACAACAAGGTCGCCCTGGAGATTCCCGGACTGCTGTCCTTCCTCGCGCACAACGACTTCGATTCGTACGTGCCCGGCATCAACGACACCAACGAGGCCCTGCAGGAGAAGTACGGCCCCGGTGACTACAAGCCCATCGTGCCGGTCGCGTACTGGGGCTTCCGCTGGATGATCGGCTTCGGCATGGTGTCCTTCTCGCTCGGCCTCCTCGGACTCTGGCTCACCCGGAAGAAGTTCCTGCTGCCGGCCGCTCACCGCACCGGGGAGGACGAGGTACCGCGCCTGGTGCTGCTGAAGAATCCCTTCGGTTCCCGTCTCACCCGGCTGTACTGGCTGCTGGCGCTGTGGACCATGGCGTTCCCGCTGATCGCCAACTCCTGGGGCTGGATCTTCACCGAGATGGGCCGGCAGCCCTGGGTGGTCTACGGCCTGATGCGCACCGAGGACGCCGTCTCCCCCGGTGTGTCCCAGGCCGAGGTCATCGCCTCGATGTCGGTCTTCACCCTGCTCTACGCCGCCCTGGCGGTCATCGAGGTCAAGTTGCTCGCCAAGTACGTCAAGGCCGGTCCGCCCGAGCTCAGCGAGTCCGACCTCACCCCGCCCACGAAGGTCGGCGGCGACACCCGTGACGCCGACAAGCCGATGGCCTTCTCGTACTAGGCCGAGGGAGCCGCACCGTCATGGAACTGCACAATGTCTGGTTCGTTCTCATCGCCGTCCTGTGGATCGGCTACTTCTTCCTGGAGGGCTTCGACTTCGGAGTGGGCATCCTCACCCGGCTGCTCGCCCGGGACCGCACCGAGAAGCGGGTGCTGATCAACACCATCGGACCCGTCTGGGACGGCAACGAGGTGTGGCTGCTCACGGCCGGCGGCGCGACCTTCGCCGCCTTCCCCGAGTGGTACGCCACGCTCTTCTCCGGCTTCTACCTCCCCCTGCTGCTCATCCTGATCTGCCTGATCGTTCGCGGTGTCGCCTTCGAGTACCGGGCGAAGCGGCCGGAGGAGAACTGGCAGCGCAACTGGGAGACAGCGATCTTCTGGACCTCGTTGATCCCGGCGTTCCTGTGGGGCGTGGCCTTCGGGAACATCGTGCGCGGCGTGAAGATCGACGCCGATTTCGAGTACGTGGGTGACTTCTGGGACCTGCTGAACCCGTACGCCCTGCTGGGCGGTCTGGTCACCCTGACGCTGTTCACCTTCCACGGCACGGTGTTCACGGCCCTCAAGACGGTGGGTGAGATCCGGGAACGGGCACGGAAGCTGGCCCTGCGCGTGGGTCTCGTCACCGCCGTGCTGGCGTTGGCCTTCCTGCTCTGGACCCAGGCCGACAACGGGGACGGCACCAGCCTGGTCGCGCTGGCCGTGGCGGTCGCCGCGCTGGTCACCGCCCTGCTGGCGAACCAGGCGGGGCGCGAAGGATGGTCGTTCGCCCTGTCCGGCGTCACCATCGTGGCCGCTGTGGCGATGCTCTTCCTGACGCTCTTCCCGAACGTCATGCCGTCCACGCTCGACGCGGACTGGAGCCTCACCGTCACCAACGCCTCGTCCAGCCCGTACACCCTGAAGATCATGACCTGGCTCGCGGTGATCGCCACTCCGATGGTGCTGCTCTACCAGGGTTGGACGTACTGGGTGTTCCGCAAGCGGATCGGCACCCAGCACATCGCCGATCCCGTGCACTGAGGTGTGTTTCACGTGAAACCAATCGACCCACGGCTGCTCCGGTACGCCCGTGCCACCCGGGGCTTCCTGGTGGCGGTCGTCGGCCTGGGGGCCCTCGGCGCGGTGCTGGTCATCGCCCAGGCCATGCTCATCGCCGAAATCGTGGTGGGCGCGTTCGAGGACGGCCTGTCCGTCGGCGAGCTCGGCACTCCCCTGCTGCTGCTCGCTGTCGTCGCGCTCGGCCGCGGGCTGGTCGGCTGGCTCACCGAGCTGGCCGCCCACCGGGCGAGCGCCGCGGTGAAGTCGGAGCTGCGGGACCGCCTGATGGAGCGGGCGACGGCACTGGGGCCGGGTTGGCTGGGCGGGCAGCGCACCGGATCGCTGGTCGCCCTGGCCACGCGGGGAGTCGACGCCCTCGACGGCTACTTCTCGCGTTACCTCCCCCAGCTGGGGCTCGCCGTGGTCGTGCCGGTGGCGGTGCTGGCACGGATCGTCACCGAGGAGTGGGTCTCGGCGGCGATCATCGTCGGCACCCTGCCGCTCATCCCGGTCTTCATGGTGCTGATCGGCTGGGCCACCCAGTCCCGGATGGACCGTCAGTGGCTGATGCTGTCCCGGCTGTCCGGGCACTTCCTGGACGTCGTCGCCGGACTGCCGACGCTGAAGGTGTTCGGACGCGCCAAGGCCCAGGCGGAGTCGATCCGGCGAATCACCGCCGAGTACCGGCGGGCGACCATGCGTACGCTGCGCATCGCCTTCATCTCCTCCTTCGCGCTGGAACTGCTGGCCACGCTCTCGGTGGCGCTGGTCGCCGTGACGATCGGCATGCGGCTCGTGTACGGCGAGATGGACCTCTACACCGGCCTGCTCATCCTGATCCTTGCGCCGGAGGCCTATCTGCCGCTGCGACAGGCCGGCGCCCAGTACCACGCGGCCGCGGAGGGCCTCGGAGCGGCCGAGGAGATCTTCTCCGTGCTGGAGACGCCCGTGCCCGCTTCCGGCAGGGGCGCGGTGCCCGCGGGAGCGGTCTTCTTCGAGGGGGTCACGGTCCGCTACGACGGCCGGTCCGCGGACGCCGTGACGGATGTGTCCTTCACCGTCGCGCCCGGCGAGACGGTCGCTCTCGTCGGCCCGAGCGGGGCGGGCAAGTCCACCCTGCTGAACGTACTGCTGGGCTTCGTCCGGCCCACCGAGGGGCGGGTACGGGTCGGGGGAGCCGATCTCGCCGGACTCGACCTCGACGCATGGCACAGCCGCATCGCCTGGGTGCCGCAGCGGCCGCATCTGTACGCCGGGACGATCGCGGAGAACGTACGGCTGGCCCGGCCCGACGCGGACGACGAGGCCGTACGGCGCGCACTGCGCGACGCGGGGGCGCTGGAGTTCGTGGACGCGCTGGCGCAGGGCGCCGGCACCGTGCTGGGGGAGGACGGCGCAGGGCTGTCGGCCGGGCAGCGGCAGCGGCTTGCGCTGGCCCGGGCGTTCCTGGCGGACCGGCCCGTCCTCCTGCTCGACGAGCCGACGGCCGCGCTGGACGGCGCCACCGAGGCCGAGATTGTGGCGGCGGTACGACGGCTGGCGGCAGGCCGGACGGTGCTGCTCGTGGTGCACCGTCCGGCTCTGCTGGCCGTCGCGGACCGGGTGGTACGGCTCGCGGAACCGGCTTCCACCGGCGACCGGGGGACGTCCGTGACCCGGGCCGCCGGCGCCGCCCCGGCCGTCGCCGTCGGCCCCGTTCCGGACAGCGGGACCGCAGTGCCCGAGAACACGGCACCGGTCGCGGGCGGTGTCCTCGCACGCGTCCGTCGTCTCTCCGGCGCCCGGCGGGGGAGGATCACCCTCGCTCTGCTGCTGGGCACCCTCGCGCTGGGCAGCGCGGTCGGGCTCATGGCGACCTCCGGGTGGCTCATCTCCCGGGCCTCCCAGCAGCCGCCCGTGCTGTACCTGATGGTGGCCGTGACGGCGACCCGGGCCTTCGGCATCGGCCGGGCCGTGTTCCGCTATGCCGAGCGGCTCGTGTCGCACGACGCCGTCCTGCGCATGCTGGCGGACACCCGGGTCGCGGTGTACCGGCGTCTTGAGCGGCTGTCGCCCGCCGGACTGCGCGGCGCCCGCCGGGGTGACCTGCTCTCCCGGCTGGTCTCCGACGTGGACGCGCTCCAGGACTACTGGCTGCGCTGGCTGCTGCCGGCCGGTGCCGCCACCGTCGTCTCCGTCCTGTCCGTCGGCTTCACGGCCTGGCTGCTGCCCGAGGCGGGTGCCGTGCTCGCGGCCGGGCTGCTGGCGGCGGGCGTCGGTGTGCCCGTGCTCACCGGTGCCGTGGCCCGCCGTGCGGAACACAGGCTGGCACCGGCACGGGGCGTCCTCGCGGCCCGGGTGGCCGATCTGCTCACCGGAACCGCGGAGCTGACCGTCGCCGGTGCCCTGCCCGCGCGGGTCGCCGAGGCGCGCCGGGCCGATGGCACCCTCACCCGGATCGCCTCGCGGACCGCGACCGCCACCGCACTAGGTGACGGGCTCACCGCACTGATCTCCGGTCTGACGGCCGCGGCCGCCGCGCTCGTCGGCGTCCAGGCCGTGGCCACCGGCCGGCTCGACGGAGTGCTGCTGGCCGTCGTCGTCCTCACCCCCTTGGCCGCTTTCGAGGCTGTCCTGGGCATGCCGCTCGCCGTGCAGTACCGGCAGCGGGTGCGCCGCAGCGCCGAGCGCGTGTACGAGGTGCTGGACGCTCCGCTGCCCGTGCGGGAGCCCGAGTCGCCCCGGCAGCCACCCGTCTCACCCTTCCCGCTCGTGGCCAAGGGGCTGACCGCCCGGTACGCCGGACAGGACCGGGACGCCCTCGCAGGGCTGGACCTCACCCTGGAACGGGGCCGCCGGATCGCGGTCGTCGGTCCCTCGGGATCGGGCAAGACGACCCTCGCCCAGACCCTGCTGCGCTTCCTGGACCCGGAGGCGGGCTCGTACACGCTGGCCGGCGTGGACGCCTGCGCCCTGGACGGCGACGACGTACGGCGGCTGGTCGGGCTGTGCGCCCAGGACGCGCACCTCTTCAACAGTTCGATACGGGAGAACCTGCTGCTCGCCAGGAAGGACGCGACCGAGGACGACCTGCGTGACGCGCTCGGCCGGGCCCGGCTGCTGGACTGGTCCGACGGTCTGCCGGACGGGCTCGACACGCTCGTCGGTGAGCACGGGGCACGGCTGTCCGGCGGGCAGCGCCAGCGGCTGGCACTGGCCCGGGCGCTGCTCGCGGACTTCCCCGTCCTGGTGCTGGACGAACCGACGGAACACCTCGACCTGGCGACTGCCGACGCGCTCACCGCCGATCTGCTGACCGCCACCGAGGGCCGTACGACGCTGCTCATCACCCATCGGCTCGCCGGTCTGGAGGCGGTGGACGAGGTGGTCGTGCTGGACGCGGGACGAGTGGTGCAGCGCGGACCGTACATGGAACTCGTCGCTGTGGACGGTCCGTTGCGCGCGATGGCCCGGCGGGAGGAGGAGGCGGAACTCCTGGTGACGTCCCGTTAGCGCCCGGCGGCGACTCCGCCGTGCATGACTCGATGTCAGGCGGGATCGGAAGCACCGCTGTTCGGTCGTATCAATGGTCCGTCCGGGGCCCGTGCTCCCCCATGTGCACGACCTGAACAGGACCGGGTGCCGGGGCGGGGGCCAGGATCGCGTTCATGCGCTTCACCCGCCGCCATCCGCTGCTCGCCGCCGTGCCGCTGTGCGCGCTCGCCGTGCTCGCCGCCCGGCCCGCCGACGGCTCCCACGCCCCCGGCCATGGCTCCGCCTCCGGCATCAGCGCGGAGGTGGCACGGCTGTACGAGGAAGCGGCCACGGCGACCGAACAATACGAGGCCGGCCGCCGCGAGGCGGACAGGCAGCGTGCCAGGGCACACAAACTGGAGGAACGGCTGAACCTGGAGCGGCGGGAGATGGCCGGCCTGCGCGAGGACCTCGGCCGGATCGCCAGCTCGCAGTACCGGGACGGCGGCGGACTGCCGCTCACCGCACACATGCTGCTCGCGGACGACCCCGAGGAACTGATGCGCGGTCAGCGGGCGGTGCAACAGGCGGAGGTGTCGCTGGACAAGGCGATCGACAGGAGTGAGCGGGCCGAGGCCCGTCTGAACCGGGACGAGGCGAGGGCCGCGGCGGCGTGGAAGAAGCTGGAGCGGCGGAACACGGAACTCGCCGTCCTGAAGGACGGTATCGAGGCGAAGCTCGAATCGGCGCGGTGGAAGCTCCAGGGACAGGCGGACGCCTCGGTCGCGGCCGGATCCTGCCGGGGCGCGGTCCGGCTGGACCAGCCGGAGACGCGGTTCACCGTCCGCTGGGTGTCGCCGGTCGAGACGTACGAGCTGTCCGCGTCGTACGGCAGCGGGGGTGCGCGGTGGGCGAACCGGCACACCGGGCAGGACTTCGCGGTGCCGATCGGCACACCGGTACGGGCGGTGGGCGCCGGCACGGTGGTGAAGGTGTCCTGCGGCGGGGCCTTCGGTGTCGAGATCGTCATTCGGCACGCGGGTGGGTACTACACCCAGTACGCCCATCTCGCCGCCGTCGCCGTCGACCAGGGCGACCGGGTCGCACCCGGGCAGTGGATCGGTCAGTCCGGCACGAGCGGCAACTCCACCGGGCCGCATCTGCACTTCGAGGTGCGGGTCACGCCGGAGATGGGATCGGCGGTGAACCCCGCGCCGTGGCTGGCCCGGCACGGGGTGTCGTTGTGAGCGGCTACAGCCGTCCGTTCAGCAACTGCTCGATCACCACGGCCACCCCGTCGTCGTTGTTGGCGACCGTGCTGCCCGAGGCGGCGGCGAGCACGTCCGGGTGGGCGTTGCCCATGGCGTAGGAGCGGCCCGCCCAGGTCAGCATCTCGACGTCGTTCGGCATGTCACCGAACGCGACGACCTCCTCGTGCGAGATGCCGCGCTCGGCGCAGCACAGGGCGAGGGTGCTGGCCTTGGACACCTCGGGTCCACTGATCTCCAGCAGGGCGCTGGGGCTGGAGCGGGTGACGTTGGCGCGGTCGCCGATGGCGAGCCGGGCCACGGTGAGGAAGGCGTCGGGATCGAGCTCGGGGTGGTAGGCGAGGATCTTGAGTACCGGCTCGGCGAGGGTACGGGAGTCCGGAGACAGCAGTTCCTCGGCGGGAGCGAGCGTGTCCGGGATCTCCATGTGCAGCTTCGGGTACGCGGGCTCCTGGTTGAAGCCGTAGGTCTGCTCGACGGCGTACACCGTGCCGGGTGCGGCATCGCGCAGCAGCTGTACCGCGGCCAGCGCGTTCTTGTGGGGCAGTTCGCGCACTTTCACGAAGCGGTGTGAGCCGGGGCCGCCGTGGAGGTCGACGACGGCCGCGCCGTTGCCGCAGATGGCGAGGCCGTGGCCGTGGACGTGGTCGCTGACCACGTCCATCCAGCGGGCCGGGCGGCCGGTGACGAAGAAGACCTCGATGCCCGCCTCCTCGGCGGCGGCCAGCGCGGCGACGGTGCGGGGGGACAGCGACTTGTCATCACGCAGCAGGGTGCCGTCGAGGTCGGTGGCGATGAGCCGCGGTGGAGTGGCGGCTGCCGGGGTCTCGGGCTGTTGGGTGGCTGAGGTCACCGGACCATTGTCCCGCATATGCCCGCACGACCGTGCGGGACTCCGCACATCTGAGTGGTTACCACCGTCACCACCGGTCTCGACCCCACTTCTGGCGGCGCCGGGGTCAGCGCAGCTGCGCCGGAGCCTCCATGGCGATCCGTTCGAAGACCTTCTGGTCCGCGGCGAAGTCCGAGTCCGGGACGGGCCAGTGGATCACGATCTCGGTGAACCCGAGTTCGGCATGGCGGCCCGCGAAGTCGACGAAAGCGTCCAGGGATGCCAGCGGACGGCTCCGGTCCGGGGTGAATCCGGTGAGCAGGATTTTGTCCAGTCCGGTCACGTCCCGGCCGAGCTCGGCACAGGCGTCGGCCAGCTTCTCCGCCTGGCCGCGAATGGCCTGAACCGACTGCTCGGGCGTGCCGTTCTCGTACAGCCTGGGGTCACCCGTGGTCACCCATGCCTGACCGTGACGTGCCGCGAGCCGCAGTCCGCGGGGTCCGGTCGCCGCCACCGCGAACGGCAGCCGGGGCCGCTGGACGCAGCCCGGGATGTTGCGCGCCTCGTGCGCGGCGTAGAAGTCGCCGTCGTACGACACCGAGTCCTCGCTGAGCAGCCGGTCGAGCAGCGGCACGAACTCGGCGAAGCGATCGGCGCGCTCCCGCGGGGTCCACGGCTCCTGGCCGAGCGCGGTGGCGTCGAAGCCGGTGCCGCCCGCGCCGATCCCCAGCGTGACCCGGCCGCCGGAGATGTCGTCGAGGGTGACCAGTTCCTTGGCGAGGGTGACCGGATGACGGAAGTTCGGCGAGGTCACGAGGGTTCCCAGCCGCATCCGTTCGGTGACCCCCGCGGCGGCGGTGAGGGTCGGGACGGCGCCGAACCACGGGCCGTCCCGGAAGCTGCGCCAGGACAGGTGGTCGTAGGTGTACCCCGTGTGGAAGCCGAGTTCCTCGGCGCGCATCCAGGCCGAACGGCTTCCCTCGTGCCAGCGGCGATAGGGGAGGATCACGGTACTCAGACGCAGGCTCATGGCCCCGAGCCTATGCGGCACCGCAGGTTTCACGTGAAACGTCGTCCCTCGCGCGTCATCGCACCTGTGCGCTCAGCCAGGGGACGAGGACGAGCAGGGGAATGAACGACGAGCCCCCGGAGAGCGGTGACAGCGGCCTCGGTGCTGGGGAGGTGGTCCCTAGAGCTGATCATGCGGCCTCAGTGGCCGCCGGGGAAACGCAGATACCGGCTCGGTACGGTCTGGGTCAGCCACACGCCGTTCGCGCTGATGTGGAAGACGTGTCCGTCGCGGTGCATCGCGCCCGCGTCCACGGACAGCACGACCGGCCGGCCCCGGCGGGCACCGACGCGGGTCGCGGTCTCACGGTCCTCGGAGAGGTGCACGGCGTGGCGGTTCATGGGCCGCAGTCCTTCGGCCCGGATCGCCTCCAGGTTCCGGGCGACGGTGCCGTGGTACAGATACGGCGGTGGCGTGGCCGTCGGCAGGCCGAGGTCGATGTCGACGCTGTGCCCCTGGCTGGCACGGATCCGGGTGCCCTCGACGGTGAAACGCCGCTTGTCGTTGGTGGCGACGGCATGGTCCAGTTCCTCCCGGGTCAGCCGGAAGCCGTGTGCGGTCGCCGCGGCGATCAGCTCCTCGATCTCGACCCAGCCGCCCTCGTCCAGCGTGAGCCCGATCCTCCCGGGCTGATGGCGCAGATGCTTGGCGATGTACTTCGACACCTTGACGGTGCGTCTCTCATCCATCCGTTCAGACTGCCGGGCGAGGCGCGTATCACGCGATCGATTATGCCGAACAGGTTTGATCCACAGCCAAGTGCGGTTATCCACAGGGAAATTGGCGCCCGCTGTGGATAATGGGCCCGCCTCGAGCAGCTCCTCACCGCCTCGGCCCGCATCGCACCCCCCTCACACCGGCGGCCTCACCCGCGCGATCCTGCGCAGCACACCCGGCATCCACCGGGAGAGCGCATACGCCGTGCGTGCCTCCGGGGTGACCGGTACCACCGCCTCGTCGCGCACCACCGCCCGCAGGATCGCGGCAGCGACCTTCTCCGGCGGGTAGTCGCGCAACTCGTACAGGCGCGCCGTCCGCTTCCGCAGGCGCCGCTCCTCCTCGGCGTCCGCGCCGGCGAAGCGCGCGGTGGACGTGATGGCGGTGTTGACGAATCCCGGGCAGATCGCCGTCACCCCGATCCCCTGTCCCGCCAGCTCCGCGCGCAGGCACTCGCTCAGCATCAGCACCGCGGCCTTCGACGTGCTGTAGGCGGGCAGCGCCCGGGACGGCTGGAACGCGGCCGCCGAGGCGACGTTCACGATGTGGCCGCCCTGTCGGCGGTCGGCCATCCGCCTCCCGAAGAGCCGGCACCCGTGGATCACGCCCCACAGGTTGACGTCGAGGACCCTCCTCCAGTCCTCCGTCGTGGTGTCGAAGAAGGAGCCGCCGAGTCCGACGCCCGCGTTGTTCACCAGGATGTCCACCACCCCGTGCTCGGTGGTGACCCGCTCCGCCAGTTTCTCCATGGCCTGCTCGTCGGACACGTCCACGGTCTCCGCCCAGGCCGCCGCCGCACCGCCACGGCGTGCCTCCTCGGCGGTGCGGGCCGCGGCCTCCGCGTCCCGGTCGACCACCAGCACACGCGCGCCCGCCTCGGCGAAGGCGAGCGAGGTGGCCCGGCCGATGCCGCTGCCCGCTCCCGTGACCAGGACCAGCCGACCGCTCAACCGGTCGGCGTACCGGCCCCGGCCCGGCACCTGCGCCCGGCCGGCCTCCACGGACGTCACGAAGTCGGAGATCCACGTCGCCAGCCGGTCCGGGCGGCTGCGCGGCACCCAGTGCTTCGCCGGCAGCGTCCGCCGGGTCAGCCGCGGCGCCCACCGCTCCAGATCCTCGTAGAGCCGCTCCGAGAGGAACACGTCCCGCAGCGGAGTGATGAGCTGCACGGGCGCGTGCGCGTAGGCGTCGGCGCGCGGGGCGCGCAGCCGGCGGCGCACATTGTCCCGGTAGAGCCAGGCCCCGTGCGCCGCGTCCGACGGCAGGGACGGGGTCGGGTAGCCGTCGCCGGGCACCTTCTCGAGGTGTTCGAGGATCCGCGGCCACGTCCTGCCGAGCGGTCCGCGCCAGGCCAGCTCCGGCAGTACGGGTGTGTGCAGCAGGTAGATGTACCAGGACTTGGCGCCCTGCCCCAGCAACTGGCCCACCCGGCGCGGGGTCGGCCGCCTCACCCGGCGGTCGATCCAGTGCCCGAAGTGGTCGAGCGAGGGTCCCGATATCGAGGTGAAGGACGCGATCCGCCCCTCGGTGTGCCGGACCGTCACGAACTCCCAGGACTGCACCGAGCCCCAGTCGTGCCCCACCAGATGCACCGGCCGGTCAGGGCTCACCGCGTCCACGACGGCCAGGAAGTCCCCGGTCAGCTTCTCCAGGGTGAACCCGCCGCGCAGCGGACGCGGCGCCGTGGACCGGCCATGGCCCCGGACGTCGTACGCCACGACGTGGAACCGCTCCGCGAGCCGCGGCGCGACCTCGGACCACACCTCCTTGCTGTCCGGATAGCCGTGCACCAGCACGACCGTCGGCCGTGCGGGGTCCCCGAGCTCGGCCACACACAGCTCGACCCCGTCCGTACGCACCCGGCGCTCCCGCGCACCACTCCATCGCGTCACACCGGCGAATGTGGCAGTCGCCGAAGGGCCCGTCAACGGCGCCCCGAGCCCTGTGCATAACTCTCAGGCAGGGCTTCCCTTACGGGACCGTACGACTCCAGGGGGATCCCGGAACGGCTCTCCGGTCTGACGACCGCAGTGGTCCGGGTCACTACCGTCATGGATGTGACTGTGATCGCGACCGAAAGCCTGAGCAAGCGGTTCCCCCGGGTGACCGCTCTTGACCGGCTCTCCGTGGACGTCGGGCCCGGTGTGACCGGACTCGTCGGAGCCAATGGAGCCGGCAAGTCCACACTGATCAAGATCCTTCTGGGTCTGTCCCCCGCCACCGAGGGCCGAGCCGAGGTGCTCGGACTCGATGTCGTCACCAAGGGCCCCGCCATCCGCGAGCGGGTCGGCTACATGCCGGAGCACGACTGTCTGCCGCCGGACGTCTCGGCCACCGAGTTCGTCGTCCACATGGCGCGCATGTCCGGTCTGCCGCCCACCGCCGCGCGGGAGCGCACCGCGGACACGCTGCGTCACGTCGGCCTGTACGAGGAGCGCTACCGCCCCATCGGGGGCTACTCGACCGGCATGAAGCAGCGCGTGAAACTCGCGCAGGCCCTGGTGCACGACCCCCAGCTGGTCTTCCTGGACGAGCCGACCAACGGCCTCGACCCGGTCGGCCGCGACGAGATGCTCGGCCTGATCCGCCGGATCCACACCGACTTCGGCATCTCCGTCCTGGTCACCTCCCACCTGCTGGGCGAACTCGAACGCACCTGCGACCACGTCGTCGTCATCGACGGCGGAAAGCTGCTGCGCTCCAGCTCCACCACCGACTTCACCCAGACCACCACGACCCTCGCCATCGAGGTCACCGACACCGACGAGCACCCGGACGGCACCCGCGCGGTGCGCGAGGCGCTCCGCGGGCGCGGGGTGAGCGTCGAGGACGGCAGCGGACTGCCGGGCGCCGGACACGTCCTGCTGCTCACCACACAGGGCGAGGAGACGTACGACGTGGTGCGCGACGTCATCGCGGATCTCGGCCTCGGCCTGGTGCGCATGGAACAGCGCCGGCACCACATCTCCGAGGTCTTCACCGACAACGAACACGACAACGAACACGACAACGAACACGACAACGAACACGACAACGCACACGACACCGAAGCGAACAGCGACGAGCAGCGGAAGGAGGCGGTCGGCCGTGGCAACTGAGCAGTCCCTCCAGACACCCGCCACTGCGCCGGGTGACACCCGTATCCACAACATCGGCTACCGCTCCTACGACGGCCCCCGCCTGGGCCGCGGTTACGCGCGGCTGTCGCTGTACTCGCAGTCCCTGCGCGGCTCCTACGGCCTCGGCCGCTCGGTGAAGTCCAAGGTGCTGCCGATGCTGTTGTTCGTGGTCATGTGCGTGCCCGCCGCCATCATGGTGGCCGTCGCGGTCGCCACCAAGGCCAAGGACCTTCCCCTGGACTACACGCGGTACGCGATCGTCATGCAGGCCGTCATCAGCCTGTACGTCGCCTCGCAGGCGCCCCAGTCGGTCTCGCGCGACCTGCGCTTCAAGACCGTACCCCTGTATTTCTCGCGGCCCATCGAGACCGCCGACTACGTGCGCGCCAAGTTCGCCGCCCTGGCCTCGGCCCTGTTCATTCTCACCGCCGCCCCCCTCCTGGTGCTCTACGTCGGCGCGCTGCTGGCCAAGCTCGACTTCACCGACCAGACCAAGGGATTCGCACAGGGACTCGTCTCCGTGGCACTGCTCTCGCTGCTCTTCGCCGGTATCGGCCTGGTCATCGCGTCGGTCACCCCGCGCCGGGGCTTCGGCATCGCGGCCGTGATCGCCGTACTCACCATCTCCTACGGCGCCGTCTCCACCCTCCAGGCTATCGCGGACGTCCAGGGCAACGGCGACGCCGCCACCTGGATCGGCCTGTTCTCGCCGATCACCCTCATCGACGGCGTGCAGTCCGCCTTCCTGGGCGCGACGTCCGCCTTCCCCGGCGGGGTGGGCCCGGGCAACGCCGAGGGCGTCGTCTACGTCCTGTTCACGCTCGGCCTGATCGCCGCCTGCTACGGCCTTCTGGTGCGCCGCTACAAGAAGGTGGGCCTGTGACCACGCTCAGCATCGACCACGTCTCCCGCTGGTTCGGCAACGTGGTCGCCGTCAACGACATCACGATGACCATCGGCCCCGGCGTCACCGGCCTCCTCGGCCCCAACGGTGCCGGGAAGTCCACCCTCATCAACATGATGGGCGGCTTCCTCGCCCCCTCCACCGGATCCGTCACCCTCGACGGACAGCAGGTGTGGCGCAACGAGGCCATCTACCGGCACATCGGCATCGTCCCCGAGCGCGAGGCGATGTACGACTTCCTGACCGGCCGCGAATTCGTCGTCGCCAACGCCGAACTGCACGGCCTGGGCGCCAAGGCCGCCCAGAAGGCGCTGGCCACGGTCGAGATGGAGTACGCGCAGGACCGGAAGATCGCCACGTACTCCAAGGGCATGCGACAGCGCGTGAAGATGGCCTCCGCGCTGGTCCACGAGCCGTCGCTGCTGCTGCTGGACGAGCCCTTCAACGGCATGGACCCGCGCCAGCGCATGCAGTTGATGGACCTGCTGCGGCGCATGGGCGACGACGGCCGCACCGTGCTGTTCTCGTCCCACATCCTCGAAGAGGTCGAGCAGCTCGCCTGGCACATCGAGGTCGTCGTCGCCGGCCGGCACGCGGCCAGTGGTGACTTCCGCAGGATCCGCCGCCTGATGACGGACCGGCCGCACCGCTATCTGGTGCGTTCCAGCGACGACCGCGCGCTCGCGGCCGCGCTGATCGCCGACCCGTCGACGTCCGGCATCGAGGTGGACGTGGCGGAGGGCGCCCTGCGCATCCAGGCCGTCGACTTCGGCCGCTTCACCTCCCTGCTGCCGAAGGTCGCGCGCGAGCACGGCATCCGGCTGCTCACGGTCTCGCCGTCCGACGAGTCCCTCGAGTCCGTCTTCTCGTATCTCGTCGCGGCGTAGGAGGCCCCTGATGTACGACCCCACAGTCGCCCGGCTCACCTACCGGGCCCTGCTCGGCCGGCGCCGGGCCCTCATCCTGGGGGCGCTGCCCCTGCTGCTGATCGCGATCTCCCTGGCGGTGCGCGGCCTCGCCGGCGCCGAAGACCAGACCGCTGCCGATGTCCTGGGCGGGCTCGCGCTGGCCACCATGGTGCCCATCATCGGTGTCATCGCGGGCACCGGCGCGATCGGTCCCGAGATCGACGACGGCTCGGTGGTGTACCTGCTGTCCAAGCCGATCAAGCGGCCCACGATCATCTACACCAAACTGATCGTCGCGGTCGCCGTCACGATGGTGTTCTCCGCGGTGCCGACGCTGATCGCGGGCTTCATCCTGAACGGCAACGGCCAGCAGGTCGCCGTCGCCTACACGGTGGCCGCGCTGGTCGCCTCCATCGCCTACGCGGCCCTCTTCCTGCTGCTCGGCACGGTCTCGCGGCACGCGGTGGTGTTCGGGCTGGTCTACGCGCTGATCTGGGAGGCGCTGTTCGGCTCCCTGGTGCCCGGCGCGCGCACGCTGAGCGTCCAGCAGTGGTCGCTGGCCGTGGCCCAGAAGGTCTCCGGCAATGACCTGGTCACCTCGGACGTGGGTCTGACGACCGCGACGGTGCTGCTCGCCGTCGTGACGGTGCTGGCCACCTGGTACGCCGGTCAGAAGCTGCGCTCCCTGACGCTCGCCGGCGAGGAGTGAGAACCGGCGAGGGGTGAGAACCCCTCGCCCCTGACGGGGACGTCGCAGCATATGAGGGCGACCGGGACGACATGGTGCGGGTCGGCGGCCCGGTACGCGCCGCCGGCCCGGCCGTAGTCTCGGGCCGGTTCTTGGGAACGTCCCGCCGACGCGGGTGGCGGCGCCGCTGACAGCGACAGCGGCGCCGCCCGCCGGTTTAATCGGTGGCGTCCTGTTCGTCCCGCGGGCAGAGTGGTGGTGTCCGCATCGCCGGGAACGTCCGGCGTCCAAGTGCCGGGAGAGGAGCGGGACGACGCCCATGCACGGCAGTACGTCCAGCTCCCGTCAGGGCAGCCCGCGGCGCACTCCGGAGTGATCCCTACCGCTCCGTCGAGTCCGCCCCGCACGGGGAACTGCCCGGGGCGGCCGCTTCGAGCACGCGCACTGCGCCGCGTGGGCCGCCCTTCCCTTCTTCGCCTCGTCGGAGGCGGTCGTCCGAGGTGAGGCGGCCGGGTGGTGCGGTGGACGTCGGCGCCGGGAGGTGCCGCTCCGCCGCTGCCCACTCGCGCAGCCGAGCCACTGCTGCCCGCAGCCGAGCCACCGCTGCCCCTGCCGAGCCACCGCTGCCCGCAGCCGCGGCACGCTACGCGAGCAGCCGCTCCACGACCACCGCGATGCCGTCCTCATCATTGGAGGTCGTCACCTCGTCGGCCACCGCCTTCACTTCGTGGTGGGCGTTGGCCATGGCCACGCCCTGCGCGGACCAGGCGAACATCGGGAGGTCGTTGGGCATGTCGCCGAAGGCGATCGTCTCCGCCGCCTTCGCGCCCAGCCGGCGTGCCGCCAGTGACAGCCCCGTCGCCTTCGACAGGCCGAGCGGAAGCAGCTCGACGATGCCCTCGCCCGCCATGGTGACCGTGACGAAACCGCCTGCGGTACGGGCGGCGGCCTCGGCGAGCTCGTCTGAGGTCAGGTCCGGATGCTGGATGTACAGCTTGTTCAGGGGCGCCGACCACACATCGGAGGCGTCCGTGAACGGGATCGCGGGCAGTGCGCCCTGGACCTCGTACCCGGGGCCGACCAGCACCTCGCCGTCCAGGCCGTCGCGGCTGGCCGCGAGGTACAGCGGGCCGACCTCCGCCTCGATCTTGGCCAGCGCCAGCCCGGCCAGCTGCCGGTCCAGCGTCACCGACGTCAGCAGGCGGTGCGCGCCCGCGTCGTACACCTGTGCGCCCTGGCCGCAGACGGCGAGCCCGGTGTAACCGAGGTCGTCGAGTATGGGGCGCGTCCAGGGCACCGCGCGGCCGGTGACGACGATGTGCGCGGCGCCCGCCGCGGTGGCCGCGGCGAGCGCGTCACGGGTGCGCCGCGAGACCGAGTGGTCGTCGCGCAGCAGCGTGCCGTCGAGATCGGTGGCGATGAGCCGGTAGGGGAAGGCCGCGCTCACTTGGCGACCGGTTCCAGGAGCTCCCGGCCGCCCAGGTACGGACGCAGCACCTCCGGCACGCGGACCGAGCCGTCGGCCTGCTGGTGGTTCTCCAGGACGGCCACGATGGTACGGGGTACGGCGCACAGCGTGCCGTTGAGCGTGGCCAGCGGGCGCACCTTCTTGTCCTCGCGGACCCGGATCGACAGCCGGCGCGACTGGAACTCGGTGCAGTCCGAGGTCGAGGTCAGCTCGCGGTACTTCCCCTGGGTCGGGATCCACGCCTCGCAGTCGTACTTACGCGCCGCCGAGGAGCCCAGGTCACCCGAGGCGACGTCGATCACGCGGAACGGCAGCTCCAGCGAGGTCAGCCACTGCTTCTCCCACTCCAGCAGCCGCTGGTGCTCCGCCTGCGAGTCCTCCGGGGCGACGTACGAGAACATCTCGACCTTGTCGAACTGGTGTACGCGGAAGATGCCCCGGGTGTCCTTGCCGTGCGAACCGGCCTCGCGGCGGAAGCAGGGCGAGAAGCCCGCGTACCGCAGCGGCAGCCGGTCGGCGTCGATGATCTCGTCCATGTGGTACGCGGCGAGCGGCACCTCGGACGTGCCGACCAGGTAGAGGTCGTCCTTGTCCAGGTGGTAGACGTCCTGCGCGGCCTGACCGAGGAAGCCCGTACCCGCCATGGACTGGGGACGGACCAGCGCCGGGGTCAGCATCGGAGTGAAGCCGGCTGCGGTGGCCTGGGCGATCGCCGCGTTCACCAGGGCGAGCTCCAGGAGGGCGCCGACACCGGTGAGGAAATAGAAGCGCGAGCCGGAGACCTTGGCACCGCGTTCGACGTCGATGGCGCCGAGGATCTGGCCGAGTTCGAGGTGGTCCTTGGGGGCGAAGCCCTCGGCGCCGAAGTCGCGGATGCTGCCGTGCGTCTCCAGTGTGGTGAAGTCCTCCTCGCCGCCGACGGGAACGTCGGGGTGGACGAGGTTGCTCAGCCGGAGCAGGAGCTCCTGTGTCTCGGTGGCGGCGGCGTCCCGGTCGGCGTCGGCGGCCTTGACGTCGGCCTTGAGCTGTTCCGCCTTGCTCAGCAGCTCGGCCTTCTCGTCGCCGGACGCCTTGGGGATGAGCTTGCCGAGTGCCTTCTGCTCGGCGCGCAGTTCGTCGAAGCGGACGCCGGACGACCTGCGCCGCTCGTCGGCAGACAGGAGGGCGTCGACGAGCGCGACGTCCTCTCCACGGGCGCGCTGCGAAGCGCGCACACGGTCGGGGTCCTCACGAAGCAGGCGAAGGTCAATCACGTGGTCAAGGCTACCGGTGCGGGACGACGGCTCACGACTGACTATTGCGCGAGTTGCTTACGTCCCGTTATGAGGGAAATGCGCATTGTGTTCAATGAGGTCAATTAATGAGACCCTGCCCCTGGAATGGGTCAGTCCATGGGCTGCCGGTTGACCGGAACCCCTTGCCCGCGGCGGGACTTGAAGATCGGTTGTCCACAGGGATCCCCCTCTGTGCGGAAGTTATCCACAGGTTGTGGGGAAAGTCTGTGGACTTCGGAATGGATCACTCCGAAACGCGCGGCCGGTGCCGGGGATTCCCCGCACAAATCCCCTCTAGCGCCACTTTTGAGTGGAAAGAGTTCGCCCCAAAGGGTGGGGCAACGGAAAAGAGTGGACGAAGGCCGACGTGCGGAACGGTGAACACGATCATGCCGGGAAGGGTGATTTGTCGACCGGATGAGGCTTCGGTGTCGACTTGTCCCCAGGTCGAGAAGCGGACCTGTGGATAACTTCTGTGGATAACGACAATCAGCAGGTAGGACCGGGCCGACCGATGCGGACGCCCCTCTCAGAACCGGCCGTCCTGGCACCGCGCCACCCAGTCCGCCGCTCCCACGAACTCTTCGTCCGACGTGCCGGGGAGCAGCGGCCGCACCTCTCCCGGCCGCACATCCGCGCGCGGGTACGAACCGAGGTAGCGCACCTGAAGGCAGATCCGCTTGAGCCCCATCAACGCCTCGGCCATCCGGCGGTCCGAGATATGCCCCTCGGCGTCGATGCAGAAGCAGTAGTTGCCGATTCCGGCACCGGTGGGGCGGGACTGGAGCAGCATCAGGTTGATGCCCCGTGTGGCGAACTCGCCCAGCAGGTCGCGCAGACCACCGGGGTGGTCGTCGCGCTGCCACAGCACGACGGAGGTCTTGTCGGCTCCCGTGGGCGCCGCAGGCCGGGCAGGGCGGCCCACCAGCACGAACCTGGTCTGCGCGTTCTCCGCGTCGTGGATCTCCCGCTCCAGGATCTCCAGGCCGTACCGCGCCGCAGCGAACTCACCGGCGAAGGCGGCGTCGTACCGGCCTTCCTGGACCAGGCGGGCGCCGTCCGCGTTGGAGGCGGCCGACTCCCAGACGGCGTCCGGGAGATGCGTCTTCAGCCAGTTGCGCACCTGCGGCTGGGCGGCCGGATGGGCGGTGACCGTCTTGACGTCCGACAGCTTGGTGCCCGGACGCACGAGCAGCGCGAAGGTGATCGACAGCAGCACCTCGCGGTAGATCATCAGCGGGGCGCCGGCGACGAGCTCGTCGAGGGTGGTGGTGATCCCGCCCTCGACCGAGTTCTCGATGGGGACGAAAGCGGCCTCGGCCTCGCCCACCCGGACGGCGTCGAGCGCGGACTGCACGGACACGTAAGGGATCAGCTCACGGGTCGCCGCCTCGGGAAGCGTGCGGAGGGCGACTTCCGTGAAGGTGCCCTCTGGGCCGAGATACGCATAGCTCGCTGGCATGTCCTCACCCTAATGGGCCCGCCCCGACGGCGGCGCCCTGAGAGCTCCCAGGGGTGACGTCGGGCCCTTCTCATCCCTCCAGCAGCGCCTGCCCCACATACTCTCCGTCCGCCGCGCCGCCCGGGACCGCGAACAGTCCGCTCGCCTCGTGACGGACGAACGGCGTCAGCGCGTCGCCCCGGTCCAGCTTGCGCTGCACCGGAACGAAGCCCCGCAGGGGATCCGCCTGCCAGCAGATGAACAGCAGGCCCGCGTCCGGCACCCCGTCCGTGCCGATGCCGTCGTGGTACGAGAACGGGCGGCGGAGCATCGCCGCCCCGCCGTTCTGGTCGGGGCGGGTGATCCTCGCGTGGGCGTTGAAGGGGACCACTAGATCGCCCCGGGCGTCGGTCTTCTCCAGGTCCATCTCGGAGGTCTCGCTGCCCCCGGACAGCGGCGCCCCGTCGGACTTGCGGCGCCCGATCACCTGCTCCTGCTCCTTGACCGACAGGTTCTCCCAGTCGTCCAGCAGCATGCGGATACGGCGCACGACGGCGTAGGAGCCGTTCGCCATCCAGGCGGGCTCCCCCTGTTCCGGTACGAAGATCCGCTGGTCGAAGTCGGAGTCGGCGGGCCTGGGGTTGCGGGTGCCGTCGATCTGGCCCATGAGGTTACGGGCGGTCATGGGGTGGGAGGTGGCGCCCGGCGAACGGTTGAAGCCGTTCATCTGCCAGCGCACCCTGGCCGCCGAACCCGCGTCCTTCTGGACGGCACGCAGGGCGTGAAAGGCCACGAGGGCGTCGTCGGCGCCGATCTGCACCCACAGGTCGCCGTTGCTGCGTGTCCTGTCCAGGCGGTCGGAGGAGAAGTCGGGCAGCGGGTCCAGGGCGACCGGGCGCTGCTTCGCCAGCCCCGTGCGCCCGAAGAAGCTGTGGCCGAAGCCGAAGGTGAGGGTCAGCGAGGAGGGGCCGGCGTCGCGGGCCACATCGGTGTCGCCGTGTGCGCTCGGCTCGCCCGCCATCAGGCGGCGGGCCGTGTCCGACCAGCGGCGCAACAGGGCGGCCGCCTCCTTGCGGCCGGCGCCGGGTCCGAGATCGAAGGCGACGAGATGCCCCCGGGACTGGAGCGGTTGCGTGATGCCGGGCTGATGTTTCACGTGAAACTGCACCCGGTTGTCGCCCACCGATGTCAGCGGAGTGGCACCGGCGGGCGCCGACGCGTATCCGACGGCTCCGCCCGCCGCTCCGAGGGCGAGCCCGGTGGCGCCCGCTGTGCCGAGCAGCCGACGGCGGGAGATGCCTTCCCCGGCGTCCCGTCCGGCGGGTGTGTCCTGAGGTCGATCCGGGGTGCGGACCTGTGAGAGGGAATGGTCAGCCATGGTGGTTCAGCCGATCTGCGCGTTCTTCGAAACGGTCACCTGGTCGACGTCGGAGGTGCGCACGGTCACCTCGATCTTCCAGTCGCCGGCGATGGGGAGCTGTACTCCGCTCGCCGACCAGTGGCCGGTGGTGATGCGGTCGGGGACGACGGGCAGTGGCCCGATGCCCTGGGCGGTGAGGGTGAAGGCGACCTTCACCTCAGGGATGTCGACGGCCCGGCCGTCCGGGCCCTCCACATAGACGTGCATGACGTTGTCGCCGACGCGGGCGGGATCGAGGTCGATGGTGACGACACCCTTGCCGCTCTCGCCGCCTCCGGTGTCGAAGGGCATGTTCAGCGTCACCGCCCCGGTGCCCTGACCGGTGGACGCCGATGCCGAGGACGAGGAGGCACCGGCCGCCTTGGCCTCCTGTTCCGTGCGTCCCGGTTCGGTCTGGGTCAGCACGGTGGTGACGGCAAGCAGGACGACGGCGATGCCCGTCTCGGCGAGTACGGAGCGGCGCAGACCCGAACGGTGGGGGTCGGCGTCCCGCAGGCGCTTCTGCCGCGCGGTCTCCATCGCGGTCCGCTGCCGGGCGAGCTGAGCGGCCCGGGCGGATCCCGCACCGGCCGTCTCCGCGGCGCTGGACGCCGCCTTCGTGTCCTTCGAGTCCCTGGCCGGTGGGGTCTGCCCGACGGGGACGGCGTCCTTCCGGGCACCGGACCTCCCGGTGTCCGCCGTCGACGTGCCGGACGTGCCCGCTCCGGCCTCCTGCACGGGCATCTCCGCCAGCCGCGCCGTCCAGCGCCGTGAGACGGTGGCGACTCCGACCAGCGCCACCACGAGCGCGATCTTGACGAGCAGGAGCTGCCCGTACCGGGTGTCGGTGAAGGCCGACCAGGAGCCGAGCTGCCGCCAGCTCTGGTAGATCCCCGTGACGACCAGCGCGATCACGCTCCCGAAGGCGAGCCGTGAGAAGCGCCGGACGGCGTCCTGGCCGACCGGCGTCTCCGCGGGCGCCCGGAAGAGCGCGACGAGCAGCGCGGTGAGCCCGCCGAGCCAGGCGGCGACGGCCAGCAGATGCACCACGTCGACCGGCATGGCGATACCCCGCTGGAGCCCTTGGGAGGCGTGCTCGGACATCGCCCAGCTCGCGGCGATCCCGGCTGCCACGACCGTTCCGCCGATCGCGAGCCCAAAGGTCAGATCCCGCTTCTCCTCCGCCTCGTCCGCTTCTTCCGCGTCGTTCCGGCGGCGCGCGGCGCCGTCGTCCGGGGCGGTGGCGGACGCCGGGCGGGCGTAGGCACCGAACAGCACGGCGATGAACAGGGCCGCCGCGGCGAGCAGCAGCAGCCGGGACACCAGCGCCGCGCCCGTCTTGGTCTGGAGCACGTCCCCGAGCAGCGAGAGGTCGAAGATGTCGCCGGGCTTGCCCGAGGTGGTGTAGGAGCCCCGCAGAAGCAGCAGCCCGAGCGTGGCGGCGGTGAGCGCCAGCCAACCGGACACGATCAGCCGCTGCACCGCCCGTACCCCGGCGCCGCGATTCCAGCAGGCGAGCACGAAGGCGGCACCACCGGCCAGGACGACGAAGCCGGCGTACGACACGTACCTGCCGAAGCCGTACAGCCATCCGACCAGGCCGTCGTCGGAGCCCTGCGCGGAGACCGAGACGGATGTCTCGGAGGGGGAGCCGATGGAGAAGGTGAAGGCCCCGGCGACGGGATGGCTGTCCGCCGACACCACCTGGTAGGCCACGGTGTACGTGCCGTCGGGCAGTCCGCTGAGCAGCCGCACGCTGTACGTCGTGCCGCTCGGATTGGCCGGGTCCCCCTTGTCCACCCGCTGTCCCTGCGGATCGAGCACCCGCACGGCGTCGTCGCTCACCGCGATCTGTTCGGAGAAGGTGAGTGAGACCTGGGTGGGTGCCGTGTCGACCACCGCCCCCCGTTCGGGGTCACTGCCGGTCAGCGCGGCGTGCGCGGATGCGGGCGCGGCACCGGCGAGGAGTGCGCCGGTGACGGCCAGGAACAGCAGCACCAGGGTCCGCGCCCGGGGGGCGATGGTCTGGGTCACAGGGGTGTCTCCCTCAGTGTCCGGTCTTCGGGTGGTAGGTGGCCGGTTTGACCGGAATCTCGACCGTGACGGTGCCGGACCGGTCGAAGTGCAGCTCGACGGAGACGCTCTGACCCTGCTTCGGCCGCTGCTTCAGCCGCTCGAACATCAGATGGTTGCCGCCGCTCTCCAGCACCAGGCTGCCGTGGGCCGGGATCTCCAGGCCCTCGACCTCCTGCATGGCACCGTCGACGGTCTCGTGGACGGTGACCTGTCCGGCGGCATCGCTGCTGACCGAGGTCAGCCGGTCCGCGGTGCCGCCGTCGTTGGTGATGGTGAGGAAGCCGGCCGCCATGTCGGATACCGGCTGCGGCATGTACGCGGACTCCACGGACAGTTCCGCCGTGCCGTCGCCGGAACCCGAGCCGTCCGCGCCGCCGCATCCGGTGAGGGTCAGCGCCCCGGCGACGACCACCGCTGCCGCGGCCGCCAGGCGCCTCACGGCTTCTCCCCCTTGATGATCTTGGGAAGGTCCTTGGTGTAGTCCTCGACCGTGGCGTCCTCGCCGTAGAGGACGTAACCGCCGTCGGTCTTCGGGGAGAAGGCGATGACCTGGGTGCCGTGGTCGGAGACGGTCCTGCCGTTGTCGTCCTTGCGCGGCGGATCGATGGAGATGCCGAGGGTGCGGGCCCCGGCCTGGATGGTGTCGAAGTCGCCGGTCAGACCGACGACCTGGGAGTCGATGCCCTTGAGCCACGTGCCGAGGGCGGCGGAGGTGTCACGTTCGGGGTCGGTGGTGACGAACACGATCCGCAGTTGGTCCTGCTGGTCCTGCGGCAGCTGCTTCTTCGCCACGGCGAGGTTGTTCATCGTCAGCGGACAGACATCGGGGCAGTGCGTGTAGCCGAAGTAGATGAGGGTGGGCCGGCCGGCGGTCGCCGCACGGAAGTCGTACGGCTTGCCCTGGGTGTCGGTCAGGACGAGATCCGGCTTCTCGAAGGGCTTGTCCAGAACGGTGGCCGCCTTCTGTGAGCCGGCCTCCTCGGACACCACGGCGACGGGATCGCCGCTGTCGCCGCTGCCGCAGGCGGAAAGGGTGAGGGAGGCGGCGGCGAGCAGAGCCGCCGCGAAGGTCTTCTTGCGCATGGATGGTTCCTGAAAGTGAGTGCCCCGGCGGCGCACATCGGGCCGTCACGGGACCGCGGACGGTTCCGGTGCGCGCCGTGGAGAAGGGTGAGGGCTCAGGCGGTGGTGCGCCGACGCCCGGCGAGTACGCCGTAGGCGACGCCCGCCGCGCCGACCACGATGCCGACGACGCCCAGGACACGGGCGGTGGTGTCGGTACCGCCGGAGTCGCTTTCTTCGGACGCGGCGCTGGTCCGGGTGGAGGCGTTCTCGGCCGCCCCGGCGTCGTCGGACGCCTTGTCGTCGGCCGCGGCGCCGTGGTGGTCCCCGGAGGCCTCGGAGAGGGCGAGGACGGGGGCCGGGTTGGCGGGCTCGTCCTGGCCCTTCTGCGGCACCTCGATCCAGCGGACGACCTCCTTGTTGGAGTACGTCTGCAGGGCCTTGAAGACGAGTTCGTCGGCGTCCTCGGGCAGCGTGCCGATGGAGACCGGGAACTTCTGGAAGAAGCCGGGCCGGATGCCGCCGCCCGTGGCGGTCCAGGTGACCTTGGAGACGGCCTCGTTGATCTTCGTGCCGTGCATCTCGAGCGGCTTGTCGAGCTTGGACTTGGTGACCGTGATGTCCCAGCCCTCGACCGGCTGCGGCATCACGGACGCCAGCGGGTGGTCCGTGGGGAAGGTGACCTCGACCTTGGTGGTCGAGGCGTTGTCCCGCTCGTTGGGGACCTTGAAGCCGACGACCGCGTAGCCGCCCTTCGCCGCCTCGCCCTCGGGCTGCACACCGACGTGCGCGAGGGCGGGGGAGGACAGGGCGAGGACGGTGACACCGGCGACGGCACCGGCGGCGGCGATACGGGAAGCCTTCATGGCAGAAGCACTCCGCTTCGATTGAGGTTTCACTGACGGTGAGGGATACGCCGCGCGGGCGACCGGACGGGCCTTCCTGGTGAATTCCCTGGTCGCACACGGACAGAGGGCGCACACGCGCGTGCCGCTCGCAGGCGCCCTCTCCTCACCGGAGACCCGGGAAGCCGGAGGATCCCGAAGACCCGGCAGTGGCGGAGTGGTGGTCGCCTCGCGTCAGGCGGCGAGCACGAGTGCGGTCGGGGCCGCGACGGGCGGGCCCCGGCGGATCACCGTGTGATGGAGCGCGGGAGTGCCGGGTTCCGGAGGCGTGAGCAGTGCGGTACGCGCCGCCGGACGTGGGGTCAGCGGTGCTCCCGGGAGCCCGGTGCGCAGGGCGCGCACCAGTGTGAGGGCCGCGCGGAGGGACCGCATGAGGGCGCCCTCGGCGACACCGTGCGCCGACAGTTCGGCCAGCCGCAGCAGTGCCAGGTCGCCGCGGCGCAGCAGCCACCCCGCGGCCGTCGCCGCGAGGACGTGGCCGAGCAGCATCGGCAGCGACGGCAGCAGGACCGCCGGGGAGCCCCCGGCGTCCGACAGGGCGGCCGCCGCGTGGGGGTGCGCCTCGCCGGGGTGGAGCCGCGCGTCGGTGAGGATGCGCTCGGCCCGCGCGGGGCTGATCCCCGCCGCGGCGGTTCCGCACAGCAGCCGCGCGGCCTGCTCGACCAGCGCGGCATCGGACAGGCCGGACGGCCGGCCGGCGGGGGGTGCGCCGTGCAGCCCCAGGCCAAACAGTGTGTGCAGCGCGGTCTGGCCGAGCGCTAGCGCCGCCGCGATTCCCGGCAGGGAGCGCGCGCGTCCGGCGAGGGGCGCGGCAACCGCGAGCGCGCCGAGGAATCCCGCGCCCAGCGTCCACAGCGGGACGGCGTCGCGGGCGGCGATGGTGTGACCTGCCCCGGCCAGCACGACGCAGACCGCGGCGAAGACCGCGGCCCGCAGAACCCGGAGTCCTCGTCCGGAGCGCGTCGTGCGCGGGTGGGGGGCAGACATGGCGGCCTCATCATCGCACCGGCCCCCCGGTCGCCGTACGGCAGGTCCGCAAGATGAGGTAGGACCGTTGGATCGCCTATGGCATGTGATGCCCGACATACACCGTTCGGGTCCACGACACACCCGCCATATGGGCAGCGTCACGACGACTTCACGCTTACCGCCCAGCACTCAGGGCAATACGTAACGGTATGTCGAGCCGCAGCCAGGAGGCTGGAGCATGAGCATCTGGTGGTCACTCCATCTGCGGCGCGATGCCGCCAGTGTGCCGCTCGCCCGGCGCCTGCTGCTCGGCACCATGGAGACCGCGGGCGTCGATCCCGACATCTCCTACGACCTCTCCGTCGCCCTCAGCGAGGCCTGCGCGAACGCCGTCGAGCACGGTGGGGACACCGCGCGGGGCGGCACCTCGGAGGCGTTCCGGGTGACGGCCTATCTCGACGGGGAGAAGTGCCGTATCGAGGTCACCGACGCGGGACCCGGCTTTCCCGGTACGACCGCGGGCGGTCGCTTACGTCCGCCGGTCCGTCCCGCGCCGCCCGAGGCGGAGCACGGCCGGGGCCTGGGGCTCATCCGGGAGCTGGCCGACCATGTCCACATCGGCAACAAGCCGGGCCGGGGCGGTGCGGTGGTGAGCTTCGACAAGATCCTCAAGTGGCGTGAGGACGCTCCGCTCGTCGCGGTGTAGTGACGGCCGAGGCCGGGCACGCGCGTGCCCGGCCTCGGTTCGGTGCGTCAGCGGTCAGCCCTTGAGGCTCGCCATCCATGCCTCGACCTCGCCCGACCGCCGGGGCAGTGCGGCGGAGAGGTTCCGGTTGCCGTCCTCGGTGACGAGGATGTCGTCCTCGATGCGCACGCCGATGCCCCGGTACTCCTCGGGCACGGTCAGGTCGTCGGCCTGGAAGTACAGGCCCGGCTCGACGGTGAGCACCATGCCGGGCTCCAGGGTGCCCTCGACGTACGTCTCGGTCCGTGCGGCGGCGCAGTCGTGGACGTCCATGCCGAGCATGTGGCCCGTGCCGTGCAGCGTCCAGCGGCGCTGCAGACCCAGCTCCAGCACCCGCTCCACGGGCCCCTCGACCAGGCCCCACTCGACGAGCCGCTCGGCGAGGACGCGCTGGGCGGCGTGGTGGAAGTCCCGGTACTTGGCTCCCGGCTTCACCGCCGCGATACCGGCCTCCTGGGCGTCGTACACGGCGTCGTAGATCTTCTTCTGCAGCTCGCTGTACGTGCCGTTGACCGGCAGAGTGCGGGTGACGTCCGCCGTGTAGTACGTGTGCGTCTCCACGCCCGCGTCGAGCAGCAGCAGGTCGCCGGAGCGGACCGGGCCGTCGTTGCGCACCCAGTGCAGGGTGCAGGCATGCGGGCCCGCGGCGCAGATGGAGCCGTAGCCGACGTCGTTGCCCTCCACCCGGGCGCGCAGGAAGAACGTTCCCTCGATGTAGCGCTCGCTGGTGGCCTCGGCCTTGTCGAGGACCTTCACCACGTCCTCGAAGCCGCGCACGGTGGAGTCGACGGCCTTCTGCAGCTCGCCGATCTCGAAGTCGTCCTTGACCAGCCGCATCTCGGAGAGGAAGACCCGCAGCTCCTCGTCGCGCTCGGCGGTGACCTTGTCCGTCAGCGCCGCCTCGATGCCGGCGTCGTGACCGCGTACGACCCGCACCGGGCCGGTGGCCTCGCGCAGGGCCCCGGCCAGCTCGCGCACGTCGGAGGCGGGGATGCCGTACAGCTGCTCGGATTCGGTGAGGGAGTGCCGGCGGCCGACCCACAGCTCACCCTGGCCGTCCAGCCAGAACTCGCCGTTCTCGCGGTCGGAGCGGGGCAGCAGGTAGATCGTCGCCTTGTGGCCGTCCGCCGTGGGCTCCAGGACGAGGACGCCGTCCTCCGTCTGGTTGCCCGTGAGGTACGCGTACTCGACCGACGCGCGGAAGGGGTACTCGGTGTCGTTGGAACGGGTCTTCAGGTTGCCCGCGGGGACGACCAGACGCTCACCCGGGAAGCGGGCGGACAGCGCCGCGCGGCGGGCGGCGGCCTCGGCGGCCTGCGCGATCGGTTCCAGGCCGTGCAGTTCGGTGTCGGCCCAGCCGCTCTTCATGCTCTCGGCCAGCTCGTCGGACACGCCCGGGTACAGGCCGTTCTTGCGCTGCTTGACGGGCTCCTCTTCGGCAGTCTCCGGGGTCTCCGGCAGCTCGTCCGCCACGGTCATCCTCCTCGATACGGCACTGGACCGCCTCCCATCGTACGGTCGTGCGGAAACGGACGAACCGGGGAAGGACCTGTTACCGGAGGCACGGACGAGAGCACCGGACCCCGGTCCGTGACGGCCACGTGCACCGGCGGCTCCCCCTCTCCCGCGACCGCTGCTCCGGTTGCCCGGCCCGGCCGCTACTCGAACCGCGCCGCCAGCAGCACCACGTCCTCCGCGGAGTCCGCGGCGCCGGCGCCCGCCGGCAGGACCGCGCGCAGGACGTGGTCGGCGACGGCGCCGGGGTCCCGGCGCAGCGCCGTGGGTACTCCGGCCGCGGCGGCGTGCAGCCGCGCGAAGGCGCGGTCGGTGGGATCGCCGGTGCGGTGCAGCAGCCCGTCGGTGTAGAGCAGGACCGTCTCCCCCGGCTCCGCCTGGACCTCGACGCTCGGTGCCTCCCAGCAGGTGAGCATGCCCAGCGGCGCGGAGACCGAGGTCTCGACGAACTCCGTGCGGTGGTCCCCGATCAGCAGCGGCGGACTGTGCCCGGCACCGGCGAGGGTGATGCGGCGCAGCGCGGGCTCGCAGTAGCCGAACAGGGCGGTGGCCGACCGGGCCGGCTCGGTGAGGCGCAGCAGCAACTCCAGGTCGGACAGGACGGCGACGGGGTCCTCGCCCTCCATCACGGCGTAGGCGCGCAGCGACGCCCGCAGCCGGCCCATCGCGGCGACCGCGCTGGGCCCCGATCCGGTGACGGATCCGACGGCGAGACCGAGCGCCGCGTCCGGCAACGGCAGCGCGTCGTACCAGTCACCGCCCCCGCGCGGGGAGGTGCGGTGCCGCGCGGCGAGCTGGACGCCGGCGACCCGGGGGAGGCGGGAGGGCAGCAATTCCTCCGCCATGGTCGCCATGCGCGCGCGTGTGCGCTCGAGTTCGAGCAGGCGGGCCAGGTGCTCGGCGGCCTGGCGGACGTAGAGGCCGATGAGGTGGCGCTGTCGCTTCGACGGTTCGGCCGGCTCGTCGTAGAGCCATACCGCGGCGCCCAGGCGTCCGGTGGCCCCGGTGGCGAGGGGGAGGGCGAAACTCGCGGCGTAACCGAGGCGCGCGGCGACCTCGCGGTGCCGGGGGTCGAGCCCTTTCTCGGCGAACAGATCGGGCTCGGAGATGCCGTCGTCGGCGCCGGGCAGGCCGTCCAGGATCCTGGCGTACGACAGGGCACTGCGCGGCACCGTCTCGATGTGGCCGAGGTCCGAGCGGGCCAGCCCCAGGCCGATGGTGGTGACCGGGCCGAGTCCGTCGGCGGGTTCCAGGGCGACGAGACCGCGCTGCGCGCCGACCAGTGCGGCTCCCGCGCGCAGCAGTTCCTGGAGCGCGTCGTCGAGCGTGCTCGCGCCGAGCAGGCGTTCGGTGAGCTCATGAAGGGTCGTGAGGTCGGAGACCCAGCCGGCGAGACGGTCCTGCAGCAGCGCGCCCGGTGCGTTCTGGGGGTTTGCCGCAGGGGCGGGAGAGGCACTCGTGACGGACGCGACAGTGTGTGCGGGTGCGGGAACCGTTGAATCGATTCCGGCCACTTTCGGAGGGTGCGGGGCGTTCATGGCGTCCGGCTTTCCGACCGGTACGTACTGCTCGAAAGCATCGCAAACCCCCATGTCATTCTGCGTCGCCGGCAGTGTCTCCACATGTACACGTACTCGTAAGGAGATGTCCAGCATTGTCCTGCTGGGATTCCTGGTGTCCGTGAGGATGAAGGGAACTCTCCGCAGACCTCTTGCCGAAAAGTGAAGTTGGCTTGAAACTGCCTCAGGGGGAGGCATATTGCGGTCGACTGGCCTTGCTCGACGGAAGCGTCACAGCGGTCGTGTTGGGTACGTACTCGGTGAAGGCCAGGGGTGGTTGCGAACCGCTCGGGAACCTGGCGACGGACCCGGGCGTCTTAACCACCGACGACCGTGCCCCATCCTCCCGTGGCGGAGGCGGAGAGAACCACGCGCGACGGTAAACGCCAGACTTCGCCACCCCCACGCCAGGCCCGTACTTCTGATAGACGCAGTATGGGTGGAATGGCCGCGGAGGCTGCCCCGTGTTCGGCCCATAGGGGTTCCCCCTGCCCTGTGCGGGGGTGTGATGCGCCAACAGGTACGCACAGTGAAGTGATCGACACATGACGTGATGTGGTCCACGGTGTTGCCGGCGTGCAACGGAAAGGAACGAGCGCTCATGCGCGAGATCCTCGGAAGGCGACGCAGGCTCCTGTCCCGACGCGGCGACGGAGGACCTGAGCTGATCGGCGCGGCCCTGACCTACGCCGCGCAATGGCGGTGGCCCGTACTCCCCGGGGTGGCGGCCGACCCGCAGGGCCGGTCCCGCTGCGGCTGCCCCGACCCCGAATGCACAGTGCCGGGCGCCCACCCGTTCGACCCCGGTCTCCTCGCCGCCACCACCGACCCGCGGATGGTGCGCTGGTGGTGGGGCAACCGGCCGACGGCGCCCATCATCCTCGCCACCGGTGGCAGGGCCCCGTGCGCGGTCTCCCTGCCCGCCCAGCCGGCTGCCCGTGCCCTCGCCGCGCTCGATCAGCGGGGCATGCGGCTCGGCCCGGTCGTCGCCGGGCCCTCCCGCTGGTCGATCCTGGTGCAGCCGTACTCCATGGAGCAGCTGGGCGAGCTGCTGTACGCCAAGGACTTTGTTCCCGGCTCGCTCCGTTTCCACGGCGAGGGCGGTTACCTCGCCCTGCCTCCGTCCGAGACCGCACAGGGGGGAGTCCGCTGGGAGCGCGCGCCGCTGCCCGGCTCGGCCTCGCCCTGGGTGCCCGGTGTCGAAGCCGTGGTGGACGCCGTGGTCGAGGCCCTCACCCGTACGGGTGTGAGCGCGCCCGAGATGTAGCGGGCCCCGGCGCCCGGCTGGCTGCCCCGGGGCGCTGTCTTCCCGGGCATGCCGCGTCATGCCGGGGGTCGCGCCCGGGCCGGCCGAGGAGTCTGCCTGCTCGCCCTCGCGGGCGTGGTGGTGGTCTGCTCGACCGCGCTGCCGCCGGGAAGCGTCTCGGACTCCGCGGGCCCGGACGGTCGGCACCGGGCCCGCGGAGCCCTCCGTGCCGGACGGCCCCGCCGCTGCCGGTCGCCCCGCCGTGCGTGGCGACCGCCAAGGCGTGGACCTCGGCCGCCGGGGACCCGCCGCCGTGCGGTCCCCACCTGTCCACCGCGGTGCGCTGCGGTCCCGCGCCGTTCTCCGCCGGCGGCATCGAGGCGCAGACCTGCGGGGTGGCGCGGGGCGAGGACAATCTGGGCGTGGATCTGCGGATCTACTGCCGCAACACCACCGCTGAGGGGCGGACCGCCGCGCTGAGCCTCATGCGGACGGCCGGACCGTGCCGACGCACTGCGCCGGGGACGCCGGGGACGAGCCCGCCCTGTGCGAGACCACGCGGGAGCACGGACCCGGAGGACTCGCGCGGTACGCGGCGGTCGCGGAGTTCACGGACCGTCCCGAGGAAGGGCGGCTCCTGTTGCGCTCCGGGAGCAACTGACCGTCCGAGGGGGGTAGTTGACCGGTAGAGGCGCTCGATGCGCCCACGCGGCGTTCTGTCGTCCCCTACGCGGCGTCCACCGCCCCCGCGCGGTGTGGGGTGGCCTTTGTGCGGTGCCTGTCGCCCTCGCAGGGCGGTCGGCAGGCAGACGCGGACGTACAGCGAACCCGCTGAGACGAGCGAGCGTGTGACCGGCCCGGACGAGCAGTAGCCCGGTGGTCGCACTGTGTCAGCGGCGACCGGCACGCAAAGACCCGGTTGCTGGCGACGGGGGATGCACCAGCAACCGGGCTAATGAAACGGTAACAAGAGATCGGCGGTTCGCAAATTCGAACTCGGCTTTTCCGGTCACCGATTCGCTTGTCCGCGCCGGGAGTTGCGTATGAGGCGGGTGGTGCCCGACGGGCGGTTCCGCCGGCCCGCGCCGACGGAACCCGACGGTGCGGACGTCTGTCAGCTGAGCGTGACCTGGCGGTTCGTCAGACCGCCGCGCGCGCGGCGCTCGTCGGCACTGAGCGGTGCGTCCGTGTCCAGGGCGGCGGCCAGCCGCTCGGCGAACTCGGCGGCCGGCTTCTCCACGTCCTCGGCGCCGACCTCGCTGGGCAGGTCCCAGACCGGCACGGTGAGCCCGTGAGCGCGGAAGGAGCCCACCAGGCGGGTGCCCTCGCCGAGGGAGGACCGGCCCGCCGCGTGCAGTCGCGCGAGAGCGTCCAGAAGCTGCTCCTCGGGATACGGCATGACCCACCGCAGATGGTTCTTCTCGGGCGTCTCGCACCAGTACGCGGAGTCCACGCCCGACAGTTTGACGGTCGGGATGGCCGCGGCGTTGGCCCGCTCCAGGGAGGCGGTGACGTCCGGCGTGGCGTTCTCCGGGTCCGGGACCCAGAACTCGAATCCGCTGTGCACCACCGGCTCGAACGCGCTCTCGGGGGCCAGCAGGTCCTGGAGCCGGGGGCCGTCGGCGGGAGCACGCCGCGCCTGCACGGGGGTGCCCGGGGCCGCGGCGAGCGCGCGCCGCAGGGTGTCGGCGAGATCGCGGCTGATGTCTCCGGAGGAGGTGTCGTTCTGCAGGCCGAGCAGGACCGAGCCGTCGTCACGGCGCAGGGCCGGCCAGGCCATCGGCAGCACCGTGGCCAGGGTGACCGACGGGACGCCCTCGGGCAGGCTGTCCTTCAGTGTCAGCTCGACGGTGGCAGCGGGCACCAGCTCGCGCAGCGCCACCCAGTCGCACTCGCCGGGCAGGCCCTCGAACGGGCGGTGCACCAACTCGGTTACGGCGTGAGCGGCGGCGCGGCCGTGGCACGCCTTGTAGCGGCGGCCGCTGCCGCAGGGGCAGGGTTCGCGGGCGCCGACGACCGGGATCTGCCCGTCCGTGAGCTGCGGGCGCTTGGCCTTCGTCTGAGGTCGCTTCTTGGCCATCGTGGGTGTCTCCCGGTTACGGCTCGTCTCGTACGGGCGCGAGCCTAGCCGTTCGGACCACAGCCGACGGGAACCTGTGGACAACGTGCCGGACTGTGGACCCCGGGCGTCCCGAGCCCCGGCCACCCGAGCCCCGGCCACCCGAGCCCCGGCCGCCCGAGCCCAGGCGGTCCCGAGCCCAGGCGGTCCCGAGCCCCAAGCGCTCCCGAGCCCCAAGCGCTCCCGAGCCTTGGGCCGTCCTCGGTCCAGGCTGTCTCAGTCCAGGTCGTCGAAGACGTCCGCGAAGTCCAGCCCCGTGATGCGGGCGACCGACGGGGCCGCCACTCGTGTGGCGAAGTCCTCGCGCCGGCGTCCGGATCCCGCGTCCGGGTCGTACACGTCGTCGTGGACGACGACCCACACCGTGACCTCGCCCGGCACCTCGTCGCGTACGCCCCAGTCGTCGGCCAGCGCCGTGATGATGTTCAGCCCCCGACCGCCGTGCGCCGTGACCGACGGGGTGGCCGGCGCCGGACGGGTCGGACCGCCGCCGTCCGTGACCTCCACGACGAGCCGACCGCACGGATCCACCCGCCAGGAGGCGCGCACATCACCGTCCCCGGCCAGTGCCTCGCCGAGGGGCCGGCCGTGCTTGCACGCATTGCTCAGCAGTTCCGAAAGGATCAGTACGGCATCGTCGACAACCGCGTCCGCCACGCCCCCGTCGCGCAGCTGCGTGCGCATACGGTGCCTCGCCTTCCCCACGCCCGCAGGGCCATGGGGTACGGCCATGCTCGACGACGTGGGCACCTCCTGTGCCACCACCAACGCCACCCCCGAGACCTCCTTCGCCCCACGCCACGGTGTGAATGCCCCATTGGCCTGAACCGGAAACCGGCCAATCCATGAGGGGTGACGCACTCGAAACGATCGAATACGCACCGAACGCGCCGGAGCACTCCTTGTAGTGGAGTGGCTGAAAATCTTCGGTGTGGCCGAGATGTGAGGATGCGCCCGGACGGAGTGCGAGGTCAAGACGGCGGCGTGGATTTCTTGGGGCGGATGGGGCGGAAGTGACAAGAAGTGATCATCTGCGGTCAGCGCCCGAGCCGGTCGAGCACCGCGCGGGGACGGTTGGTGATGATGGCGTCCACGCCGAGGCTCACACAGAGGTCGACGTCCCGTGCTTCGTTCACCGTCCACACGTGTACCTGGTGGCCGGACTGCTTGAGGCGCTCGATGTGCGCGGGGTAGCTGCGCACGATGCGGAGGGAAGGCCCCGCGATCCTCACTCCGGCGGGCAGCCGGCCGTCACGCAGCCGGGGTGTGACGAACTGGGTGAGGTGGACCGTGGGCAGCGTCGGTGACGCGGCATGCACGCGGTGCAGTGACCGGGCGGAGAAGCTCATCACCCGCACCGGTGAGTCCTCGGGCGTGGCGGGGGCGTCGAGCCCGAACCGCTTGAGCAGGAGCAGCAGGCGCTCCTCCACCTGTCCCGCCCACCGTGTGGGGTGCTTGGTCTCGATCGCCAGCTCGACCCCGCGTCCGGAGTCGGAGACGAGCTCCAGCAGACGCTCCAGCGTGAGCACGGAGGTGGCCTCCCGGTCCTCCGGGCGGTGCTCCCAGTCGGGCTCCTCGAGGCGCGGCCCCCCGGAGGGATCGCGGCTCTTCCAGGAACCGAAGTCCAGGGTGGCGAGATCGGAGAGCTCGAGTGCCGAGACCGCACCGCGCCCGTTCGACGTACGGTTGACCCGACGGTCGTGAACGCACACGAGGTGGCCGTCGGCGGTCAGGCGTACATCACATTCGAGCGCGTCCGCACCGTCCTCGATCGCCTTGCGATACGCGGCCAGGGTGTGCTCGGGAGCGTCCTCGGAGGCTCCGCGGTGCGCGACGACTTGGGTCGGGGGCTGTCCTGCGTGGGTCACCGCGTCATGGTGCCACCGCGTACGGGTAGACGAGTGCCCGGAGCGGTGTGATGGGTGTCGAGGTCCGGTCGGAGGCATCGAGTAGCGCACCTTCTGTGAGTAATGCCCTATATAAAGAATGGCCCCGGACCCACAGGAACGACTTATGGTGCCCTGACGGCTCGTGGGAAAAGCTGACGTCATACAAAGAGACATGCACAGCTGCATCGCGCCGGACTCGTGGACGTGCGTGCACGAGCGGGACCGAGTGCGACCGAGAACAACAGCCGTGGATCTAGGAGAGAAGCTGTGAGCACCGAGAACGAGGGCACCGCGGTACCACCGGCCCCGTCCGCACCGCCGCCCGCACCGGTGGACGCTCCCGCTCCTCCGGCGCACCAGGGCCACCAGGCCCCGGGAGCGGCTCCGGACCCGTCCGTGCCGCCGGCCGGCGCCCAGCACGCGGAGGGCCAGGGACACGGCACCGCCCCGCAGGGCCTTCCGGCCGCCGCCGACCCCTACGGGTACGGCCCGCAGGGCGCCCAGGCCGGCCCTCCCGCCGGCACCGGGGCACCCTCCCCCTCCGCCCCCGACGCCTCCTGGCCTCCGCCCCCGCCGCCGTCCACCCCGTCGTACGGCGACGGCGGTGCCGGACGCGGTGCCGGCGGCTGGGGCTCCTCCTACCAGCCGCCGGCACCGAAGAACGGCGGCGGGCGCGGCCGCACGGTCGCCGCGGTCCTGGTGGCCGCGCTGGTCGCCGGCGGCTTGGGCGGCGGCCTCGGCTACACGTTGGCCAGGGAGAACGACAGCAGTGGCTCGACGACCGTCTCGTCGTCCACCAGCGGCGGCAATGTGAAGCGCGACCCGGGCACGGTCGCCTCCGTGGCCGCCAAGGCGCTGCCCAGCACCGTCACCATCGAGGCCGAGAGCAGCAGCGGCGAGGGCGGCACCGGCACCGGCTTCGTCTTCGACACCCAGGGCCACATCGTCACCAACAACCACGTGGTGGCGGACGCCGTCGACGGCGGCAAGGTCTCGGCGACCTTCCCGAACGGCAAGAAGTACGACGCCGAGGTCGTCGGCCACGCCCAGGGCTACGACGTCGCGGTCATCAAGCTGAACGACGCCCCCTCCGACCTGAAGCCGCTCACCCTCGGCAATTCCGACGACGTGGCCGTCGGCGACTCGACGATCGCCATCGGCGCGCCCTTCGGCCTGTCCAACACGGTGACGACGGGCATCATCAGTGCGAAGAACCGGCCCGTGGCCTCCAGCGACGGCGCCGGCAGCCAGGCCTCGTACATGAGCGCGCTGCAGACCGACGCGTCCATCAACCCGGGCAACTCCGGCGGCCCGCTGCTGGACGCGCAGGGCAACGTCATCGGCATCAACTCCGCGATCCAGTCCACCAGCAACGGCGGCTTCGGCACGGGACAGGCCGGCTCCATCGGCCTGGGCTTCGCCATCCCGATCAACCAGGCCAAGTACGTCGCCCAGGAGCTGATCAGGACCGGCAAGCCGGTGTACGCCAAGATCGGCGCGTCGGTCTCCCTGGAGGACACCACGGGCGGCGCGAAGATCACCGAGCAGGGTGCGGGCGGCTCCGACCCCGTCGACCCGGGCGGCCCCGCCGACAAGGCCGGCCTGAGGCCCGGCGACGTCATCACCAAGCTCGACGACCGCGTCATCGACTCCGGCCCGACCCTGATCGGCGAGATCTGGACCCACAAGCCGGGCGACAAGGTCACGATCACCTACGAGCGCGGCGGCAAGGAGCGCACCACGGAACTCACCCTGGGCTCCCGCGTGGGCGACAGCTGATCACACCCGAGCATCCCGAACCCGTTACCCTGGTCCCCGCGCCGTCGATCACCGACAGGCGCGGGGAGGCGTGCCCGAGCGGCCGAAGGGAACGGTCTTGAAAACCGTCGTGGCAGCGATGTCACCGTGGGTTCAAATCCCACCGCCTCCGCACAGGTCATAGATGTTGCGGGTCAGAAGGGGTGCCCCAGGTTCCGGGGCACCCCTTCTGCGTGCGCCTTGTCTCACCCTGATCCGCCGGGACCCCGCTTCTGACCAGTGCGTGTGGCCAATCTGCGGCCAGGATTCGCTTATCCGACAGGGCCGACTCGCCACTGCGGGCCGGACCTCCTCGGAGTTTGGTGACCGTGCCTCTGCAAGAGCGGAGTCACCGGCGATGGTGCGGTGCAGGATGTGGTCATGGAACCTTCCAAGACCGTTCGGCTGCTCTGGGACCGCATGCAGGATCGAGATTGGGCAGGTGTCGGCGAACTGCTGGCTCACGATGTAGTCGTCGAGTGGCCGGTCAGCGGTGAACGCATCCTCGGTCGCGAGAACTACGTGCGCATCAATGCGGAGTATCCGGAAGGATGGTCGATCAAGGTCCTCCGCATCGTGCCGTCCGGAAATGAAGTCGTCTCCGAGGTCGAGGTCCCTCACGACACGATGGGCGTCCATCGGGTGGTGTCCTTCTGGACCGTTCACCATGACCTGATCACCAGCGGCCGTGAGTACTGGACAGAACTCGGCGCGGACCCCTCGCCTGCCTGGCGGGCTGCATACGTCGAGCGCATCTGAGGTCCCTTCGGACCGCTCTCGTGCTCCGCCGAACCTTGCTCAAGTAGACGCACGCGAAGAGCGCGACCACGTGGGCCCCTCGGGGTCCTGTGCGCGGACGGCGTCCAACAGGGCCCGTGCCTGCGCCGGCGTGGCCACGCTGGGCACGTCCAGCTCTTCCACTGCCGTGGGCGTATTTCGGTGGACGCGGTGCAACGGTTTGCCGGGCAGCAGCTCATGCTCCACGGCGAGCCGCAGGCAGTTGCTCAGCACCGCGCGGCGGCGGTCCCGCGTTGAACCCCCCGCTGGTGGAGCGCTAGTTGGTCAGGGACCATTCTCATGCCCGGTCCCTGACTACCCGGTGTTCCCGCCGAGCCGCTCCGGGTGACCTCTTGTTGTCGGCCACGGCGGGTCGCTGCGCGGCAAACTCGGCGAAATTGCACAATTCCTAATGGAGGATGCATATTCGTTGAATTGCGCTTATTCGAGAGAGTGGTCGTGACCACCGAAAGCAGACCCGCAGGGCAGCCCGTTCGCCGGGGAAAGGTCATGACCTGGCTGTCGAAGGTGTTCGAACTCAACCCGGCGGGGCTGAACTGGCCACGAGCGGTGGCGTTCCTTGACGCCGCGTTGGTGCCGATGTTCGTCTTCTGGGTGCTGGGGCACGAGGTGTACCTGCTCAGCGCGTTGTTCGGTCTGCTGTTCGCGGCGCTGGCCGACCCCGGAGGCGGCTTTGGACATCGTGCGCTCTCCATCTCCGTCTTCGCGCTGACCGGCGCCGGGGTGACCGCGCTGGCCTTCGGTGTCGGATCGGAGGACTGGGGCCGGCTGGTGCTCACGTCCTTCGCGGTGACGCTGGCGGCCGGGCTGGCGGTCGGGTTCGGGGTGCGCGGATTCGTCAACGCGCTGCTTCTCAATATCTGGTTCGTCGTCGCCGTCGGATTCGAGTCCGGCATTCACACACAGGCCCTCGTCACCAGCCACGTCTGGGCTCAGGTCCTGTCCTGGACCGGCGGGGCGGCGCTGTGGATCACGGTGACTTTCCTCTGGTGGCTCGTCCGGGGGCGTACGGACCAGGACCGGCCCTTCTCGGAGCTCCCGGGTGACACATCGCGAAGAAGGCTGACCCGGCCGCTGATCCTGTTCGCGGTGATCCGCGCCGGGGTCATCGCCGGAACCGTCGCGCTGGCGTTCGGACTGGATCTCTCGTACGGCTCCTGGATCCCGATCGCGGCCATGATCGCGATGAAGCCCAGCCTGAAGCAGGCCGCGCTTGTCAGCGCTCAGCGTGTCGCCGGTGCGCTGATCGGTGCCTTCGTGGCCGTGCTGCTGCTGTGGGTGCCCGCGAACGAAAGCGGACTGAGGCTGTTCGTGGTGCATCGCGGACTCGAAGTGGTCGCACTCGTCCTGCTGATGCACGGAGCGCTGATCCGCTTCTGGAACTACGCGCTCTACAGTGCGGCCATCGCCGCCGGAGCACTCATCCTGGTGAACCTGCCGCAGCCCTCCGACCATGCGGCCGAGCGCTACCGGGTGCTGTGGACGCTGTGTGGTGTGGGTATCGGTCTGTCAGGCCTGCTGCTGGCCGGGCTGATCGGCAAACGCACCGTCAGGACAGCATCACAGCGAGCCCAGCGAGCCTGATGTCACACCGCGGGCGGAAACGAACCGCGCCGCTGGACCCCGCCGGACAGGGCGTTCATGCTGAGGCATGCGATCGGACGACTGGTATCTCACCGAAGACGTCGACGACTTCCTGGCCCGGGCCGGAGGCTTCCTGCGCTCGCGGCCCGGCGCGCATGTCATGCAGTTGACGTGGGCGGAGAGAGTGCGCAAGCGCGGGCCGGGTGCGTTCGGTGCCGGGGCACCCCTCTTCGGCGTGCTGGAGCGAGGGGGCGAGGCGCATGCCGCCTTCCATCGTCTTCCGGCGCGCGGTGTGTGCCCTACTCCGCTGACGTCCGGGCAGGCCGAAACCCTCGCCGCCCGCTTGGCCGTTGATCTGCCCTCCTTGCCCTCCGTCAGCGCCGACCATGACACCGCCGTCGCCTTCGCCGAGGCCTGGCGGCGTCGGACCGGTGCGACGCCGACGGAGCGGGACACGCGGCTGCGTCTGTACCGGCTCGGCACGCTCACTCCGCCGGATCCGCTGCCGGCGGGCCGGGGGCGTGTGCTGGGCGAGCGGGATCTGGAGGACGTCATGTTCTGGTGCGGGGAGTTCGCCAAGGCTGTGGGGGAGGACGTCGACCTGGACGCCGGTACGTGGGCCGGGAGCCGTTTCGCCGACAAGCGGTACACGCTCTGGGAGACCCCGGACGGCACGCCCGTCGCCGTCGCGGGGATGAATCCGCTGATCGGGGGTCAGGTGCAGGTGGACGTCGTCTACACGCCGGCCCACCTGCGCGGCAGGGGCTACGCGGGCGCCGTCACGGCGGAGGTGAGCCGGGCCGCGCTGGACGCGGGGGCGCGGGACGTCGTGCTGTTCGCGGATCTGTCCAATCCCGCGAGCAACGCCCTGTACCAGGGGCTCGGTTACCGCACGCTCAGCGACTGGTCGGTGTACGACTTCGGGTGAGGGAGCTCAGGAGGCGGCTCGCAGCAGGCGGAGCCGGGCGAACTCCGCGGGTGAGGGGGTGAGAGGTGGGGGGATGAGGGGGAGGGGCGGGGGGTGTCAGTGGCCTGTCATGCGCGCGGCTGACGCGATGGTCGCGCGGGCCTCGCGTTCGGACAGGCCGGTGGTGCGGGCCGCGTCGACCAGGGGGTCCACCAGGGCGGGGCCGATGCCGTCCTCGTACGCGCGGCAGGCCGCCCAGAACAGACGCGTGTTGCGCTGGCCCTCGTGCGCCGCGAGGACGAACTGGACCAGGCCCCGGCCGTGGCCGCCGGTGGACGGGGGTGTCGGATGGTGGGCGCGGGGCGGTGGGAGGAGCAGGCGCAGGAGGGCGGGTGGGCAGGCCGCCGGGGGCAGATGCGCGGTGCCGGGTGCGGCCATGTACACGCCCCGGTCGGTACGGGAGCCGGGGCCGACGAGATAGCCGCCGGCGCCCCGGATGTCGATGCCGGGGGCGAGGCGCCCGGCGGAGTTGGGGACGACGGCGTCCGGCGGGCCGCTGAGCCACAGGTGGCGGCCGCCGCTCGGGGTCAGGACGACCACCGTGGCGGGGATCGTGAACAGGTGACGCAGGGCGAGTTCGCGTTGGGCGACGGAGGAGTCCGCGCCGGCCTTCGTGTCCAGGTCGACGCCGATGAGGTGGTGCGGGGGGAGTCCGCAGGCGATGCCGTACCCGGTGGCGCGGAGCGCGGCGGCGAACAGGGCGCGGATCCGGGCGGGGTCGGTGGAGGCGTCGTGGACGCCGTGGCCGAAGCGGCCGCACTCGCCGTGGCAGGGCGGTCCCGCGGGATGCGGATCGTCGCGGTGCGGGGAGCGCAGGGCCGGGAGTTTCGTCCGGGACAGCGGGATGACGGCCAGCCCGCGTTCGGCGGCTGACAGGGCGTGGGCGAGGGCCAGCGTCGTGGCCTGCCGATCGGTGGTGGCCATGCGTCTATTTTCGTACGAATGTTCGAAGAAAGGAAGGGGGGATGCGCGTCGCTTCGGTGCGGCGAGGGCGGTGAGAGCAAGTGCCGGAACGGTTCGCCTCCTGTGGTGCCCGGGGTGGCGCTGACCCTGAGGGGGTGCCTCGCCGCATGGGGGCGAGATGGGGGTTTATCGGCTGCTCGTCACGCTTGCGTGCGAAGAGTGGCTTCAGGGGTGGTTCGGCATGATCCGGTGGGTGATCCTGATCTCGCGACGTCGTGCACAGCGCCGGGGTGGGGGTCGACTTTCCCTGGTGACAGCCGTACTTCACGCACTCATGGCCATGAGCCGGTGCGTCCTGTGGGTTCTGGAGGGAACACAACATGGCAAGTATCCGTACCGTCCGCGTCCTCGCCGCCGTCTCCGCGCTTCCGCTCGCGGCCGCCCTGTTCGCCGGCGTCGCGACGGCGGACAGCGGCGCCCTCGCGGACAACGGATCGAACGCGACGGCCACCAGCGGCTCGGCCGACGCCCTCGGCAACGGTGTCGGCGGCGACAACTTCGGCAATTCGGCCACCACACAGCAGCAGGCCAGTGGCCCCGGCGCCGCGAACCAGAGCAACACCGCCCAGGTCAACGGGTCCGCGTTCACGGCCGTCAACCAGGGCAACGACAACGTGGCCATCAGCTTCTCCCCTCTGTGGTGGTGATGCCGGCCGTCTGACCGTGGGGGGGTGTGTTTCGCGGGGGGTGCGAGGCGCCCGGGCAGCGGTGCTCCGGTACCGTCGCCCGGGCGTTCCCGGGCCGCCACCGCGCCGTACCGTCTCGCCCGAGTGCGGCCGCGCCCGCGCGGACCGCCTCAGGGGCCGACCCGCAGTCCCCCTCATCCGCTCGTCCACCTGGAGGAGGTGCGGCAGGCCCCACCCCTACAACCTGAGGGGGACGCGGCTTCGGGACCTGGGGCCGATCCGCCGGACGGGGACCGCTCATAGCGTGGAGACATGACCACACTCGTCTGCTCCAGCGCATCGCACGCCGCTGTTCCACCGACGCAGGCCGTGCCGTACCCGTCGTTCTCGTCGTACATGAAGGCCCGCCAGCCGGTGCTCCTGCGTACCGCGCGGTCGCTGACCGGGAATCCGAGTGACGCGGAGGACCTTCTGCAGACCGCGCTCGCCAAGACGTATGTCGCCTGGGAGCGCATAGAGGACCACCGCGCGCTCGACGGCTATGTGCGCAGGGCGCTGCTCAACACACGCACCTCGCAGTGGCGCAAGCGCAAGGTCGACGAGTTCGCCTGCGACGAGCTGCCCGAGCCCGATCCGGTGCCCGGCGGCGACGACCCGGCCGAGCGGCAGGCGCTGCGCGACGCGATGTGGCGGGCGATCATGCGGCTGCCCGCGCGGCAGCGGGCGATGGTCGTCCTTCGGTACTACGAGGACCTCAGCGAGGTGCAGACGGCAGAGGTGCTCGGCGTCTCGGTGGGCACGGTGAAGTCCGCCGTGTCGAGAGCGCTCAGCAAGCTCCGCGACGACGCTGAGCTGGGGATTGTTCGAAACTGACGGAAAAAGTCCTCTGGTGGGGCGTGATCGATCATCTGCTCCCCTAGTGACATACCGCGCGGTATGTGCGCAGAATCAGCGCAACCCGTACCGACGCGTAGGCAATGTCGCCCAGGAGGACGCCGTGCTGAGCACCATGCAGGACGTACCGCTGCTGATCTCGAGGATTCTGACCCATGGGTCGACGATCCACGGCACATCGCAGGTCATCAGCTGGACCGGCGAGGGCGAGCCGCAGCGCCGTTCCTACGCGGAGATCGGCGCCCGCGCGGCCCAGCTGGCCCATGCCCTGCGCGAGGACCTCGGCGTCACCGGCGACGAACGGGTCGCCACCCTCATGTGGAACAACGCCGAGCACGTCGAGGCGTACTTCGCCATCCCTTCCATGGGAGCCGTCCTCCACACCCTGAACCTCCGCCTGCCGCCCGAGCAGCTGGCGTGGATCGTCAACCACGCCGCCGACCGGGTGATCCTCGTCAACGGTTCGCTGATCCCCCTGCTCGCCCCACTGCTGCCGCACCTGAAGACCGTCGAGCACGTGGTCGTCTCCGGTCCCGGTGACCGTTCCGCGCTCGCGGACGCCACCGCGCGGGTGCACGAGTACGAGGAGCTGATCGCCGGACAGCCCGTCGCCTACGACTGGCCGGAGCTGGACGAGCGGTCCGCCGCCGCCATGTGCTACACCTCCGGCACCACCGGCGACCCCAAGGGCGTGGTCTACAGCCACCGTTCGATCTACCTGCACTCCATGCAGGTCAACATGGCGCAGTCGATGGGCCTGACCGACCAGGACACCTCACTGGTCGTCGTTCCGCAGTTCCACGTCAACGCGTGGGGCCTGCCGCACGCCACCTTCATGACCGGCGTCAACATGCTGATGCCCGACCGTTTCCTGCAGCCGGCCCCGCTCGCCGAGATGATCGAGAGCGAGAAGCCAACTCACGCCGCCGCCGTCCCGACCATCTGGCAGGGACTGCTCGCCGAGCTGACCGCCAAGCCCCGGGACGTCTCCTCCCTCACCCAGGTCACCATCGGCGGCTCCGCCTGTCCGCCCTCCCTGATGAAGGCGTTCGACCAGCTGGGCATGCGGGTCTGCCACGCCTGGGGCATGACGGAGACCTCTCCCCTCGGCACCATCGCCCGCCCGCCGGCGAGCGCCGTCGGCACCGAGTCCGAGTTCGCCTACCGGCTGACCCAGGGCCGCTTCCCGGCCGGCGTCGAGGCCCGCCTCACCGGCCCCGGCGGCGAACGCCTCCCCTGGGACGGCGAGTCGGCCGGTGAGCTGGAGGTCCGCGGCGCGTGGATCGCGGGCGCCTACTACAACGGTCCCGACGCCGAACCGCTGCGCCCCGCCGACAAGTTCAGCGAGGACGGCTGGCTCAAGACCGGCGACGTCGGCACCATCAGCCCCGACGGCTTCCTGACCCTCACCGACCGCGCCAAGGACGTCATCAAGTCCGGCGGCGAGTGGATCTCCTCCGTCGATCTGGAGAACGCGCTGATGGCTCACCCGGACGTCGCCGAGGCCGCCGTGGTCGCCGTCCCGGACGACAAGTGGGGCGAGCGTCCGCTGGCCACGGTCGTCCTGAAGGAGGGCTCCACCATCGAGTTCGCCGACCTGCGCGCCTTCCTCCAGGAGGAGGGCAGGATCGCGAAGTGGCAGCTCCCGGAGCGCTGGACGGTGATCGAGTCGGTGCCGAAGACGAGCGTCGGCAAGTTCGACAAGAAGGTGCTGCGCAGGCAGTACGCGGAGGGAACGCTGGACGTCACGCGCCTCTGACGCGCCGGACCTCACGGGCTTCGACGCGCTGGACGTCGCCGGCCAGGACGGATCGGATCCGACGCACGTACGACACCGCGCCGGCCGGTGAGCAGCGAACACCCTGCTCACCGCCCGGCGCGGTGTCGTGTGCGGGACCGACGTCGTTCAGTTGGTCCCGATCCGCGAGAGCAGTTCGACGATCCGCTCCTGCACCTCGGCACTGGTGGACCGCTCCGCGAGGAACAGCACCGTCTCGCCGGAGGCCAGCCGCGGCAGCTCGGCCTGATCGACGGCGGCCGTGTAGACCACCAGGGGGGTGCGGGTGAGCCGGCCGTTCGCCCGCAGCCAGTCCACGATCCCGGACGGGCGGCGCTGCACCTGCATCAGGTCCATCACCACCAGGTTCGGCCGGAACTGCCCCGCGAGTGACACCGCGTCGGCGTCGCTCGCGGCCCGCGCGACCTGCATCCCGCGCCGTTCCAGCGTCCCGGTCAGCGCCAGCGCGATCTCCGCGTGTTCCTCGATCAGCAGCACGCGCGGAGGGTGCTGTTCGCTGTCGCGCGGCGCGAGCGCCTTCAGCAGCACGGCGGGATCGGCGCCGTACGCGGCATCGCGCGAGGCCTGTCCGAGTCCGGCCGTGACCAGCACCGGCACCTCGGCCGCCACCGCCGCCTGGCGCAGCGACTGCAGCGCCGTACGGGTGATCGGTCCGGTCAGCGGGTCCACGAACAGCGCGGCGGGGAAGGCCGCGATCTGCGCGTCGACCTCCTCGCGCGAGTGCACGATCACCGGACGGTAGCCGCGGTCGCTCAGCGCCTGCTGCGTCGAGATGTCCGGCGCGGGCCACACCAGCAGCCGGCGCGGGTTGTCCAACGGCTCCGGCGGCAGCTCGTCGTCCATCGGCTGGTGACGCGGGGTGTCCGACACCTCGACGGCACCGCCCGGCCCGTCCAGCGGCTCGGGTCCCTCCGCGGCGTCCGCGTCGGGCGCCCCTATGGCGTACGAACGGCCGGTGCCCTCGGTGCCCGGCGCGAGCCGGGACTGACCGGCGAGTGAGGGCTGCGGCTGAGGTTGTGCCGGTGCCGAGGGCTGGGCGAGCGCCGGTGCCGGGGTCCGGTCCCGCTGCGGGGACGGTGCCTGTGCGGTGGCGGGCGCGGGCCCGGTTCCCGGGTGCGGGCGCCCGTTCTGCTCGGTGCCCGCAGCCGCGTCCGGACGCGTACCGAGCTTGCGCCGGCGTCCGGATCCGCCCGGCTGGTGCGGGGGAGGCGTGGCCGACGGCAGCGGCTGCTGGACCTGGGCGGCCTGCCGGTTGAACGGCACTCCCTGCCCCAGCGTCCGTACGCTGAACGCCCGCCCCTGCGTCGAGTTCGGGTCCACCGGTACCGCGGCCTCCTCGGGCAGCGGCTGAGCGGCACGCGGCGCCGGGGCGGACGCCGGCGCGCCCTCGGGCGGCAGCGGTGTGCCGGTGGCGGGCGTCGGCTGCGGCGTACGCGGGGTCTGCGGGGTCTGCGGTACGGGCGTACCGGCGCCGGAGCCGTCACCCGCGGCGGGCCACGGCTGCGGGGCCGGCACGCCCTGCGCCGGCGCGCCTTGCGCGGGTGCGGCCTGCGCGGGTGCGCCTTGCGCGGGTGCGGCCTCGGCGGGAAGCGGCTGCGCGGCGGGAAGCGGTGCCGATGCCTCGGAGGGTGCCTGCGCGGGCGCGGGCGCGGGTGCGGGCATCCCCTGTACGGGCACGGGCATTCCCTGCGCGGGTGCGGGCATCCCCTGCGGAGGCACCGTCCCCCACTGCGCCGGAGCCCCGGCAGCCGGAACGGCCTGAGCCCCCGGAACGGCCTGAGCCCTCGGAGCGGCCTCCGCCGGCTGGGCGGCGGCCCGGCGCCGTCGGCCCGTCGGCGCGCTGGTGGGATGCGGCTGCGGCGGGGTGTGGTCGTTGGCCTGGTCGTGCGGTACGGCGTCATGGCGGCCGTGGTCGGCCGACGCCTCACCGGGCACGGCGGCTACGTCCCCGCCCGGCGCCGCGACCCGGCCGACCGCCTCGGCCTGTGCGGCCTGCCCGGCCTGCCCGGCCTGCCCGGCCTGTGCGGCCTGCCCGGCCTGTGCGAGCTGTGCGGCCTGCTCCTCTCGCTCTCCCTGGTCCGCCTCGGCCGGCGGCAGCGCGAACACCGTGCGGGGCGCGGCCTCCTGCGCGGCCGCCCGCTCGGTGGCGGCGGCCAGCGCACGCCGGCGCCTGCCCGTCGCCCGCTGCTGCGGCTGCCCGGACGCCTGAGCCGGAACATGCACGGCCACCTCGGCCTGGGGCGCCTCGCCGGACCCGCTCCGGCCGCCGGCCGGCGCGGGCAGGGCCGCGGGCAGCGCATGCTGTTCACCGGACCCGTGCCGGGCACGCCCGCCGGAGGGGTCGGGCACCCCCTGCGGCGGTACGGTCCCGCCCAGCCCCGTGTTCGACGCGGCGGCCCCCGCCGCATGCTCGGCGGCGGTGACGACGGCTCCCTCGGACACCCCGGCTCCGGCGACCTCGAGCTCGGCGCCGGCCGACGCGCCCTCGGCGGGCCGGCCGCGTCGGCGCCCGGTACCGCCGGACACCACGGCGCCCTCACCGGACGCCTGGGCCGGAAGCTGCGCCGGCGCGGGCTCGGCGGCGGCCGCCCGGCGCCTGCGCCGCCCGGTCGGCGCGGCGGGCGCGGTCCCGTCGGCGGCAGCGTCGTCCGCGCCGGGCACCTCGCTGTCCAGGAAGGCGTCCACGGAGGAACGCCGCGCCCGTCGCCGCCCGCCACCAGTGGCAGCCGGCGCGGCGGGAGCGGCCTCCAGCGCCGGGACCGGAGCCGCCACGGCCGCCACGGCCCCCGCCCCACCTCCGATCGGCACCTCGAGGACGAACGCGCTGCCGCTCATCCCGGGCACCTCGTGCGTCTGCAGCACACCGCCGTGCGCCCGCACGATCCCGCGCACGATCGGCTCGTGCACCGGGTCCCCGCCGCTGTACGGTCCGCGCACCTCGATGCGTACGACCTCACCGCGCTGGGCCGCCGCGACCACGACGGTGTTGTCCAGATAGCCGCCCGCCGACAGGGGGGTGTTGCCGGTCGCGTCGACACCCGCGACGTCCGCGACGAGATGCGCGAGGGCGGTGGCGAGCAGCCGCGGGTCGACCTCGGCCTCGATGGGTGGCGCGTGCACGGCGAACTGCACCCGCCCGGGACCGATCAGCTCCACGGCACCGTCGACACCGGCGGCGACGACGGCGTCGAGCATCACCTTCGTACGGGCGATCTGCTCGGCGCCGACGTCGAGGCGCTGATAGCCGAGCACGTTGTCGATGAGGGTGGTGATCCGGGCGTAGCCGGCCGACAGGTGGTGGAGCACCTGGTTGGCCTCGGGCCACAGCTGTCCGGCGTCGTCGGCGGCCAGCGCGGACAGCTCACGGCGCAGTTCGTTCAGCGGGCCGCGCAGGGACTGCCCGAGCAGGATGAGCAACTGCTCGTGCCGGGCGGCGAGGGCCTCGTAACGGTCCTTCTCCCGCTCACCGAGGGCGGCGTAGCGCTCCTCGTTCGCGGCGAGCTCCTCCGTGTGCTTCTCGCTCAGCCGCTCCAGCTCGGTGACGTGGCTCTGGCGCAGTGCGGTGAGTTCGGAACCGTGCTCCTCGGCGAGCCGCTCCAGCTCCTCCGCGTGCCGGCTCTCGGCCGCTTCCTTCTCCTGGGCGAGCGCGTCGTAGGGGCGGCGGTCGAGGAAGGTCATGACGGCGCCGACGAGCTGGTCGCCGTCGCGCACCGGCGCGGTGGTCAGGTCGACCGGCAGCTTGTCGCCGCTCTTGGAGTACAGCACCTGTCCGCGCACCCGGTGCTTGCGCCCGGAGCGCAGGGTGTCGGCGAGCGGAGACTCGTCGTACGGGAAGGGGGAGCCGTCGGCGCGCGAGTGCAGGACGAGGGTGTGCAGTTCGCGTCCGCCGAGTTCGCCGGCCCGGTAGCCCAGGATCTGGGCGGCGGCCGGGTTGACCAGGACGATCCGCCCGTCGGTGTCGGTGCCGACGACGCCCTCGGAGGCGGCGCGCAGGATCATCTCGGTCTGCCGCTGCGAACGCGCCAGTTCGGCCTCGGTGTCCACGGTGCCGGACAGGTCGCGGACGACGAGCATCAGCAGTTCGTCACCGCTGTAGCCGTAGTTGTCGTACGCCTGCTGGCCGGTCTCCAGGTTGGCGCTGGTGACCTCGACGGGAAACTCGGTGCCGTCGGTCCGCCGGGCGGTCATCCGGGTCGGCTTGGTACGCGCGCGGGGGTCGATGTGGTCGGGCCGCCGCATGGACCCCGGGATGAGCTTGCTGTCGAACTGCGGCAGGAGATCGAGCAGGCCCCGGCCCACCAGCGCCGTGCCCGGGGTCTCGAAGGCCTCCAGGGCGATGGTGTTGGCGTTGACGACGGTCCCGTTGGCGTTGACCAGCACCAGCGCGTCGGGAAGCGCGTCCAGTATGGCTGCGAGGCGAGCAGCGCCTCGGGATGGCCTGCTGCTCACGAGACCCGTTCCTCCCTGTTACCGCGACGTGCCGACCGCTCCGGCCATCTTGCCAACCTGCCCGCAGCGTGTCACGCGAGGGAGTCTAAGGGCTGGGGTCGCGCTCGGGGCGCCGGATGGGACGCACATCGCATCAGGAAGTGACGACGATGTGACGCCGGGTACGCCCAGGGCCCGCGATTGCCTGCACCGACGCGCCCTCGACTTTCGCGGGACCTTTACGTCCCCTGTGCCCCGACTCGCCTCCCCGCCTCGGGCAGCAGCGGCACGAGCCGGTCCCACCGGGCGATCGCGCATCCATTCGTACGGTCGTACGTCGCGTCGACCGGGTGGCCGGCCCAGGTGCCGGTGACCCGGGCGGTGGCGGGGCCGCCGTACTGCATGGTGCAGAGGGCGTCACGCGGTACCGGGGCGAAGGCGTCCTGTCCCCACCGGGTATTCCGCTCGACGGCCGCGCAGGCCCCGGCGGCGTCGGGATGGCTGCCGCCACTCGGCCGGCAGCGCACCTCGTACGTCCCGTCCGCCCCGTCGCCCACGCCCTGCACGGTGACGGTGAGACGGTCGCCGGGCGGAGACGGCTCCGGCGCGGACACCGCGTGCGCCGCGGACGGCGAGGTGTGCGCGGCGAGGAGGACGGCGGCGCCGACGGCGGCGAACCGCCGTGCCCGCGCCACCACCCGCACCGCGACGGGAAGGGCGACCTGAGAGACGAGCCGAGACATGACCTGAGGCATGACCTGCTCAACGCGTCACCGCTCGGGACGTTGCGCCACGACCGGCGCGACGGCCGGAAGTGCTTTGCCCTGCGGGCTCCCCGCCTAGTACCGTGGGCGTCGATTGGTGACACCCCGCGTGGTTGTGTCATCATCGGCACGCACCGACCCGCTCGCGCTCACGCGCGGGAGGCCGGTGCGAGGAGGCGTCGCCTAGTCCGGTCTATGGCGCCGCACTGCTAATGCGGTTTGGGTCTTAAAGCCCATCGAGGGTTCAAATCCCTCCGCCTCCGCTCTCGTCACGAAGCCCCGGCCCCTGCGGCCGGGGCTTCGTCGTGCTCCCCCCTTGATCCCGTGTTTGCGCAGGTCACAAGGGGTAGGCCAAACGGATTTCACATGGCGGCGGCAGTCATGTAATGTTCTTCCTGTCGCCGCGAGCGGGCCTGAAGGGCCGGGAGCGGCGAGAAAAATGAAGAGACAAGCACTCGTAGCTTAACGGATAGAGCATCTGACTACGGATCAGAAGGTTGCAGGTTCGAATCCTGCCGAGTGCACACAGATCAAAGGCCCCGCCGGTAATCCGGCGGGGCCTTTGACGTCAGTGGTTGACATCAACGTCCGCGCGCGGCGCCGGTCAGGCCGCGGACGGGGGGATGTTCTGGTTGGCGTGGAAGAAGTTGTCGGGGTCGTAGGCGCGTTTGACGCTGGTCAGGCGGTCGTAGTTGTCGCGGTACGTGGAGCGGACGCGCTCGGAGCTCTCCGACTCGCCGAGGAAATTGACGTACGAGCCGCCCATGGAGTGGGGGTGGAGGTCGGTCCAGTAGTCGACGCACCACTGCCGGACCGCGTCGGCGTTGGCCGGGTCGGGGTCGATGCCGGCGATGACGCCGGACCACACGGCGTCCCGGTAGGCCCAGGCCGATTCGCCGGGGGCGGCCCGGTGGGCGGCTCCGTCCACGGGGTACAGGTGCATGGTCGACAGCTCGGTGGGCAGGGCCCGGCCGTAGCGCTCATGGACCGCGACGGCGTCGTCGGGGACGCCGTCGAAGAAGTCGCCGCGCCAGTACCACTGCAGGCCCTTGGGGACCAGTTCGTCGAACATGGTCTGCAGGGCGGGGTAGGGCATCGGTGTGGCGAAGTGGAAGGCCGGCGGGGCCGGATCGTTGACGACGGACAGCGTGTCCTCCAGCCGGCCGTCCGCGAGATCCCCGGTGTAGCACCAGACCACGGCGCACATCTTCTGGCCGTGGATCGGCTCCGGGAAGGGCGGGCCGGGCGGGACGGTCATGACCGCGAAGAACCCGTTGAGGTCCTCCGGCGCGGCCGGCAGGAACTCCCGGTACCAGCACAGCACCTCCGGCGTGCGCTCGACGGGCCACACGGTCACCGCGACCCCGACGGTGTCCACCGGGTGCAGCCGGAAGAGGAACGAGGTGACCACCCCGAAGTTGCCGCCACCGCCACGCAGCGCCCACAGCAGATCCGGGTGCTCCTTCTCGGAGGTGGTGACGACGCTGCCGTCGGCGAGGACCACGTCCGCGCCGATCAGGCTGTCGATCGTCAGCCCGTACTTGCGGGTGAGGTGGCCGTGCCCGCCGCCCAGCGTGAGGCCGCCGACCCCCGTCGTCGAGTTGATGCCGGCCGGGATGCCGAGGCCGAAGGAGTGGGTCTCGTGGTCCAGGTCGCCCAGCTGACTTCCCCCGCCCACCCGCACGGTCTCGGTCTCCGGGTCGACCCGTACCCAGCGCATGGGGGAGAGGTCGAGGGTGATCCCGCCGTCGACCAGGCACAGGCCCGGCCCGCTGTGACCGCCTCCGCGCACGGCGAGATCGGTCCCCGTCTCCTGGGCGAAGGCGAGGGTGGCCCGGACGTCCGCCGCGCCCACGCACTGGGCGATGGCGGCCGGACGCCGGTCGATCATGGCGTTGTAGATGCTGCGGGCCTCGTCGTAGTCCGCGTCCTGCGGTGTGACGACACGTCCCCTCAAGGTCGTGCGCAGGCTGTCGAGAGCAGTTGCGTCCATGCCGCTCATGAGCGGACACCCCTTGGAGCGATGGCGGAACGGGACGGCCGCGGGCGGACGGAACCGGCGGATCGGCCAGGGTCCGTCCCGGGCCCCGGGGAACGAATCCCCCGCCATTTCAGTGTGACGCAGCACACATTGCGGCGCGACATGGGCGGGTCACTTCGGCCGCTGCGGGCTCTCGCGGTGGCTGACCGTGTCGCGGAGGGAGCGGGACAGCGCGGTGGCCGCCGCGGTGAGGAAGATGAAGCTGTAGAGGATCTGCAGGACGGCCACCAGCCGGGCGGCCTGGCCATGGGGCGTGATGTCCCCGTAGCCGATGGTGGCGAGGGTGACCAGGGTGAAGTAGAGGGCGTCCAGGCGGGTGGCGATGCCGTCGACCTGGCCGGGGTCCTGGGCCAGGGCCTGGTAGGCGGTCGCGAAGACCAGGATGGACAGGCACATCAGCGGCGGAATGACCAGCCCGGGGCGGGCGCCCGGCGCGGACATCAGTACCTGGACGACCTGCTGCAGCAGCAGGAGGGCGATCAGCCCCAGCGCGAGGCCGAAGAGCAGCCAGCTGAGCAGCGGGAGGCGCGGACCCAGCCCGTCCAGGGGCAGCAGGAAGTAGGCGGTGACCATCGCCGTCACCCCGGCCGCCTGGACCAGCCAGGGCCACAGGGCGCCCCGGACCGTGGACGGCCGCCTTATGCCTGGTACTCGCGGCGTGGTGCGCACAGGGCCCAGATGATGAAGCCGTCGACGATGATGAGGACGATCGACCACACCGGGAAGTACGGCAGCCACACGAAGTTGGCGACCATGCTGAGCCCGGCCACCACCACGCCCACCGCCCTGGCCCAGGTGGCCCCCGACAGCAGGGCGATACCGGCGGCGGCCACCAGCGCGCCGAGGATCAGATGGACCCAGCCCCATCCGGTCAGGCTGAACTCGTAGGTGAAGTTGCGGGTGGAGACGAAGACGTCGTCCTCGGCGATGGCGGCGATCCCCTGGAAGACCGCCATGATGCCGCCGAAGGCCATCAGGACCGCGGCGGCGGCCGTCCAGCCCGACGCCCAGGGGCTTTCCGCTTCCCACCTGGCCCCGTATTGGCCCGTACCGCTGACATTGCTCGCCATGTTCTCGGCCTTTCGACGTCCCCGAGCGGTGCGATACCTCAGTACAGGTTGGCACTCCGGATCGCACCCGGCACCTCGGCGTACGTCCGTCCGCCCGTCGGCGCGGCAGAGCTGAGCCGCCGGGGGAGGCGTTGTCAGTGGTGCCGTCTAGTCTCGGCGGAGATGGCACAGGCATGGCACTGCTCGGGGCTGCGGTGGTCGGCGGACGGTCCCGTGCTGAGGTGGGACGGCGGTCGGCAGTCGGCGCTGACCTGGGGAAAACGGGTGGCCTTCGGGATCGTGGAAGGGGGTGTGCGGACATGCGTGGGGGCGCGGGGGAATGCGTGTCCGCTCGGTGCGGTCGTGCCGGGGCGCGGTACGGGGGCTCGCTGCGAGGAGTGCGCCCGGCTGGACCGGGCGCACTCGGTGGCCGCCGACACCCTCGCGGACGATCCGCGTCCCTACCGCGTCTACCTGGCGTGGTTCGGACCGGGGATGGCCAAGGTCGGGATTACCGCGGTCCGGCGGGGGCGGGCGCGGCTGCTCGAGCAGGGGGCGGTCTGCTTCACCTGGCTGGGCAGCGGGCCGCTGATGGCGGCCCGGCGCACCGAGGAACTGCTGCGCGCCGCGTCCCGGGTGCCCGACCGGATCCCCTACGCCGACAAGCGGGCGGCGAGGGCGGCTCTCCCGGCGACGCGCGAAGAACGGGCGGCGGAGATCGCCGGGCTGCACGCGCGGGCGGTCGCCCTGAGCGGATGGCCGGAGTCGCTCGCTCCCGCGCCGTTCGAACCGGTCGATCATGTCGAGATGTTCGGGCTGGCGGAGGTTCCGGCCGCCGTGGGGGAGGTTCGCGAACTGGTCGCCGGGGGTGCGGTGTGCGGTGAGCTGGTGGCCGCCGCCGGTCCCGATCTGCATCTGCTGACGGACCGGGGAGTCGTGGTGCTGGACACCCGGCTGCTGGCCGGGTGGGGGCTGGTACCGGCCGCCGCCGGACGGGAGTTCGAGGTGCCGGTCAGGGCGTTGAAGGGGACGGCGGCGGCACAGGACGGGCTGTTCTGACCTCTGACCTCTGACCTCTGACCCGGCCCTGGACCCGAGGGGCGCTCCCGGGTGATCGTTGCGGCATGAGCGACGATCCTTCGACCCGTCCCGAAGCCGGCGATGTGCGGCGCTTCTGGGAAGGGCTCGGGCTGCCCGGGCTCATCGATGTGCACACGCACTTCATGCCGGAGCGGGTGCTCCACAAGGTGTGGGCGTACTTCGACGCGCTCGGGCCGCTGACCGGAGGGGTCGAGTGGCCGATCACGTACCGGGAGGAGGAGGGTGAACGGGCGGCGTTGTTGCGGGCGTTCGGTGTGCGAGCCTTCACCGCGATGCTCTACCCGCACAAGCCGGGCATGGCGCGCTGGCTGAACGACTGGGCGGCCGGCTTCGCCCGGCGCACACCCGACTGTCTGCACACCTCGACGCTGTTCCCCGAGCCGGGAGTCGAGGACTACGTCCGGGACGCGGTGGAGGCGGGGACGCGCGTCTTCAAGGCACATGTGCAGGTGGGCGCGTACGACCCGGCCGACGAGGCGTTGGACGCCGCCTGGGGTCTGCTCGCCGAGGCGGGCGTGCCCGTGGTGATCCACTGCGGGTCCGGGCCCGCGCCCGGCAAGTACACAGGTCCCGAGCCGGTCGCCCGGGTGCTGGCACGCCACCCCCGGCTGCGGCTGGTGGTGGCGCACCTCGGGATGCCCGAGTACGAGGACTTCCTGGACCTCGCCGAGCGGTACGGCGAGCTGCGGCTGGACACCACGATGGCGTTCACCGACTTCAGTGAGCGCATGGCCCCGTTTCCGGGGCGGGCCCTGCCGCGGCTGGCCGCGGTCGGCGACCGGATCCTGCTCGGCTCGGACTTCCCCAACATCCCCTATCCGTACGTCCATCAGTTGCGCGCGCTGGAGCGGTTGGGGCTCGGGGAGCGGTGGTTGCGGGGGGTGTGCCACGACAATGCGGCGCGGCTGTTCGGTTTGGGCGGGTGGTGAGGGGGTGAGGGCGTGAGGGCCGGGCTCGCGTCCGGCTGGTTGCGGTGCTGTTGGACGGGGCTGTGCCGCTGGGGGCTGCGTCGCGGGGGTGCGTCCGTGTCGGTGTCGGCCGGGGGGTGTTCGCGCAGCCCGGCGCCGACGGGGTGCCGTCGCGCCCACCCGTGCCGCCCTGCGGCACGTCTGCCCGCGGAGGGCGGGGGGCGTGCCGCAGTGCAGCCCGTGCGGCGCCAGCGTGATGACTGTTTGCGGAGGGTGGCGGCGGGGCGCCGTGGGGCGTCTTGTGCGGCGGTGGCGTTGCGGCTGCCCGCGGAGGGCGGGGGCGGGGTGCCGTGGGGCTGGTGGTGCTGCGCCGGGGTGGTGACTGCCCGCGGAGGGTGGCGTCGGGTCCGCGTTCCGGCCGGCCGGGGAGAGCGGCGGCGACTGGGTGTTTCTCAGGGAAAACACAGGTTGCCGCAAGAGTGTTCTCAGAGGGCGCGCACATTGTGTGCCGTATGACCACGATCTCGCCCCAGGGGCGCACCGAACTGCTCAGGCCGGACGGGAGCCCGGTCCGCGTGCTGGTGGTGGACGACGAGCAGTCGATCACCGAACTGCTGTCCATGGCCCTGCGGTACGAGGGCTGGCAGATCCGCAGCGCGGGGGATGGTCAGGGTGCCCTGAGCACCGCGCGCGAGTTCCGGCCCGACGCCGTCGTCCTGGACATGATGCTGCCGGACATGGACGGGCTGTCCGTTCTCGGGAGGCTGCGCCGCGACCTGCCGGACGTGCCCGTCCTGTTCCTGACCGCCAAGGACGCCATCGAGGACCGTATCGCCGGACTGACCGCGGGCGGGGACGACTACGTCATCAAGCCGTTCAGCCTGGAGGAGGTCGTCGCCCGGCTGCGCGGCCTGATCCGGCGTTCCGGCGCCGCCGACCGCCGCGCGGAGTCGGTGCTGGTCGTCGGCGATCTCACCCTCGACGAGGACAGCCACGAGGTCAGCCGGGGCGGGCAGGGCATCCACCTCACCGCCACCGAGTTCGAGCTGCTGCGCTTCCTCATGCGCAACCCGCGGCGCGTGCTCAGCAAGGCCCAGATCCTCGACCGGGTCTGGTCGTACGACTTCGGCGGGCAGGCGAACGTCGTCGAGCTGTACATCTCGTATCTGCGCCGGAAGATCGACGCCGGCCGGGAGCCGATGATCCACACCCGGCGCGGTGCCGGGTACATGATCAAGCCCGCGGTGTCGTGACCGAGGGGCGACGACCGCGTCCGCGGACCCTGCGGACGCGGCTCGTCGTCGTGTCCGTGGCGCTGATCGCGGTGGTGTGCGCGGTGATCGGCACGGTGACGGCGCTGGCCCTGCGGTCCCATCTGTACGAGCAACTGGACGATCAGGTGCGCGAGGTGGCCATGCGGGCGGCGGGCGGCCCGGTGAACGGCCCGCCGCTGCCGGAGCCGTTGCGGCACGAGGACCCCCTCGACTTCGTCACCAAGGGCCCGCAGGGCTTCGGCGCGATCGGCGCGACCGTCGAGAACGGCCGGGTGACCGACGGGGTCGTGAGCAACAAGAGGGTCGTGAACGGGTTCACGGCGCCCGAGGCCGGTGAGCTCACCGACGCCCAGCTGGCGGCCCTCGGAGCCGTGCCGCGCGCCATCGGGGCCGAGCACACCGTGGACATCCCCGGCCTGGGCAGGTACCGCGTCACCTACCGGGCCGGCCCCAATGGCGCCTTCTACGTCGCCCTCCCCACCGCCGACGTCGACAGCACGGTCACCACCCTGATCCTCGTCGAGATCAGTGTCACCGTCGCCGGTCTCGTCGCCGCCTCCCTCGCCGGAGCCGTCATCGTCGGCGTGGCCACCCGCCCGCTGCGCAAGGTCGCCGCCACCGCCACCCGTGTCTCCGAACTCCCCCTGCACAGCGGCGAGGTCACCCTGGAGGAGCGCGTCCCGGAGTCCGAGTGCGATCCGCACACCGAGGTCGGCCGGGTCGGCGCCGCGCTGAACCGGCTGCTCGACCACATCCACGGGGCCCTGCGCGCCCGCCAGGAGAGCGAGACCCGGGTACGGCGGTTCGTCGCCGACGCCAGCCATGAACTGCGCACGCCCCTCGCCTCCATCCGCGGGTACGCCGAACTCACCCGCCGCGGCCGCGAGGAGGTCGGCCCCGACACCCGGCACGCGCTCGGACGCATCGAGTCCGAGGCGGACCGGATGACCCTGCTCGTCGAGGACCTGCTGCTGCTCGCCCGCCTGGACGCCGGGCGGCCCCTGCGTCTCGAGCGGACCGACCTCGTACCGCTCGTCGTGGACGCCGTCAGCGACGCCCGCGCCGCCGGCCCGGATCACGACTGGCGCCTCGACCTGCCCGACGAACCCGCCCTGGTGACCGGTGACCCCGACCGGCTCCAGCAGGTCCTCGTCAATCTGCTGGGCAACGCCCGCACCCACACCCCGCCGGGCACCACCGTCACCGCCCGCGTCCGGGGCAACGGTCCCGGGCTGTGCGTGGACGTGACGGACGACGGCCCCGGCATTCCGCCCGCCGTGCTCCCGCATGTCTTCGAACGGTTCGCGCGCGGTGACGCGGCACGCACCCGGGCGACCGGATCGACCGGTCTCGGCCTGGCCATCGTGCAGGCCGTCGCGGTCGCGCACGGCGGCGTGGTGACCGTCGACAGCGTGCCCGGACGGACCGTGTTCACCCTCCACCTGCCCACGGCGCCACCACCCGGGACGGCACCCGTGCCGTACTCAAAGCCACGGCACAGCTCCACCACACGGGCACGACAGGGTGCTTGATCAGAGTCGGTTCCCATGCGAACCGATTCCTCTCCCGGCACCCTGCCGGCGCGGGAGCATCTCCCGGCCACCGGAGCCGGCACACCGGTCCTGGACGTAGTGATCCCCGTCTACAACGAGGAGAAGGACCTCCAGCCGTGCGTCCGCCGGCTGCACGAGCATCTCACCCGCACCTTCCCCTACGCGTTCCGCATCACGATCGCCGACAACGCCTCCACGGACAGCACCCCGCACGTGGCCGGGCGGCTGGCGGCGCGGATCGCGGAGGTCAGGTCCGTCCGCCTGGAGGAGAAGGGACGCGGCCGGGCGCTGCGGACCGTCTGGGCGGCCTCCGACGCCCCCGTCCTCGCCTACATGGACGTCGACCTCTCCACCGATCTCAACGCCCTGCTGCCGCTGGTCGCCCCGCTGATCTCCGGCCACTCGGACCTCGCGATCGGCTCCCGGCTGAGCCGCAGCGCGCGGGTGGTGCGGGGCGCGAAGCGGGAACTCATCAGCCGCGGCTACAACCTGATCCTGCGCGGCTCCCTCCAGGCACGTTTCTCCGACGCGCAGTGCGGTTTCAAGGCGATCCGCCGTGACGTCGCCCGGGTGCTGCTGCCCCTGGTCGAGGACAGCGGCTGGTTCTTCGACACCGAGCTGCTGGTGCTCGCCGAGCGCGCGGGGCTGCGGATCCACGAGGTGCCGGTCGACTGGGTCGACGACCCCGACTCCACCGTGCACATCGTGCGCACGGCGACCGACGACCTCAAGGGCGTCTGGCGGGTCGGCAGGGCCCTGGCCACCGGTTCGCTGCCGCTGGACCGGCTCGCCCGGCCCTTCGGCGACGACCCGCGCGACCGGGACATCGAGGACGTACCGCACGGGCTGGCCCGGCAGTTGCTCGGCTTCTGCGTCGTCGGTGGCCTCTCCACGCTCTTCTACCTGCTGCTCTACAGCGGATTCCGGACCGTCACCGGCTCCCAGACGGCCAACGGCCTGGCCCTGCTGGTGTCGGCGGTCGCCAACACCGCCGCCAACCGGCGGCTGACGTTCGGGGTGCGCGGGCGCGCCGGTGCCGTACGGCACCAGGCGCAGGGGCTGGTCGTCTTCGGCATCGGTCTCGCTCTGACCAGCGGCTCGCTCGTGGCCCTGAACACGGCGAGCAGCGACCCCGCCCACTCCACCGAACTCGCGGTGCTCGTCGCCGCGAACCTCGCGGCGACCGTGCTGCGGTTCCTGCTCTTCCGGGCGTGGGTGTTCCCGGACGGTGCCTCTGCCGCGGCGGTGCCGTCCGCCGCGGCCCCGTGCCCGGCCACCCACACCGACCCTGCCGCGGCCCGGCTCCCGGGCGCCTCCGCCGACCCTGCCGCGGCCCCGTCCCACGCCACTCCCACCGACCACGACCCGAGGGACCTCCGATGACCACGCAGTACGACCGGACGAACCCGCCGGCCGATCCCGCCGATCCCACGGGCGGTCCGGCCGACCTCGCGGCCGATCAGGCCGATACTCCGGCCGGATCCGTCGGCAACCCGGCCGGCCCTCCCACGTCGGGATCCTCACCCGCGAAGCCCACGCCCGTGCCCGCGCAACACCCCGACCCCGCCGCGCCCCCCTCCTCCCCCACAACCCGCTGGGAGCGCCCCGCCCTCCTCGCGCTGCTCCTGGCGACCGGCCTGCTCTACCTCTGGAACCTGAGCGCCTCCGGATACGCCAACTCCTTCTACTCGGCGGCCGTGCAGGCGGGCAGCGAGTCCTGGAAGGCGTTCTTCTTCGGCTCGCTGGACGCGGCCAACGCCATCACCGTGGACAAGCCCCCGGCCTCGCTGTGGCCGATGGAACTCTCGGTGCGTGTCTTCGGCCTGAACACCTGGGCGATCCTCGTGCCCGAGGTACTGATGGGCGTCGGCACGGTCGCCGTCGTGCACGCCTCCGTACGCCGCCGATTCGGCGCGGCGGCCGGCCTGATCGCGGGCGCGGTCCTCGCCCTCACCCCGGTCGCGGCGCTGATGTTCCGGTTCAACAACCCGGACGCGATGCTGGCGCTGCTGATGGCCGTCGCCTGCTACCTCGTCGTCCGGGGTGTCGAGGACGGCCGTACGAAATGGCTGGTGTGGGCCGGGGTCGCCGTCGGCGTCGCGTTCCTCACCAAGAGCCTCCAGGCCTTCCTCGTCCTCCCGGCCCTCGCCCTCGTCCACGGCGTCTGCGCCCCGGTGCGGCTGAGGAAGCGGCTGGCCCAGCTGGCCCTGGCGACCGCCGCGCTGGTCGTCTCCGGCGGCTGGTGGGTCGCGCTCGTCGAACTGTGGCCCGCGTCGTCGCGCCCGTACATCGGCGGCTCGCAGAACAACAGCTTCCTGGAGCTGACCTTCGGCTACAACGGCCTCGGCCGGCTCAACGGCGAGGAGGCGGGCAGCGTCGGGGGCGGCGGTGGCGGTCCGGCCGGGGGCGGCCGGTGGGGGGAGACCGGCTGGGACCGGATGTTCAACTCCGAGGTCGGGGGCCAGATCTCCTGGCTGCTGCCCGCCGCCCTGATCCTGCTCGCCGGAGGGCTGGTCCTCACCCGGAAGGCCGCGCGGACGGACCTCGCCCGGGCATCCTTCCTGGTGTGGGGCGGTTCCCTGCTGATGACCATGGCGGTCTTCAGCTACATGGCCGGCATCTTCCACCAGTACTACACGGTGGCCCTGGCCCCCTACCTCGCGGCCGTGATCGGCATGGGCGCGGTGGCCCTGTGGGAACGGCGACAGGCGCTCTGGGTGTCGCTCACGCTCGCGGCGGCGGTCACGGCCACGGCGGCCTGGGGGTACGTACTGCTCCACCGCACGCCGGACTATGTGCCGTGGCTGAAGTGGCTGGTCCTGGTCGGCGGGCTGGTCGCCGCGCTCGGCCTGGTCCTCGCGGGCCGGGTGGGCCGGGTGGGGCGCCGGGTGGCGCTCGGGGCGGCGGGGCTCGGCCTGGTGGCGGCGCTGGCCGCTCCGACGGCGTACACGCTGAGCACCGTGCAGCAGGGGCACGCCGGTTCGATCGTCACGGCCGGTCCGGCGGGGGCCGCCATGGGCGGTGGCGGGCGGCCCGGGGGCGGCGGATTCCCCGGCGGGGGTCGGAACGCGCCGGGCCCGCAGGGGCAGACACCGCCCGGTGACGGCGCGGGCGGCACCGGCACCGGCGGCTTCCCCGGCGGCGGCCCGACGGGCCAGGACGGCCAGGGCGGCCAGGGCGGCCGGAGTGCCCCGGGCCGGAACGGCCGGACCGGCCAAGCCCCCGGTGGAACCCTGCCGAACGCCCCCGGAGGCACCCCGGAGGCCGGTGGCATGAGCGGCCTCCTCGGCGGCGCGAACGTCGACGCCGAGGCGAAGGAACTGCTGGAGACCGACGCCAACGACCATGTCTGGGCCGCCGCGGCCATCGGCGCCCAGAACGCGGCGAGTTACCAGCTCGCCACCGGTGAGCCCGTCATGGCGATCGGCGGCTTCAACGGCACCGACCCGTCCCCGACGCTCGCGCGGTTCAAGGAGTACGTGGCGGAAGGGAAGATCCACTACTTCGTCGCAGGCGGCGGAATGGGTGGCGGTGCGGGCGGCGGCGGCCGCGACTCCGGCACCTCGGCGCAGATCGCGTCCTGGGTGGAGGAGAACTTCGAGGAGGTGACGACGGGTTCGGCGACCTTCTACGACCTCACCCGGCGGACGACCGACAACTGACCGCCGAGCACTCCCCGGCCGGTCCCTTCTCGGGGCGGATACGGCGCGGTCGGCAGCCCGGTGATGGCGCACGCGGTGACGAGTTCCGTACCCCGGGAGAAGGCCGGTGTCGGCGTCGGGCTGGGGGCGGCCGTGCGGGGCGCGGTGCTGGGCGCGGTGCTGGGCGCGCGGTTCGCCGCCGTGGAAGGGGTCGAGCGCTCCGGTGGCGGCGACCTCGCTTCCGGTGGCGAGGGCCGCGGCCCCGGCCCGGACGGCGAACGGGACGGGATCACCGACGTGTTCTCCGCCGGGCTGGGGACGAGCCTGCTGGTGGGGTCTGTGGCCGTCACCTCGGCGGACCGATCGCGGCCGCGTTGCCGCGCCGGGCGGACCGGGCAGACTCGCGGGAGAAGGCCCGAGAGCCGGACCGTCCGCGCACCCGGACCCGGGTGCCGGCCTGACCGGCGTCGGCACGTCGAGGAAGGTGCGCCATGGTGAGGGCAGCCCAGCGGTCCCGGGAGGTGCCGCGGACCAGTGTCTGGCTGCCCGGTGCCCCGGGGCCCTACGTGTCCTGGGCGAGCCGCGCCGGGAACCCGCCGGTCGCCACCGGACCCCAGCGCTCCGGAGTGACCCGGATGATCGACTTGCCCTGCTCGACCATCGCCGTCCGGTACTCGTCCCAGTCGGGGTGCTCACCGGCGATGTTCCGGTAGTACTCCACCAGCGGCTCCACCGACTCGGGCGAGTCCACGACCTCGGCGCTGCCGTCGACCTGCACCCAGGGCCCGTCCCACTCGTCGCTCAGGACGATCAGGCTCACCCGGGCGTCCCGCTTGGCGTTCCGCGTCTTCGCCCGCTCGGGATAGGTGGACATCACGATCCGCCCCGAGTCGTCGACCCCGCAGGTCAGCGGCGAGCCCTGAGGGCTGCCGTCGGACCGCCGGGTCAACAGGACGGCCCGGTGCCGGGGTCGTACGAAGTCCAGCAACTCGTCGAGGGAGACACGGGTGTTCGTCGCGATGTTCGGTGCCATGGCGTCAGACTAGTTCTAGGCCGCCATCGCCTCGGGAAGGTTGTCGTACACGGGGATGTCGCGGCGCAGGCCGGTCACTTCCAGGACGCGGCTCGCCAGACTCTCCGGGAGGGCCGCCACGTACACCCGGGTTCCGGGGTGCAGCCGTCGGCGTACGTCGTTGATGAGGCGGACGCCCTGGGAGTCCATGAACCGCGTCGCGGTGAGGTCGAGGACCACGAGCCGGGGCGGCCGGCCGGGGTGGGGGCGGGCCTGGGCCATGATCAGCGGCAGCAGCCGGTCCGCGTTGGAGAAGTCGATCTCCGTCGGGAACGGGAGCAGCAGACGCTCGGACGGGTCATGTCTTTCGGGGGGATACGGAAGGAAGGTCATGACAGTCACCTGGCAGACGTGCGTCCGGAATTCCGGTAAGGCCGCTTCCTGACCCGCTCCCATTGCACCACGGCGGAGAGCGTCACCGGAAGCGGCTAAAATTCTGTACGTCCTGTGCTCGCAGTCGGGAATGTGCTGCGGAGCTCTCCTGCGCACGGCCGTTTGGCCGTGCTCGCCGAAGAGGTTCGTGGTGGCTTCGTCCCGGTTTTCCGATGTGACCCGTTTCCCTGCCGATTCCGATCTGGCGGAAGCGCTGACGGCTGCGGCGTGCCGACTGCACGAGACGTCCACCCTGGACAGCACGCTGGACACCGCCGTCCGGCTGGCCGTGGATCTGATGCCCGGCGCCGACCATGCGGGCATCTGCGTCTTGGAGCGCGACAACCGCCGCCAGACGCTCGCCTGGACCGACGAGGTGGTGCGCGCCGCCGAGGACGGTCATCTCGTGGCGGGCGAGCAGCCGTACTGGCACCGGTTGTGGACCGCCCCGGTCGCCGAGGTGGAGGACAGCGAGGGCGAAGAGGGCACGGACGCGCTCTCCGTGCTGGGCCTGAAGTCCGTGCTGTCGCTGCGGCTGCGTGCCGACCGGCGCCGGCTGACCGTGCTTACCGCGTACGCCCGCAAGCCGCGCGCCTTCGACGAGGCGGCGCTGCGGATAGGGCGGCTGTTCACCGCGCATGTCGGTATCGCCCTGGACTCGGCCACCGTGCGCGAGCAGCTCACCGAGGCCATGCGCACCCGCGACCTGATCGGTCAGGCCACCGGCATCCTCATGGAGCGCATGGACATCGACGCGGCCGGTGCCTTCGACAGCCTGGTACGGGCCTCGCAGCGGGAGAACGTGAAACTGCGTGACCTCGCCCGCCGCATCGTCGCCGCCCACAGCAAACCCTGACGGTCGCGCCGCCCCTGACCGGATCTCACCCGGCGGGCAGCGCTCCCCCGCGCCACCTGGGTGTCCGGTTCACCATGTGGTTCCACCAGGTGTTGTGCCCGGTGGCCGTGAGCCCGCCCGGACGACCGGGTCGCAGTTCACCGCGCGGTCCTCGCGCCGCCCGGCGGCCGGGGCGCGGCGGCCCGGGAACACGCGCCGAACGGCCGTCATGGGACCGGCCCGTGGCGGGGCGCGTCTCCGCTACAGGACGCGCGGCCCGCCACGGGCCGGGGTTGCTCCTCGCCCGGGTGGGCGAGCCCGATGCCGGGGTGCCGCCGGAGTGCCGGGCGCTTCCCGCCCTCCCCCTCCGGAGGATGCCGTCCCGGCGACGGCGAAGGCGACGGCGAAGGCGACGGCGACGGCGGCGAGCCGCTGGGCCGGGTGCCGGCTACCGCGGTGTCCGCGTCGGCCGACGGGCTCCCACGGCCGCCGGGGCCCGCACCGGCTAGCCGGCGACGCGGGCCGCCTCGGCCGGGGCCGGTGCCACCGGCGGGGTGGTCCCGGCCGAGGACTCCGCCGCCTGGGCCGGCGCGCCCGTGGTCCGCAGCGGGACCTCCTTGATGAACAGCGTCACCAGGAAGGCGAGCAGGGCGACGGGGGCGACGTACAGGAAGATGTCGGCGATGCCGTGCCCGTAGGCGCTCTCCAGCCAGGTGCGGATGGACGGGGGCAGCAGGTCCATGTCGGGGAGGGCGCCGCTGCCGGAGGTGCGGGCCGCCGCAGCCTGCTCCCGCGGGCTCAGCGAGCCGATGGTGTCCTCGGCGTAGTGGCTGATCCGGGTCGACATGAGGGAGCCGAGCACGGAGACGCCGACCGCGCCGCCGAGGGACCGGAAGAACGTCACGACGGAGGAGGCCGCGCCCAGGTCGCCGGCATCCACCTGGTTCTGCGTGCACAGGACCAGGTTCTGCATCATCATGCCGACGCCGAGACCCATGAGCGCCATGAAGACGCCGAGGTGCCAGTAGGGGGTGTCGTGGCGCATGGTGCCGAGCAGACCCAGGCCCGCCGTCAGCAGGACGCCACCGGCCAGCAGCCAGTTCTTCCACTTGCCGGTCCGGGTGATGACGATGCCGGAGACGGTGGACGACAGGAACAGTCCGCCGATCATCGGAATGGTCATCACGCCCGACATCGTCGGGGACTTGCCCCGGGCCAGCTGGAAGTACTGGCTGAAGTAGACGGTGCCCGCGAACATCGCGATCCCGACGAACAGCGACGCCAGCGAGGCCAGGGTGATGGTGCGGTTCCTGAACAGGCGCAGCGGGATGATCGGCTCGCTCGCCCTCGACTCGACGAGGAGGAAGACCAGCGTCAGGGCGATCGCGCCGCCGACCATGACGCCGGTCTGCCACGACATCCAGGAGTACTTGTCGTCGGCGAAGGTGACCCAGACGAGCAGCAGGCAGACGGCCGCGGTGACGAAGAAGGCGCCGGCCCAGTCGACCTTGGCCTGCCGCTTGACCACGGGCAGGTTCAGCGTCTTCTGCAGCACGATCAGGGCGATGACCGCGAAGGGTACGCCGACGTAGAGGCACCAGCGCCAGCCGAGCCAGCTGGTGTCGGTGATGACGCCGCCGAGCAGCGGGCCGCCGACGGTCGCGACGGCGAAGGTCGCGCCCAGGTAGCCGGAGTACCGCCCGCGCTCACGCGGGGAGATCATCGCGGCCATGATGATCTGCGCCAGGGCGGACAGACCGCCGCCGCCGAGGCCCTGGATGGCACGGGCGGTGATCAGCATGGCCGGGTTCTGCGACAGGCCGGCCACGACGGAGCCGATGACAAAGATCACCAGGGCGGCCTGGACCAGGACCTTCTTGCTGGTCAGGTCCGCGAGCTTGCCCCACAGGGGGGTGGAGGCGGTCATCGTCAGCAGCGAGGCGGTGACGACCCAGGTGTAGGCGCTCTGGCCGCCGTCGAGGTCGGCGACGATCTCGGGGAGGGCGTTGGTGACGATGGTCGACGACAGGATGGCGCAGAACATGCCGAGCAGCAGCCCGGACAGTGCTTTCATGATCTGCGGATGCGTCATCGGAGCGTCTGCGGAGGGGCCTCCCCCGTGCTTGGCATGAGCCCGCACACCGTTCGGTGTGGTTGTTGCCATGGGCGTCCTTCTCTTATGTGCTCGCGGGTGTACGGGTGGTCTCTTCGCGTACGGGGGCGGTCGGCCGGGGCACGCCGCGGCCGTCGCCGAAGCTGTCCCTGAGCCGGGCCATCAGGTGGGCGAGGTGGCCGACCTCCTCGTCGGACCAGTCGTCCAGGCGTTCGGCGAGCAACTGGGTGGTCAGCCGGAACAGCTCGTCGAGCCGGGTCCGGCCGGCGGGGGTCAGGCGCAGGATGCGGGAGCGCTTGTCGGCGGGGTCCGGGGAGCGCTCGATCCAGCCGCGCTCGGCCAGATGGGCGGCGTTGCGGCTGGTGACCGACATGTCCACGGAGAGCAGTTCGGCGACCCGGCTCATGCGCATGTCGCCGTGCCGGCCGAGCAGCGTCAGCACGGACGCGGAGCCGCTGGGGCAGTCGGCCGGCATGATCCGGTTCATGTCCCGCTTGACGGCGCCGAAGGCGCTGAACTGTCGGACCAGTTCCTCGTAGCGGGCCCGCCCGGCCATGACGCCCACCCTTTCGTTCGTTGCTTAAAGCAACCGTAGAGTTGATGGTTGCTACAAGCAAACAAAGGGGCGCCCCGGAGGATCAAAAACTTGGCAAAGGCGCGTAATCGTGGCAGTGAACACGCAGGTGGCAGGGTCGGGGCCGGTCCCGGCCGGGCCTGCCGAAGCCACCCGCCGTCCCGGTCCCGGCCCCGCTTGGGCCGCTCGCCGGGGATTCGCTAGGGTCTCGTGGCATGGCTAACACCCCCGGCCCGCAGGGTCATCAGGATCCCGCCGGCAACACCCAGATGTTCCGCGCGTTCGTCGACGAGGCCCCTCAGGGCCGGCAGGCGGAGTCCACCGGCGGTGGGCCGCGCATCGGTCTGATCGTCGGCGTCGTCGTCGCCGTCGCGGTCGTCGCCGCGGTGGCCTGGCTCGCGCTGAAGTAGCTCACGCGGCTGAAGCAGCCGGACACGCGGCGGCCGCCGTCGCGCCCCTGTGGGGCGCCGCGGCGGCCACGAAACCGGTTCCGCGCCCGGGGCGTCCTGCCGGCGCCCCGAGCCGCGCGCTGCCTCAGTCCGAGATGAGGCCCTCCCGCAGCTGGGCGAGCGTCCGCGTGAGCAGCCGCGAGACGTGCATCTGGGAGATGCCGACCTCCTCGCCGATCTGCGACTGGGTCATGTTGGCGAAGAAGCGCAGCATGATGATCCGGCGCTCCCGGGGTGGCAGCTTGGCCAGCAGCGGCTTGAGCGACTCCCGGTACTCCACGCCCTCCAGCGCCGTGTCCTCGTAACCGAGGCGGTCCGCCAGCGAGCCCTCACCGCCGTCGTCCTCCGGCGCGGGGGAGTCCAGCGAGGACGCCGTGTACGCGTTGCCGACCGCGAGGCCGTCGACGACGTCCTCCTCCGACACACCCAGTACGGCGGCGAGTTCGGGAACCGTCGGGGAGCGGTCCAGCTTCTGCGAGAGCTCGTCGCTGGCCTTCGTCAGCGCCAGGCGCAGTTCCTGCAGCCGGCGCGGCACCCGCACCGACCACGACGTGTCGCGGAAGAAGCGCTTGATCTCGCCGACCACCGTCGGCATCGCGAACGTCGGGAACTCAACGCCCCGTTCGCAGTCGAAGCGGTCGATCGCCTTGATCAGGCCGATGGTGCCGACCTGGACGATGTCCTCCATCGGCTCGTTGCGCGAGCGGAACCGCGCCGCCGCGTACCGCACCAGCGGGAGGTTGAGCTCGATCAGCGTGTCCCGGACATAGGCACGCTCCGGGCTGTCCTCGTCGAGAGCGGCGAGCCGCAGGAACAGGGAGCGGGACAGGGTGCGGGTGTCGAGGGCCGCCGTGTCCGGAAGCTCCGCCGTGTCCTGGAGCTCCGCCGTGTCCTGGAGCTCCGCCGTGTCCTGGAGCTTCGCCGTCTCCTGGGGCTGCGTCGTGTCCTGGAGCTCCGGAGCCGGTGTGGCCGGGCCTTCGTCGATGGGGCCGAGTACGTCGAGAGCATGGGGAGCTGTTTCGCTCTCCGCGAGCGTGAGCACCTTTGAGCTGCCCTGTTCTGCGGACATGCCACCCCCTTTGGGTCGCGGGACGGTCGCGGCGGACGCTCCCGATCTGAGGAACGCAGCCTTCACCCTGAATACCGGCGCCGAGGCTCCGGCAAACGCGCTTCCGGCAGAATGTCACATGTCGGCAACGCGCTGTAGTGACATGTCGACATCCGAGATGCGAATCAGCCCTGGAAACAAGGGGTCTGATGGCCTATCGGCCCAGAAGTGAGCAGAAAGGGCCTGATGGGCGATTCGCTCGTTCCAGTTACGCGTCGATCCTGTTTGCGGATCGCAGTCGCTGGAAGCTGCGCGCCAGCAGCCGGGACACGTGCATCTGCGAGACGCCGAGTTCCGCGCTGATCTGCGACTGGGTGAGATTGCTGTAGTAACGCAACAGCAGGATGCGCTGCTCCCGTTCGGGCAGTTGTACGAGCAGATGCCGGACCAGGTCGCGGTGCTCGACACCGTCCAGGGCGGGATCCTCGTAGCCGAGCCGGTCCAGCAGTCCGGGCATCCCGTCGCCCTCCTGCGCGGCCTCCAGCGAGGTGGCGTGGTAGGACCGTCCGGCCTCGATGCAGGACAGCACCTCCTCCTCCGAGATGCGCAGCCGCTCGGCGATCTCGGCGGTCGACGGGGTGCGCCCGAAGGCGGTCGTGAGGTCCTCCGTCGCGCTGTTGACCTGCACCCACAGCTCGTGCAGCCGGCGCGGTACGTGGACGGTGCGGACGTTGTCGCGGAAGTACCGCTTGATCTCGCCGACCACCGTCGGCATCGCGAACGTCGGGAACTGCACGCCGCGCTCCGGGTCGAAGCGGTCGATGGCGTTGATGAGCCCGATGGTGCCGACCTGGATCACGTCCTCCATCGGCTCGTTGCGGGAGCGGAAGCGGGCGGCCGCGTAGCGCACGAGCGGGATGTTGGCCTCGATGAGCGCCGCGCGTACGCGGGTGTGCTCCGGCGTACCCGGCTCGAGCTCCTTGAGCTGACCGAAGAGCAGCTGGGTCAGGGCCCGGGTGTCGGCACCGCGCCGCTTGGCGGGGGTCTGAACCGCGTCGGGGGACACCTCGTCCTGGGGCGGCGCAGTACTGGCCGGCACGGTCAACGCCACCTCGTCATCGCTCTCATCGTCCGTCAACTCATCCGTCAAAAGCGGTCATAGCATCACAAGACTGACTCACTGTGTGCAAGCACCGCATATTCCGTGTTGAGCTCGAACACGGCCGTACGACGCGCGAAGGCCCCTTGCCGTGACGGCAAGGGGCCTTCGGGGGACGGAGGGGGCGGAGGGGGAGCGGGAGGAAAGAGAAGGGGGGTGAAGGAGGACGAAGCGTCAGAACTCGTAGTCGGCGATCACCCACGTGGCGAACTCGCGCCACAGTCCGACGCCCGCCTGGTGCTCCGGGTGCTCCACGTACCGGCGCAGCGCGTCCACGTCCTCGAACGCCGAGTTGATGGCGAAGTCGTAGGCGATGGGGCGGTCGCTGATGTTCCAGGCGCACTCCCAGAAGCGGATCTCCGGGATCTTGCCCTCGAGCGACCGGAAGGCATCCTCACCCCGCACGACCCTCGGGTCGTCGCGCCGGACGCCCTCGTTCAGCCGGAAGAGCACGAGATGGCGGATCATTATTTTCCTCCGTCGGCAAGCCAGGTCATGAAGTCGCCGATGGCCTTCGCGGCGTCCGAGACGCCCCTGAACCCGACCAGGACGTAGTCGGCGGCCGTCTCCGGGTCCGTGATGATCAGATACAGCACGAAGACCACGAGTACATAGACGGCGGCCTTCTTCGCGTTCACCGCCATCGCGGCCCTCCCCTGTAGCAGACGTGCACCGGCGTCACACACGTCGAGCGGGCCCATGATCGCACGAAGGGCCCCGTCTGACGACGGGACCCTTCATCGGCGGTAGCGGAGGGATTTGAACCCTCGGTGACTTGCGCCACACTCGCTTTCGAGGCGAGCTCCTTCGGCCGCTCGGACACGCTACCGAGGGAGACCTTACAGCACGGTGCGACGTGGTTCGAAATCGGTATTCAGCGGTTCCGGAAGAACTCCGTGAGCAGCCGGGAGCACTCCTCGGCGAGCACGCCTTCGATTACTTCGGGCCGGTGGTTGAGCCGCCGGTCGCGGACGAGGTCCCACAGGGAGCCGACCGCGCCGGCCTTCTCGTCCCGGGCGCCGTAGACGATCCGGTCCACCCGGGACTGCTGGAGAGCGCCCGCGCACATCGTGCACGGCTCCAGGGTCACCACCAGGGTGCAGCCGGCCAGCCGCCACTCCCCGAGTTCCGCGGCGGCCCGCCGGACGGCGAGGATCTCCGCGTGGGCCGTGGGGTCGCCGCCGGCCTCGCGCTCGTTGTGGGCGGAGGCCAGCACGGTGGCGCCGTCCGGGGCCAGTACGACGGCGCCGACGGGCACGTCCCCGCCCCGGACGGCCAGTGCGGCCTCGTCCAGGGCGAGTCGCATGGCCGCCCGCCAGCGGTCGCGTACGGGGTCCGGCGGGCCGGACGCGATGGTGGTGGCCGGCACGGTCAGCGGACGGTCTCCAGGACCTCCGAGGCGCCCAGGGCGTCGGCGATCTCGTTGACGGCGTCCCCGGTCATCGCACGCAACTCCTTCTCGCTCACGCCCAGATCCTCCAGGACCTGCGCGTCACCGACCGGTCCGTGCGGCACGGCGTCGGCGGAGCCGGCGGACACGGCGCCGTCGTCGTCGGTGGCGTCCTCGTCCTCCGGTTCACCGTCCTCCGTGCCGTCGAGGTCGAGGGCGTCCAGGTCAGGTCCGTCGGCCCCGGGCTCACGCCCGAGCAGTTCGTCGGTGAGCAGGATCTCCCCGTAGCTGCTGCGGGCGGCCGCGGCGGCGTCGGAGACATAGATCCGGGGGTCCTCCTCGCCGTCCACGCGGACGACGCCGAACCAGCCCTCCTCCTGCTCGATGAGCACGATCACCGTGTCGTCGTCGGACGAGGCATCCCGGGCCAGGTCGGCGAGATCCGACAGGGTTTCCACATCGTCGAGCTCCGTGTCGCTCGCTTCCCACCCGTCTTCGGTGCGCGCGAGCAGTGCGGCGAAGTACACCGTGACTCTCCCACTGTCATAGGCGTGCCGGATGGGAATCCCCCCGGCGGAGGTGTGCGGGCGGGGGCCGGTGTGCCGAGCCCCACCCACTCGGAATCGTGGCAGAAACAAGGCCGTCAGGGGACGTCTTCGGCTCCCTGTTTCCGGCAGTTTTGATCGCGGTGTGCCGAGTGTGCCCCCGAAGGACTCACCGGCGCACCCGTCGCCGCTGTCGCCGCTGTTGCCGCCACGTGCGGATCGTACGCGGCCGGGCCCGCCGTGACCGCACGGCACTCGGGTCCGTCGTATGCCGGTGGAGTGGTGGTGCTACCAGCGGAAGGTGCGCATGCGCATCGCGTGCCGCAGCCGGGCGGCCTTGGCGCGGCGCGGCTGGACCCGCTCGCGCAGTGCGCGGGCCTCGGCGAGTTCCCGCAGGAACCGGGCGCGGCGCCTTCGTCGCTCGGCCTCCGACTCGGCCTCCGTGCCGGTCCTGATCCCGGTGGGGCCGGGCGCTTCGCGCGGCGACGGATCGCGTCGGTCTTCCTGCTCAGGCATGGGTTCATCACTCCCGTCCGTCCCTCCCACCTTCCCCCGGACGGGCGGTTTGACGCCAGCGAACGAGTGACGGGAGCCCGGGAGGCTTGCCGTGCGCGGGGACGCCGGGCCTCTGGAGCCCGGTTAGTGTTGACGCCATGCGTCTCCACGTCGTCGACCACCCGCTGGTCGCCCACAAGCTCACCACCCTGCGCGACCAGCGCACCGACTCCGCGACCTTCCGCCGCCTCGCCGACGAGCTGGTCACCCTGCTCGCCTACGAGGCCACGCGTGACGTGCGCACGGAGCAGGTCGACATCCGGACTCCGGTGGAGCGGACCACGGGCGTCAAGCTCTCCCACCCGCGCCCGCTGGTGGTGCCGATCCTGCGGGCCGGTCTCGGCATGCTGGACGGCATGGTCCGGCTGCTGCCGACCGCCGAGGTGGGCTTCCTCGGCATGATCCGCAACGAGGAGACGCTGCAGGCCTCGACGTACGCGACCCGGATGCCGGAGGACCTCTCCGGGCGCCAGGTCTACGTCCTGGACCCGATGCTCGCCACCGGCGGCACGCTGGTCGCGGCGATCCAGGAGCTGATCCGGCGCGGCGCGGACGACGTGACCGCCGTGGTGCTGCTGGCCGCGCCCGAGGGCGTCGAGGTCATGGAGCGCGAGCTGGCCGGCACCCCGGTGACGGTCGTGACGGCGTCGGTCGACGAGCGGCTCAACGAGCACGGCTACATCGTGCCGGGCCTCGGCGACGCGGGGGACCGGATGTACGGGGCGGCGGAGTAGGTTCCGCGCCGGGCGGGGCGGCGGAGCGGCCCCCGGGTCCCCACGCCCCGTTTCCCGCGTTCCCGGTTCTTGTCTTCCGCGGGCTTCCGCAGGTCAAGCCCGGCGAGATCACCCCGCTCACCGCCGTCCCCGGAGAGGGCACCGCCGACGGGTCGTACCGCTCCTCGACCAGCCGGGATTTCACCGTGCCCCGGGGCCGGCCCAGAGCCTGGGCGGTCTCCCGCTCGTCCAGGGCTCCCCCGGGGCTCCCCCGGGGGAGCCCCGGGTTCTGCGATCTTCCGCAGCCTCCGCGGCGGTTCCTTGGCCGACGGTTCCGCTTCGGTCAGCGGTTCCCGTCGGTCAGCACTTCTTCTTCGAGGCGGGCGTCGGCTCCGGGTTGGCCAGTGCGGTCAGAGCCCGGTCGGCGTCCGCCTTCGTCGTCAGCGCCCGGAATGTGTCGCCGATGATGAGGTCGAGCTCGGCGCCCTTGCGGGCGGGGTCGGTACGGCGTTCGGCGCCTGCGAGCTGGGCGCCGAGCACCGGCAACGAGGTGTCGAGGGCGGTGGCGGGCCCGAGCAGTACGCCGGTGCCCTTCACCTTCTTGTCGTACTCCTTGGTCGCGTTGGCGACCTCGCCGATCTTGAAGCCGCGCTTCTTCAACTCGTCGGCGGTCTTCTGCGCCAGACCGCCGCGGGTCGTGGCATTGAGGACGTTGACCGTGATCGTCCCGGGCGCCGGGAGTGCCCTCGGGGCGGCCGCGGGGGTCGCCTTGTCGGTGCAGGCCGCCTTGGTGCCGACCGCGGAGGCGGAGTCGCCGCCACCGGTGAACACGTCGATGAGCTGCAGCGTGCCCCAGCCGCCGACGCCGAGCACGGCCATGGATACGACGGTCAGCGCGACGAGCCTCCCGCGCCGTCGGGGCCGGCGCATGCGCGGGTACCGGTCACCCGTGATGCGGTACTGGCCGCCCATGCCAGGGGGAGTGAGCATGCTCATGAGCGCAGCGTAGTGCGCCCGGGCTGCAATGCCTACCGGATGATCATCCGACTGGGTGCAGTCCTTGTGCAGTCCGACCCGAAAGGGTCAAAACGGTCCCCGGGGAAGGGTTCCGGAGGGGCCGTCAGTCGAGTTCGAGCACGCGTGCGTGCAGCACCTGGCGCTGCTGGAGCGCAGCCCGCACGGCTCGGTGCAGCCCGTCCTCCAGATACAGGTCGCCCTGCCACTTCACGACATGCGCGAAGAGGTCGCCGTAGAACGTCGAGTCCTCGGCGAGGAGGGTCTCGAGGTCGAGCTGCTGCTTCGTCGTCACGAGCTGATCGAGGCGGACCGGGCGCGGCGCGACGTCCGCCCACTGCCGGGTGCTTTCCCGGCCGTGGTCGGGGTACGGCCGGCCGTTTCCGATGCGCTTGAAGATCACACGGAAAGCCTACCGGCCAAGGCGATCCGGGCGCAGCCATGGCGGCGCAGTACGACACCGGAAAAAGTGTGGTGAACCGGGAGGGAACGGTCGTCCGTCGCAGGCGCGTCCCCTGTTCGGTGATGCGTGCGCGGTGTTCAGGGCAGGGTCGGGTCACCCCGGCCGTGCGGCTGATTCCCCCGAAAGGGTCGGTTGCGTTCGCGTGGCGCGGCGGCCCGGGCGTTCCCGGCGTGCCGGGCCGCGTACCCGATCACGCGCCCGGTTTCCTGGCGGCCTTCGCCGCCTTCGCCGCCGCTTTCATCTCCTGCTTGTGCGCCCGCACCTTCGACAGCGACTCGGGGCCGGTGATGTCCGCGACGGAACGGAACGACTCCTCCTCGCCGTAGGCGCCGGCGGCCTCCCGCCAGCCGGTGGGCCCGACCCCCAGCTGCTTGCCGAGCAGGGCGAGGAAGATCTGGGCCTTCTGCTTGCCGAAACCGGGCAGGTCCTGCAGTCGCCTCAGCAGTTCCCTGCCGTCCTGGACACCCCGCCAGACGGCCTCGGCGTCACCGTCGTAGTGCTCGACGAGGTACTGGCACAGCTGCTGGATTCGGCCTGCCATCGAGCCCGGATAGCGGTGCACGGCCGGCTTGTCGGAGAGCAGCGCCGCGAACGCGTCGGGGTCGTACGCGGCGATCTCGTGCGCGTCCAGATCGTCCGCGCCGAGCCGCTGGGCGATCGTCGCCGGGCCCTTGAACGCCCATTCCATCGGGATCTGCTGGTCCAGCAGCATCCCGGTCAGCGCGGCGAGCGGGCTGCGGCCCAGCAGCCGGTCGGCATCGGGGTCCTGGGCGAGGTGCAGGGTGACGTCCATGCCCCGATGATCGCGCGTCGCGGCTCAGCTCGCGCGCCAGTACCCCAGCGCCCGCATCCACCCGGTTAACTTAGGGGAGGCTAACCTAAAGTAAAGTGAGGGCACAGTGACCGGCGAGATCTTTCGGGACCCCTGGGGCATCCCGCACCTGCGCGCGGACGGCGTGCACGAACTCGCGCGCGCCCAGGGCCGGGTCACCGCCCTCGACCGAGCCTGGCAGCTCGAGGTCGAACGCCACCGCGCCCAGGGCACCTCGGCCTCCTTCCTGGGCCCCGAGGCCCTCCCCTGGGACCGCTTCGTCCGCCGTGCCCGCCTGACCGACACGGCCCGCCGCTGCTTCGCCGAACTGGAGCGCCGGGACCCGGAGACGGCGGAATGGGTACGGGCGTACGTGGCCGGAGTCAACGAGGTCCTGGCGTCGGGCACGGCGGCGGGGGCACCGGCACCGGCCGCGGATCCCGGCTCACCGCACGACGGTTCCTTCGCCGTCGCGGGCCCCTCCGCGCAGGTGACCGGTGCCGGTCCGGTACCCGCCGGGAACGCGGGGGGACGGGGCCGGCCGAGGACTCCCGGCCGGGGGCCCGAAGCGCCCACTGCCAGGGCGGCCGACGGTACGGGTACGGGGGACGGTGGTGCGGCTGGTCGGGACGGTGGTGCGGCTGGTCGGGACGGTGGTGCGGCTGGTCGGGACGGTGGTGCGGCTGGTCGGGACGGCGGCTCGGTGGGGAGCGGGGAGGCCGCCGGGAGTCCCGCCGAAACCCCGGTCGGCCGGGCGGGCAGGTCTGCCGGGGGTGAGGCCGGTGGGGCGGGCAGGTCTGCCCGGAGCGAAACCGGCACGGCAGAGATCCCCGGTGAGGGACCGGCCCGCGGCCTCGCCCCCGAGTTCAACCGGGTCGGTCTCGTCCCCGGCCGTTGGGAGCCCTGGACACCGCTGGCGGTCTGGCTCTCCACGCACATCCTCTTCGCAGGCTTCCCCGCCAAGCTCTGGCGCGAGCACATCACCACGCACCTCGGTGCCGACGCCGCCGGCCTGTTCGCCGCCGACGGGCCCGGCACCTCCGGCAGCAACGGCTGGCTGGTCGCCGGGGAGCGCACGGTCACCGGGCACGCGGTCATCGCCGGGGACCCGCACCGGTTCATCGAGGACCCGGGCGTGTACCAGCAGATCCGCCTGTCCTGCCCGGAGTTCGACGTCGTCGGCCTCGCCGTGCCCGGCGTCCCCGGCATCGCCCACTTCGGTCACACCGGCACCGTCGCCTGGGCCATCACCAACGCCATGGCCGACTACCAGGACCTCTACCGCGAGCGGCTGCGCCGCACCGGCGCCGGTGCGGAGGCGCTCGGCCCGGACGGCACCTGGCGCCGGGCCGCCCGGCACACCGAGACCATCGAGGTGGCGGGCGGGGAGCCGGTCGAGGTCGAGATCATCGAGACCGAACGGGGCCCCGTCGTGATCGGCGGCCCCGAAGGCCTCGACGACGGCGTGCCCGCCCCCGCCGGGCCCCCGCCGGCCCTGGCCCTCCGCTACCCGCCCCGCGTCACCGGCGACCTCGGCTTCGGCGCGCTGCTGCCCCTGCTGCGGGCCCGCCGGGTCGCCGACATCGACCGGGCCGCCGACCTGTGGGCCGAACCGGTCAACGTGATCATGGCCGCCGACACCGACGGCGGCACCCTGCACCGCGTGGCCGGCTGCGTCCCGGTCCGCGCCGAGGAGAACCGCGTCCGGCCGGTCCCCGCGTGGGAACCGGGCCACGCCTGGCAGGGCTGGCACGAGCCCCCGCGCGACGGACTGACCGACGGTGTCGCCGTCATGGCGAACCAGCGCGGCCCGGCCGCCCCCCTCGGCGTCGAGTTCGCCCCGCCGCACCGCGCGGAGCGCATCGCCACCCTGCTGGGCCGGCGGTCCCGCTGGGCCGCCGCCGACATGTCCGCGATCCACACGGACACCCACCTCGCCTCCGCCGCCCCCCTCCTGGACCACCTCGCCGCGCTCGACACCGACACCCTCACCGAGCCCGCCGCCGCCCTGCGCGACCGTCTGCTGCACTGGAACCGGCACATGGACGCGCACAGCGCCGACGCGGCCGCCTTCGCCGCGCTGCGCACCGCGCTCGTACGCCGCCTCGCCGCCCACCCCGCCTTCGCGGCGGCGGCCACGCCACCCCCGTACCCCGAGGTCTTCCGGCCCTGGCTCGCGCTGCTCCCGCGCGTCGGGTACGCCCTCGAACACCTGCTCTCCGCCACGGACCTGTTCGGCATCGACCGCCCGGCCGCCGTCCGCGCGGCGCTCGAAGAGGTGGCCGCCGAACCACCCACCGGCGCCTGGGGCGACACCCACCGCCTCGCCCCCTGGCGGGCCCTGCCGCCGTCCGGGACGCCGTACGACGACGAACCGGGACTCTCCGGCGACCACGACTGCGTGCTGTGCACCTCCCCCGTGCCCGGTCTCACCGACCTCGCCGCGCGCGGTCCCGCCGCCCGCTACGTCTGGGACCTGGCCCGGCGCGAGGACAGCCGCTGGGTGGTGCCGCACGGCGCCTCGGGCGTGCCCGGCTCACCCCACCACCGCGACCAGCAGCCCCTGTGGCTCGCCGGCGACCTGGCCCCGGTCCTCACCGACTGGGCGCGACTGACGAAGGAGACCGATGTCTGACCCGTACGCCTCCCGCACGGCCGTCCACGAGCAGGAGGCCGACGGCTTCGGCACCGTACGCGTCCTGCCGCTGGACCCGGCCGCCGACGCGCCCCTGCTGCACCGCTGGGTGAGCGAGGAACGCGCCGCCTTCTGGGGCATGAACGGCCTGACCGAACAGCGGGTCGCCGAGATCTACGCCCACATGGACACCCTCGACACCCACCACGCGTACCTCGTCCTCAAGGACGGCACTCCGGCCGCGCTGCTCCAGACCTACGAGCCGGAGGCCGACCGCGTCGGCGCGTGCTACCCCGTCGAACCGGGCGACATCGGCATCCACCTGCTCCTCGCCCCCGCCGCGCCCGGCGGCACCCGGCCCGGCTGGACCGGCCGGCTGCTGACCGCCGTCTTCACGTACGTGCTGCTGGCGCTGGACCGCGACCGGGTGGTGGTCGACCCGGACGTCGCCAACGAGAAGGCGGTCGCCCGCTTCCTGAGGCACGGCTTCTCCGCCGGACCCGTGGTCGTCCTGCCGGAGATCGTCCTGCCGGACGTGTACCTCCCGGAGAAGCAGGCGCGGCTCGCGTTCCTCACGCGCGAGGTAGCGTTTCGCGGGTGACCCCCGACGAACTCGTCGCCCTCTACGGTCTGGAGCCGCTCCCGCAGGAGGGCGGCCGTTTCCGGCAGACCTGGGCCGGCCCCGCACGTCCCGACGGCCGGCCCGAGGGCACCGCCATCGTCGCCCTGCTCACCGACGCGTTCGGCGACTTCTCCGCCCTGCACCGGCTGCCCGCCGCCGAGACCTGGCACCACTACCTCGGCGACCCGCTCCAGCTTCTCCTCCTCGCCCCCGACGGCACCTCCCGCGCCCCCGTCCTGGGCCCGGACGTCCTCGGCGGCCAGCACGTCCAGCTCACCGTCCCCGCCGGCACCTGGATGGGCGCACGCGTGGCGGCCGGCGGCACCTGGACGTTCTTCGGCTGCACGATGGCGCCCGGCTTCACCTACGAGGGCTACGAACACGGCGAGGCGACGGACCTGACGGCGCGCTACCCCGACCGGGCGGCGCACATCAGGCAACTGTGCCGTCCCTGAGCGCGTGGAGGCTGTGCTTGCCTTCGGGCGGGACGTGCTGCGGACGACGTGCCGTCCCTGAGCGTGCGGAGGCTGTGCTCGCCTTCGGGCGGGACGTGCTGCGGACGACGTGCCGTCCCTGAGCGTGCGGAGGCTGTGCTCGCCTTCGGGCGGGACATGCTGCGGACAATGCGCCGTCCCTGAGCGCGCCGGGCCTGCCGCCCGGCCCGGCCGCCCCGGCCGCCGGTCCCCGGCCGCTCGGATGGGCCCGCCCGGCCGCCGGTGCACCGCTCCGATGAGCACATCGGGCCCGCCGTCCGTACGTAACCCGGAGCCGGATTGCCGGGAGGCGGGTACGACGTGGAGCGACGGCGCAGCGAGGTGGCGGGCGATGACGGACGAAGCGGAGCCCCGGGCCCCCGCGGAACCCGGCGACTTCAAGGGCTGGTGCTGCTGGGCACCGTGCTGGTCCTGCTCGTCCTCGGCAGCGCCGCCCCGGCAAGCGCCCACGCCGCCCTCCGGGACAGCGACCCCGGCGACGGAAGCGTCGTCAAGAGCGCCCCGCGGCACATCACCCTGACCTTCACGGAGTCCGTCGGCCTGCTCGACGACTCCTTCCGCGTCTACAGCCCCGACAACCACCGGGTCCACCTGGAGGAACCGCGGCACGCGGACGGCGCCTCCGACACCGCGCGCGCCGAACTGCCCGGCGGCCTCGCGGACGGCACGTACACGGTGGCCTGGCGGGTGGTCTCCGCCGACAGCCACCCGGTCTCCGGCGCCTTCACCTTCTCCATCGGCAAGCCCTCGCCCACCCCGCCCGCCGCACCCGCGGACCACGCCGAAGACCCGGTCACCAAGAGCCTGTACGACACCGGCCGCTACCTCGCCTACGTCGCCGCCGCCCTGATGATCGGCGCGGCGGCGTTCGCCGGGCTGTGCCGTCCGGCCGACACGGCCCCGCTGCGGCCGGCGCTGCTCACCGGCTGGTGGACGCTGCTGACGGCCACGCTCGCCCTGCTCGTCCTGCGCGCCCCGTACGAGAACGGCACGTCCCCCGCGACCGCCCTCGACCTCGAGGCGTTCACCGGCGCCCTCACCGGCCGCCCGGGGCTCGCCCTGCTGACCCGGCTGGCGCTGCTCCTGCTGACGGCGGCGGTCCTGGTACCGCTCGCCCGGCGCAGCGGCCCCCGGGCCCGCCTGGCCATCGGCGCCGCCGTCTCCGTCACCCTCGCCCTGACCTGGGCGGCGGCCGAACACGCCTCCGCCGGCATCCAGGTTCCGGCGGCGATGACGTCGTCCGTCCTCCACCTGTTGGCGATGGCCTGCTGGCTCGGCGGCCTCACGGCCCTGCTTCTCACCCTGTACCGCGCCAAGACCCCGCCCCCGCCGGCCACGGTCGCCCGCTTCTCCCGCCTGGCCTTCCTCTCCGTGACCGTCCTCGTCGTCACCGGCCTCTACCAGTCCTGGCGCGGCCTCGGCTCCTGGAGCGCCCTCACGGAGACGTCGTACGGCCGCACCCTGACGGCCAAACTCGCGGCGACCGTCTTCCTGCTGGCGGCGGCGGCCCTCTCCCGCCGCTGGACGACCCTCCTCGTGAGGCGGGCGGCGCAGGCACCGGCACCGGCAAAGACCCGGGTGCCGGAGCTGGTGGGCGCGGCGGGCGGGACACCGAGCCCGGGGACCGGCGGGCCGGACGTACCCCCCGCGGTGTCCGGAGACGGGCCGGAGGGACCTCCCGCGGCGTCCGAGGACGGGCACGGGCCGGAGGGACCTCCCGCGGTGTCCGGGGACGAGCCAGACCCGGCCGGCACACCCCCGCCGCCGACCTCCGGCCACTACCGCCGTGCCCTGCGCCGCTCCGTGCTGGCCGAGGTGCTCATCGCCGTCGTCGTCCTGCTGATCACCTCCGTACTGACCGGTACCCTCCCCGCCCGCGCGGAGGCCGAGGCGGCCGAGGCACCCCGCCCGCAGGTGGCCGGGCTGCCCGGGGCGGAGGCGTTCACCATCCCCTTCGACGTCGGCACACCCGACGGCCGTGGCACGGTACAGATCCAGATGGACCCGGGCCGGGTGGGCGAGAACGGCCTCCAAGCGGTGGTCTTCGGCCCCCGCGGCGCCCTGACCTTCGTCCCCGAGATCGGCATCACCTTCACCCTCGACGCCAAGGACGTCGGCCCCATCGACGCGAGGATGACCGACCGCGGCGGCTACTGGGCCACCAGCGACCTCACCCTCCCCCTCGAAGGCACCTGGACGATGAAGCTGACCGTCCGCGTCTCCGAACTGGACCAGGTGACCGAGACCCGGCAGGTGGAGATCACCCGTTGAGGACGTGACAGGCCTCGACGCCGCGCGGACGTAAGGGTTTCGTCATCCGCCACGCCGCCCCGGACGGGCGATCCGCCCGTTGAATGGACCCGGTACTGCTGATTCCCGGAAAGGCGAACGACATGGGACGGGTGCGGAGCGCACTGTTCAGGCCCTGGACGGCCGGAGTGCTGATGGTGGCGGTCGTCGGAGTCGCCTTCGGGCTGTACTGGTTCCAGCCGTGGAAGCTGTGGCAGGACGAGACGGTCCAGGAGGCGCTGCCCCAGGTCACGGCAGTCGCCCCGGCACCGTCCGCCGGGTCCCCCTCCGGGGCGACGGCCACCCCGCCCCCGGCCACCCCGCCCCCGGCCGGCCCGACGACGCTGGCGAGCGGCGAGCTGATCAGCCACGAGCACGCCACGTCCGGCACGGTGAGGTTCGTGCGGCTGGCCGACGGCAGTCACGTGGTGCGCCTGGAAGGGCTCGACACCAGCAACGGCCCCGATCTGCACGTGTGGCTGACCGACGCGCCGGTCAAGGAGGGCCGCGCGGGCTGGCACGTCTTCGACGACGGCGAGTACGTGAGCCTCGGCAAGCTCAAGGGCAACAAGGGCAGCCAGAACTACACCGTGCCCGAGGACATCGACCCCTCCCGCTACACCAGCGTCAGCATCTGGTGCGACCGCTTCGACGTCTCCTTCGGCGCGGCGGAACTCGCCCGCGCCTGACGGCCGGGCCGGCCGTCACGCCACCGGGTCACACCGTCCCGCAGCGGCTGCGCAGAAGCTCCACACCGTCGCCCTCCAGGTCGTCGCAGTACGCCGCGCGCCCCGTCATCGCCATCACCAGGGCCACCGTGCGGCCGGACACGAGGGAACCCGAACCGGTCCTGAACGGCCCGTCGTCCGCCACGAGTTCCAGGCCGTCGATGCGTCCCTTGGCGACGACCACGAGGTCCGAGCCCCGGTAGTACTCGGCCGTCGCCGTGACCACGTCGATCGGAGGGTCGCGGCGGATGCCCAGCGGGCGCCGGATGTCCTCACCGTGCACGATCGTCTCGCCCAGCATGGCGAGGGCGGGCAGGGGAGGCTTGGTCCTGCTCAAGGCGATGCGCCGGAAGCGTCCGAGGGTCTCGCCCGGGGTCGCGCCGAGCTGCTCGGCCAGCCGCACGGCCACCTGCCGGTCGAAGTCGAACCGGCAGCGGATCACCCCCGCCAGCCAGCGCACGGCATCGAGGCTCGCGCCCGCGGTCAGGTGCGCCAGCACCTCACGCACCGTCAGACCGGCGCAGAGCGAGGGGGTCTCCCACTGCTCGTCCGTCAGTCCCGCGAGATCGGCCGCCAGCGCCGCCCGTTCGGCGTGGATCAAGGGCCATATCGCGGTAGCGCAAGGGCGGCCTGAGGTCAGTGCCGGATCAGTCATGCGAACGGGACTCCTGTCGAGGGCCGTGGTCTGCGGTGCCCCGGCCCGAACAGGGGACGTCCGGCGAGGGCGGTCCTGAAGGAGACTTCCGCTGCGGAACGAAGTCATCGCCGGCGGGCGGTCTTTCACCGCACGGCTGTGATCTGTCTCCGACCGCGGGCGGCGAGAACGGCCTCGCGGACGAGGGCGGCGGGGCTCGGTGCGAACGGGCACCAGCGAAGGGGCCCCTTCGAACCGGCCGCCCCCTCTTCACCCGGCCGGGACGCTCATCACGCCGTGGATGCGGGAGAGGGTGAAGACGCGCTCGTCGTCGCGCAGGTGGCACCAGGCGTCGAGGTAGGGCGGGTCGAGGACGATGTCGCTGACGGTGCGTACCGTCCGGTTCCCCGAGGTGGCGACGTACTCGATGGTGAGGGGTTCACCGGTGTCGATGGCATGGGCGAGCTGACGGACGTCGGCGTACGTCAGGTGTTTCGCGTACCCCGCGAGGATCTCCTCGGTGTCCGTGGAGAAGGGCGGTCCTCCGGCGAGCGGCGCGGGGTCGGGCAGCGTGGGCGGGGCCTTCAGCAGCCGGGCCGCCAGGACGCTCGTGTCGGCCGGGGCGGGTGTCCTCGCCACGTCGGAGCGGCGCGGAGCCGGCACGGGAGCGGCGGCGGCCCGCTGATGCGGCACCTGCTCGATCCGTACCGTGCCGTCGGCGGTCTCGGCGACGGGGGCATATCCCTCGGCCCGGAGCGCGGCGAGGGTCGTGTCCAGCGGGCCCCGGCTGATCAGCACCGTCGGCGCCAACTGCCGCAGTCCGAGCTTCGCGAGCCTTCGGTGGGCGGCGAGTTCGGCGAGAAGGGCGGGGTCGTCGCCGTGGATGACGCAGGCGGCGGGTGAGACGCGCACGCGCCCGTGGCCGCGCGCGGTGTCGGTGATCAGGTACGTCAGCGGCTGCGGCAGCGGCCCTGCGGCGACAGCGGCCAGGTCGGCCGTGATGTCCTCGGGGAGACGGCCGGAGTCCAGTGCCCGGCGGATGCTGCCGGTGCCGAACCGCCACACGGATGCCGTGCCGCTGGTCTCCCGGTCGGCGACGGAGTCCAGGAGCCGGGCCAGCCGTGCGGACGGTGTGCCGGTGACGACGGCGGTGAGGTCGGCGCCGATCCGTGCCGTCGAGGTGGCCGAGGGAAGCAGCCGGCGGCACTCCCGGTCCAGCAGCTCCGTGTCGCCGTCGTACAGAGGGATGCCGAGGGCGGACAGGGCGCCGCGAGCGAGTACGCCCAGGATCTCGGCCTCACGGATCACGGTGGCGAACGGTGCTCCGTCCGGGTCCGCCGGGTGGGCGAGCGGGCGGTGCCAGGCGATCTGGGGCCCCAGATCCGCGGGGACCACCGCGCCCTGCCCGGCCGGGAGCCGTGCGGCCGCGGCCAGCAGCCCGTGGCGGGCCTGCGCGCAGCCGTCGCAGGGCGGTGCTCCCGCGACAGCGGGAAGTGCCTTGTTGTCCTCGTCGCGGGCCCGGGTGGGGGTGAGCGGCAGGTTCCGCCACGCCTGGAGCAGTACCGCGAACTGCTCCGGGGGTTCCTGTTCCGCCCAGGCGTCGTACTCCTCCGTGGGCGCCACGCGGTCGCCGTCCCGGGCCAGGAGCCCGGCGGCGTACGCGGTCTCGAGAGTGAGGCGTACGACGGCGTCGTCGGCCTGTGCGGCCTTGCCGACGCGGGCCAGTTCCCGCGCACCGATCCCGCCGGACTTCAGCCGGGCCGGCGGGGTCGCCGAGCAGGCCGACAGGACCGAGACGGCCTGGGACGCGAACGCCGTGGCCGCGGCCGACGCCTCGCTGTCCACCTCCCTCGCGGTGACCGGCGTCAGCCGCGCGGCGGGCGGGACGGGCTCGAACGGGGCATGCCAGCCGGGTCCGCGCAGTGCGCGGGCCACCTCGGCAGGCATGCGGGCCGGGCCGTAGCGGTGACGGTCCTGGACCAGGAGCCCTCGGTCCAGCGCCCATCGCTCGCCCGGTTCGAGGCCGGAGCCGGACGGGGCGAACACGATGAACCGAGGCTGCCCCGGCATGCCCTCCGCCCGGCGTTCGAGCAGTTCCCGGGCCGCCGCAGGGGCTTTCGCGACCATTGGGACGACCCGTTCCGGGTCGCTGTGGTGCTCCACCAGCGCGGCCAGCCGCTGCGGTTTGGTGCCCGGTGGCTTGACGCCCAGGGCCGCCAGCATGCGGCGCAGCTCCTCGGACGTCACGCCCGCGAGCAGCTGTTCCAGCGGGGCGTCCAGCCCCAGGGGCGCGTCCCATGCCCGGCGCAGCGATCCGGCCATGCGGAGCTCCCCCGCGCGGTCCGGCCAGACCAGAGCGTGATCGGCCAGCACGTCCAGTACGGCGTCCAGTGCGCGCGCGGTCTCCTCGTCCGCCGCGCCCAGCAGTTCCGCCAGGGCGTCACGGGAGGCGGGCACCCCCAGGGCCGCCAGCGCCTCGGCGACCTGGAGTTGCGGCAGCGCGAGCCGACGCAGCGCCAACGCCACCGATCCCGGGCGCTGCAGACGGTCCGCCAGCTCGCCCACCGAGCGCGGCTCCGGAGGGGACGCGGCGTCCTTCCGCGCTTCGAGCACGCGCGCCAGACGAGAACCGTCGAGGCCGCGCAGCCAGGTCGTCAGCGGTGAAGGGGATGTCATGCGGGTGTACCTCGTCGGCCCTGGATGTCGTAGCGGGGCCGGAGTCCCGGCCCCGGGACCAAGAATGGCGCAGGCGCGGGGCCGGCGGGTGCCGTATGAGGGCAGCTTCCCCCCGGCGAGTGGCCCACCGGGGCGTGCCGGGCCCGCCGCTCCGGCACCCGCCGGGTCACTCCTGGCCGTAGAGCGCGGCCGGGCTCACCCTTTCATCAAGCCGCAAGAGGCCCCGCCGCATGGGCGGGGCCTCGGTGGGCCGGCTCGTCAGCTCAACGCCGAGTGATCGTCCACGTGCCGTCCGCGTACGGTTTGGCGGGGTGCTGGACGTTGAAGAAGAGGGTCTTCGGGTCCTTGCCGAAGTAGATGCCGCTGATCTCCGCACCGGGGTCCTTCAGCGAGGCGAACAGTTCGACCTTGGCGGCCGCTGCGCCCTTGCGGTGTTTCGCGCCGGCGACCCAGATGTCGCTGGCGTAGTTGTCCTCGACGATCCACAGGCGGCCGTCGGGGCCCTGGGCGAGGTTGTCCGGGTTGTTGAAGCCGGTGACGCCGGCACTCCGGTCCTCGACGGCGACGTTCACGCCGGCCTGGACGAAGGTGGAGAGGACGTCCTTGCGCAGGTCGATCGCGACGACGCGGTCCTCGCTGGTGTTGGCCACGTACAGCGTGTTGCCGATGACCTCGACGTCCTCCGGGCGGCCGAACTCGGTGGCGTTCACCGCGTTGGCGGCGGCATCGGCGTCGATGACGACCTGGTCCATGTCGAGTGGGACCCATGTGAAGGCCCCGGTCTTGGCGCTGAAGGTCGCCGAGTCCCACTTCTGCTCGGCAGCGGAGAGACCGTTGAGCTTGAGCGCGTAGAGCCGGCCGTCGGACAGGTCTCCGCGGGTGGTCGGCACGAACTTGTAGATCGAGCCGCCGTTGAGCTCGTCGATGACGAAGACGGTGCCGTCGGCGCGCGCCTCGATGCCCTCGTGACGCAGGATGCCGACCTCGCGGCGCTCCTCGACCCGGGTGATCTTCGTGCGGTCCTCCGGGTCGAGGAACGCCTCGAAGAGACGGCCGCCGGTGGTCTCCTCGGCGAAGAGCAGGGTGCCCCAGGGGGTCCAGCGAATGCCGTCGAGCCGACTCCAGTCGGCACGCTGGGCGATGACCTTCGCCTTGCCGGTCCTGAGGTCGACGACGCTCAGGGCGCCGTTGGAGCCGACCTCGTGGGTGCGGTACAGGTACCGGCCGGCCTGCGGGCCGGTCTCGTTGACGGTGTTCATGTCAGCGAGGTCGTCCGTGGTGCCGCCGTAGATGTCGAGAACGGTCTCGTCGGCGACGAGCTTCTGGGTGAAGTCCTTGGGAGCAACGAGTGGCTCGATCCAGTCGGTGGACATCTGGTTGTAGGCCGAGCTCTCGATCGGCTCGAAGGCCATCGGCCCGGAACCGGCGAAGGCCGGACCGGCGGCCGTCAGGCCGAGACCGAGTGCGAGAGCAGCGGTGACGAGTCGGGTACGGCGCATGTGAGCGTCTTTCTGTGGGTGGGCCGGGGGTATGGCGGCCTGCCCGACGCTATGGACGCTTCATGAACATCAGGCCCCTTTGTCGATGGCCAATCGGCATATCGGATGGTAAACATTGCGCCACGTATGGCAGCGCCCCCGTGGAGCCGGACCAGCAGACTCTGCCGGCCTTCCGCCCCGTCTCCTCCTCGCCGTGCGGGATCACTCCCCTGGCTGCCCGGCGGACCGCTGAGTCCCGACACCGACTTCCACGTCTGGAAGCGGCTCCTGTGGGACGCCGGCGTGCGGGACGGCCGTCTCCATGACGCTCGCTGCACCGCCACGACCGTTCTGCTGGGCCTCGACGGGTGGGAGCCTGAGGAAGCGGCCCGGGATCTAAGATTTCGAGACCGACCTCTACACGGACCTACCAGTGCTGGCACACCGTTCGCCGGCCCGGCCAGGAGGTGCGAGGCCCAGGTGCGGGGCACGGACCGCGAAGCCGTCGCTGCCGCGCTCGCCGAGGCTTGTGCACAGGCTGTGGATCGGGCGAAGAATTCCGGCGCCACGGCGACACCGAAGCCTGAGAGTGACGACACAGCCAGCATCGATCAGGTGCCTGACAGGCTGAGGGGCGCTGGCCAGGGAAGCTGGCGTCTCTCAGCGTGACGGCGTGTGCATCAGCCGTGCAGGCGTCGCAGGAACTCGTCCTCGTCAAGGACCTCGATGTCCTGGCTGGCTTCCAGCAGTGCCTGCGCCTTCTTGGCCTTGCCGCTCAGCGTGTCGCCGGGCTTGAGCCGGGTCTGGGAGGCGGAAACGAGGATGTCGGTCTTCTTGGTGACGTTCCCCGTCGGCTGTGCGCCGACCTCAGCGAGCTTGTGGAATGCCTCGTCCCTGGTCATGGACGTCAGCTTCCCGGTCAGACAGACCGTCGCTCCGTACAGCGCGCCGTCCGGATCGGCGTCGGGGTTGGCCCCGGGCAGAGGCTTGCGTGCTCCGTGTCCCCGGTAGTGACTGCCCGACCACTCACCTGCCGACGTCATCCAGCCCCAGTGGATCTGGTGACCTCTGAGAAGGCCGTCGAGCGAGGTGCTCCCGGCAGACTGCATGGCCGAGAGCATGACCTGGGCGGCCGCAGTGGCATCCGCGCCAGCGTCATGGTGGTCGGCAAAGGCGATCCCGGCGGCGTCCGCACAGTAAGGGAGGCTGTAGGAGAGCAGCTTCCAGGTCCGGCGGGCCACGACCTGTGAGCAGGTGTAGCGCAGTTCGGGCCATGGCATGCCCTCGGCCTCGGAGGCGGCACGTACGACGCTCATGTCGAAGCCTGCGTTGTGGGCCACCAGCGGAAGTCCGTCAGCGAACACGATGATGTCAGCGAGGACTGCTCTCCAGCCCGGGGCGCTCGCCACGTCGGCGGGCGTGATGCCGTGAACAGAGACGTTGAACGGGCTGAAGCGGCTCAGCCCGGTGGGTGGCTGGATCAACGTGCCCCAAGTGTCGGCTACGCGGCCGTCGACGACCTTGGTCATACCGACAGCGCAGGGGCTCCCCCTGTGCTCGTTCGCGGTCTCGAAGTCGATGGCCACCCAAGAAGACATGACGTCAGGCTCACTGACAGTTGATCTTAGGTCAAGGGCACAGCCACTACCGATGGTCGTCGCCTCCACGGGGAGACGGCCATCGGAAGGAGATCGGCAGTAGACGTGGCTGAGCTCTTCCTCCGCGGCCAGGTTGTCGAGCCCGTTCACGGGACTGCAACCAGAACTGCAGCCATGCATGTCGAAGGGCCCCACCGCGAACGGTGGGGCCCTTCGACATCGTGCCCGGTGAGGCACTGGCGGAGGATACGAGATTCGAACTCGTGAGGGGTTGCCCCCAACACGCTTTCCAAATGTTCGTCTGGGGGTTCGGGATTGATCAGCGGCGTCCTGACCTGCGACGGAATGCGGCTGAGGGCAGGCGGTGGACGGTGCTGAACGGCAGTGAATGCAACCAGAACTGCAACTAGAGATCAGTTCCTGCTCACACTCTGCGCCAAGCGCTGAGCAGTTCCTCGGGGCCGTATACCGCCTGAAGGCCGGAACAACCGATCCCGCTGCGGGAGACCGCCACGAGCGGTACCGGCTCGTCGGTGATCGCTGCCCGGTGCTTCTGCAGCGCGGCCAGGTCGTGGCTGTCGAACGGAGAGTTCTCCAGCCACTTGACCGAGCCGAGAAAGACCAACTGCTTGGCCACCGGCTGTCGGTCGGCGCCCACCAAGTCGATTTCGACGTCGTTGCTGCGGGTCCAGTACCCGCCGATCGCCGGGGCAGTCGGCAGGAGCCCGTCCGGCAGGAGGCGGGCGAGGGATTCCCGGACCAGGGGCTCGATCGCGCGGCCGCGCCAGCTCGTCCACTGCTCCTTGATCCGGCTCAATGTGAGATCTCCCCGCATCCGCTCGATCTCCGCCATGTGCGGATCCAGAAACGCGAGCCAGAACCGCAGGTAGGGGTCGGCCACGCGATAGCGGCGTTCCTTCGACGGCCGCAGTGAGAGTGGCAGCTCGGCGGCTACGACCCGTTTCCCGGTCAGGACGTCAGTGGCTCGGGTGAGAGTGGTGTGGGCGATGCCGCCGGCCGCGCGCGCGATGTTGGTGAAGGTTCGCTCCCCGGATCCGATGGCACGCAGGACCTCCCTGCTCATCGCCTGCGGTGGGAACTCCGCGGCCAGAGAGCGCTCGGCGGAGACCAGCAGTGCCGAGATCGGGTTGTCCAGCGAGTCGCGGAGAAACCCCCAGACATCCGCTCCCGTCCGCCACTCGGCGCAGATCAGGGGGAGACCCCCCGTGATCAGGGCGGCGTCGAACGCGGCCGCCGGAGACAGGCCGAGCATCTCGCCGATGTCGGCCGGGTTCAGGGGCCCCACGACCATTTCCCGGCCCCGCTGGTGAAAGGGGCGGTCGTAGCTGTTCAGCGCCTCCATCATCGACAGATCGGACCCGACCAGGAGGAGAAGCGCTGGCTTGCGGCTGAGCAGGCGGTCCCATGCCCGCTGGAGCATGCCCTCGAAGGCGTCGATGCGGTCCATGAGATAGGGAACTTCGTCGATGACGATCACGCTCGGCCTGTCGTCGGGAAGGATCTCCGCAAGCAGCCTGAACGCCGCGTTCCACTGTTCTGGAGCCTCCTCCGTGAACAGTTCCCGTCCCGGGAGGGTGGATCTGGCGGCGGCGTCGAGCAGTTCCGTCAGCTCGTTCTCCGCGGTGCCGCCCGCCGCGGTGAAGAAGAGGTACGGCACCTCGGTGCGCCGAAGGAACTCTTCGACGAGGCTGGACTTGCCGACTCGCCGTCTTCCCCGCATGAGGACGCACTGCCCCGGTTTCGTCGTCCCGACGGCATCGTGGACCACCTGCAAGGCGTTGCCGAGCACGTTCAGCTCGCGGTCCCGCCCGATGAAGCGATGCATGGCAAGCCTCCCGATGGTAATAGTCTCGGCAGGGATACTATCCCCATCGATACCATTTATCCTCCTTATTGGTGCAGTTCGCTCATGACGCTGTGGATGCGGGAGAGAGTGAGACGCGCTCGGCGTCCCGACGATGGCACCAGGCTCCGAGGCAGGGCAGGTCGAGCACGAGGCGGCTGAGGCTGCGTACGGGCCGGTTGCCGGAGGCGGCGATGTACTCGACCGTGATGGCCGCACCGGCGGCGATGGCGTGTGTCAGCCGACGGGGTAGCCCTGGGCAAGGGCGGACTTGCGGAAGGCGGAGAGCTTGTCGAGGGGGATGGCGAGGTGTCGTTCGCCGAGACGGGTGCAGTGGGTACGGGTGCGGCGGTCGGTGGCGAGGAGGGCCGCGACGGCGGGGTCCGCGCACTCGACGAGGTGTACCGGCCCGGTGTCACGGACCTGGCCGACGCGGCGGGCGGCGTCGTCCAGCAGGGTGGTGACCGTCTGCGGGAGCGGAGCGGCGCCGGCCTCCAGATGGTGACGGAGTTCGGAGAGGTCGCGGCCCGAGCCGACGGCGGCGAGCAGCGAGGCGGAGGTCAGAGCCCACACGCGGTCGCCGGTGCGCTCGGCGAAGGCGTCGAGGAGGAGGCTCTCGGCGGGGGTGAGTCCGTCGAGGGCCACCACGTCGTGGTTGGGGAGCACCTTCAGACCGCCAGAACTCTTCGGGACGGTGTCGGCCGGTGCGGGGGCGGGGAGGTAGGTGGCGGCCTGCCCGGTGGCGTAGGCGCCGAGCGGGTTGAGGCGGAGGGCGAGGAGGCCGTCGTAGCGGCTGATGCAGTCGGTCCAGTCGGCGCCCCAGTTGTCGCGGTAGTCGTCGCGGGCGCCCACTGGCGGCCGGTAGTCCACATCGATCAGGCCGAGGACGGCGGCGTACTCGAAGAGCACGGCGAGGGTGTAGCGGCCCTGGAGGAGTTCCCAGTTGTGGAACCCGTCGTAGCCGAGGCTGCCGTACTCGGGGTCCTCCAGGTAGAGCTTCCACAGGGCGCGCTCGGTGCGGGCGATCCCGGGATCGTGACCAGCCTTGCGCATGGTGCGGAAGAGTGTGTCGACATCGGTCCACTCACCGGATGCGCAGGCGGCCAGGGCCTTGCCGACCTGGGCCCGGCGCGGCTTGACGGCGGTGAGGACGTTCGCCGCGCGCTGGCCCTTGATCGCTTCGACGCGAGAGAACTCGTTGATCACACCGTGGCTGAGCCAGCGCCGCCACAGCAGGGCGAGCGTGTCGTGGGCCGGTTTGGTCAGCGCCGCCCTGCCGCGTGCGGTCAGTGCGAGTTTGCCGGAAGCGAGTTCGGCGAGCCCGCCGGCCTGGAGCAGCAGCGGCCAGGCGAAGGAGGCGATGGGTTCCTCGGCGTAGAAGTCGCCGCTGCTGAGCGCTTCCGCGACCGTCTTGACTGTCGCCGCGGACGGCCGGAGTGTCTTCTCGCTGCAGCGCAGTCGGCCCACCGCGCACAACTGGAGCACCGCCCGCAGATTGGCCTGTGCCTCGTGCTCGGTCGTGCGCACCTGACGCTCGTCGTGGTCGCCGGTCACAGCGGCCCCGTACCCACGACGTAGTCGTAGTTCCCGGCGCCGCAGGTGCGCTCCAGCGTCCGTACGATCTTCCGGGCGTCGTCGCGTGGGCCGTTGATGTAGAAGGGCTTGCCCTGGCGGCCGAAGCCGACCTGCGGGGCCGCCGGGCCGGGCTCACCGAGGTGTACGGAGACCTGCGCGAAGTCCGGCGCGGGCTCGAAGCCGAGGGCGCGCGCGTAGGCCACCCCACCGTGCACGATGCTCTGCGCCTGCTCCAGGCCGATCCGCAGCGGAGGTCGGTCGAACGCCCGGTAGTAGTCGCGTACGTAGGCGTCCAGTGATCCTCCGCCCATCACCTGCGGGCCGACGGTGTCCTTGACGCCGAGGCAGTAGACGTCGACGAGGAACCCGCAGACGGTGACCCGGCTGGCCCGCTCCTGGCGGGCGATCAGGACCTGGGCGAAACCGGCGACCCCGGGATCCCCGGCGACCTCGTCGTCCGCGCGCGCCCAGTCGGGGGCCGCGGACAGCTCCAGGTCCGTGCTCCAGCCGCCGCTCACCCAGCAGCCCACCACCGGGCGCGCGGCCGGTGCGGCCGTGCTCTGCTGTTCGTGGGCCACCTGGCGTACCAGCGCGCCGGCCCGGGCCGGCTTCAGCCCGAGGGCCCGTGCGATCTGCTTCGGTCCGCTCCCCTTCTCCCGCAGCGACCGTACCTGGGACAGCAGTTGAGCATCGTCGTCGTTCACGGGGCCATTGTTCCGCAGCGCCGGGGCGCTAGGTGCGGGAGTCGGCTGTTCCCGTTGTCCCCGGATGGGGGACGTACATGGGCACGTAGGTCCGAGCCGGCGTATCCCGACCCCGTCCGTCCGTCCTTGCAGGGCAAGGCGTTCCCGTACGGGTGAGACGGCCACCCGCGGTCCCGATGCTCCGTAGAGTCGGGGCGAGGCGGCACGGCCGTGGGAAAAGGGAGGGCGGAGTGATGACCAAGAGCGCGAGGGAGCGGCTGGGCGCGCTCCTCGGCGGTGCGAAGGCGACGGAGTTCAGCGCCCGGCTCGAAGCACCGGCGGACGGCGTCCGCCTTGAGGTGGCCGGGGTCGGACCGGTGCGTCTGCCGCTGCGCGCGCCGCAGGTGAAGAAGCTGATCGCGGTGGCGCGTCCGGCGCTGTTCGGCCGGGGGGAGGACACCCTGAGCGACAGCAGTGTGCGCGACACCTGGCAGATCCCGCCGGACCAGGTCACGCTGGGCGGCCCGGCCTGGCCGACGCTGCTCGACGGCGCGCTGGAGTACTTCCGGGACGAGCTCGGGCTGCCCGCGTCGACCCGGCTGAGGGCCGAGCCGCACGCGCTCCTCGTATACGGCAAGGGGCAGTTCTTCCTCCCTCACCAGGACTCGGAGAAGGACGACGCCATGGTGGGCACGCTGGTGCTGTCGCTGCCCTCGGCCCATACCGGCGGCGAGCTGGTCATCGGGCACGCCGGGCAGAGCCGGACCTACCGTGCGTCGAGGACGGAGCTGAGCCTGGTGGCCTTCTACGCCGACTGCCCGCACGAGGTGACACCGGTCAGGACCGGCTACCGGGTGACCCTCACGCTCAACCTGCTGGCCGAGCGAGCCGCCCCGGAGCAGGAGTCCGGCCCGCTCGACGACCTGGCGCACTGCCTGGAACAGCACTTCGACACACCGGCCAGGCCGCGCTACGGCGGCCCGTACTCCGATCCGCCCCGTCGTCTCGTCTACCTGCTCGATCACGAGTACACGCAGCGGGGTCTCGGCTGGGGCCGGCTCAAGGGCGCCGACGCGGAGCGTGCCGCGCTGCTGCGCGCCGCGGCGGCCCAGGCGGGGTGCGAGACGGTACTCGCCCTCGCCGAGGTGAAGGAGACCTGGGACGCCACTCCGGCCGGATACGACCCCTGGGACGACTACGGCTACGACGAGGAGGAGGACGGAGAGGAAGAGGGGGAGGAAGCAGCGGCGGTCGACGGCGCGGGTGCCGACGAGGGCTACGAGCTGGGCGAGCTGATCGACGACGAGATCACCCTCGGCTGGTGGACCGGTCCGGACGGCGCCGACGGCGAGGAGGTCTCGCTCTACGTCCGCGACCACGAGAGCTGCGCCAGTACCCCGAGTACGGACCTGAAGCCCTATGACTCCCAGTACGAGGGCTACATGGGCAACTACGGCAACACACTGGACCGCTGGTACCGGCGGGCCGCGGTCGTGGTGTGGCCACGGGAGCGGGCCTTCGCGGCGCGCGGCGAGGCCGGATCACGGTGGGCACTCGAGGAACTGCAGGCCCGTATCACCACGGGTGACCGGGACGGCGCACGTGCCGCGGCCGAGTCCCTCGCGCCGTTCTGGAAGGGCAATGGTGTAAAGCCCGGGCAGCTGGGGAGCGCGCTGCGGGTGGCCGAAAGCCTTCGGGCGCCCGGGACCGCCGCGATGCTCCTTGAGCCGTTCCGGATCGACGCGCTCACTCCGGAACACGCGGACGACCTGGCCGCGGTGGCGAAGCGGTACGGCGTCCCGTGGCTGGGCCAGGTCACCGAGGGCTGGTTCGGCGGCGCGCGGAACCGCTTCGAGGAACACCGGTACGACTGGACCGGGCGGCTTCCCCAGCTGTGCGCGGCGCTGTGCTCCGCCCGGAGTCCGGCGGTGGCCCAGCTGCTGTTGACCGGCGCCTGGACCCAGGTGGACGGTGAGCTGCGGCTGTGGGCCGCAACCGGGCCGGCCGAGATCCGCCGCGCGCGGTTGGACCGGCTGAGCCTGCCGCTGCTGCGCATCCTGGAAGCGGCTGATGCTCAGCTGCGCGGCCGGATCATGGCGGCGTTGCGTTCCTGCCAGGACACGGTCCTGGAGTGCCTGCTGCCGATGCTGCGTCACGCGGCGCGGGAACAGACGGAGGGCGAGCTTCGGTCGGCGGGGCTCGGAGCGGTGGCGCGGGAGTGCGGGGACCGGCTCGGCGCGCTCGCGCGACGGGCGCCGCGCTCCGCGGACGACTGGTCGGTGGCGTGGACCGGGTGCGGCTGTGAGTTGTGCGGCGGCCTGGGCGAGTTTCTCGGCTCCCGGTCGCGGCGGACGCTGGAGTGGCCGCTGGCGAAGGACGGGCGGCGGCACGTGCACAGCAGGATCGACACGGCCGAGCTGCCCGTAAGCCATGTGACCAGGAGGCAGGGACGCCCGTACACGCTGGTGCTGACGAAGACCGAGGAGCTGTTCACGCGCGAGCGGGCGACCCGCCGTCAGGCCGGAGCCGACCTGGCCTGGCTGGCCTCGACATGGGACCTTTCCGGCGAGGCCGGAGTCGACACGAGGCCGTGACACGAGACGCGGGCGCGACGTCGGCGAAGGCCGCAAGGAACTCCCCGCCCAGGGTGGCGCCGATGCCGGGGACGCCCTGGACTGTCAGCGAGTTCGTGTTCGCGAAACTGGCCTTCGACGAGTTCGTCCAAATCGGCGATCTGCTCGTTGAGGGCCATCACGTCCCTGACCGGGGCGTTGTCTGCCCTGCTGAGGATCGTCAGTTGATCGTGTTGGTCCTGACCGTCGGCAATCGCCGGGACGTCCACAGCCAAGTTCCATAGGACCTCTGCAGCGCAAGTCGGTGCCGACCGCCCGCCGGGAGTCGCGGGACGTACGCCCGCCTGTCGGTCGATATGTTCCGAATGTCGCCTATAAATGCAACCAGAACTGCAACCAGCGTATGACGAGGAGCCGAGCCGCGATTGCGGCTCGGCTCCTCGTTTCGCCTGGTCAGGCGGCTGCGGAGGATACGAGATTCGAACTCGTGAAGGGTTGCCCCCAACACGCTTTCCAAATGTTCGTTCGGGTGTTCGGGACGGCCCGTCAACGTCCTGACCTGGGCCGAGAGGGCCCGATGGAAGTCATCCGGACGCCCCTGAACAGAGGCGAATGCAACCCAAACTGCAACCCTCGGGGTGCCAGCGGATCGGTCGTGTCCCGCGACGTGGTGTAGGGGATCAAGCGTTCCGCGTTCCGGTTCGAGGCGCAGGACGATCTGCGTGGAGACGGCAGTCCACGAGACCTCCTGGCAGGGCGAGTTGGACACCCGATCGCACCGAGCCACCGCCCCTGGCCTGCGGATTCCGGCGCCTTGATCCCCTACACCACTTGGCGGGACGCCACCAGCGGATCCGCCCTTCTGGCACCTGCGCCACCTGGCCGAACACCATAACCCCGCCGATACCGGCTCCCTCGGCACGCCGCGTCACCACCGAACGTGAGACAGGGCCGATGACCGTACAGACCCTGCTCTTCGGATGATCCAGGGGCGTCAGAATGGTGCGATGGACCATCACTTCGTTGGCATCCCAGAGTTGACCGACGTTCCCCGTGTTGCTGTCGTCATCGACGTCATGCGCGCCTTCACCGTGGCTGCCTGGGCCTTCTCGCGTGGCGTCGAGAGGATCGTCCTGGCCTCGACGGAGAGTGAGGCACTTGCCTTGAAGGAGAGCCGCCCGGGTTGGCTGGCTTTGAAGGACGGAGCTCCAGCAGCGGGCTTCGACGCGGTGAACTCACCCGGCTTGCTCAGGTCATGCGATTTCGCTGGGCGCACGCTGGTGCAGAAGACGACGGCAGGCACCGTGGGCGCGCTGGCCGTCGCGAACGCGCCGCTGGTCTTGTGCGCGAGCTTCGTGGTGGCCGGCCCGACCGCGCGGTTCCTGCAGACCAAGGATTCCGGTCCGGTGACGTTCGTTGTCACCGGCGAGGGAGGCCAGGCCGATGAGGACCTGGCCTGCGCTGAATACATTGGTCAATGTATGGCCGGAGGTGATGTCGAGGCGGCCCCGTATCTCCACCGCGCGAGGACTTCTCGTGCCGCGGCAGACCTCGCCGGTGGCCTGCGGAGCGGATATCACCCAGACGATGTCGATCTCTGCTTGGAAATCGACAGGTTCTCCTTTGCGATGATGGCTCGCCAGGAAGAGTCCCTAACGGTGCTCCGTCCCGTTGCGGTGCCTGACATCCCGTCCAGTATCCGCTGACCTGCTGGAACTTTGGACTTTCAAGCGGCGGAGCTCACTCGATCAGGGCGGGCTCTGCCGCCCGCGCCACTCGCTAGTACTCCAGCCGTAGATCGTGATCTTGCCGGTGGGGTCGGCTGAGAGACAGGTACAGCCACCGCTGATCATCGGTGTGTGAAGACTGAAGATCGTG